>CAZAHP010000019.1:0-24552 GCA_964484985.1 uncultured Methylophilaceae bacterium
GTGATTTCATCACGAGTTTCTAACAATTGATCTAGCATGAGCAGGTCTTCTAATATCGATAAGCTAAAACCTATGCGGTCACCACCGCGACTATCTAAAATCAGCTTTTGTATATAATCATGTGCCTTATCAGTTTGCCAAACCTCCGTTAAGGTTTTAGTCACATGCCCGAAATCTTCTAAACTGTCGGTAAAAACTTCTTCAGGTCCCCATTGCGGCAGCCTCACATTAAATCCATGGTGAAAGCGCTTAGCTAGATTTAAAAACTCTGATTTTTTGTCCAAAGCGCGATAAATATCTAGTAAACATAGCCAAGGCTCTAGTGCAATATGAGGCTGCCCATTAATGGTATGTTGCAGCAAATCAATGGCTTGATTAGGCTTAGATGCATCCATGAGCTGCTTTGCTTTATCCACAGCCTTGCTCATTTCATCAAAGCTAATAGTAAGCGCGCTAAGTGTAAGCGCTGCAGGTTCGCGCGTTTTTGTCGTCTTGCCTTGATTAGCGACCCCATCCGTCAGATGAGTTGAAGGTGTAACAGCCTGATTTTGCAAGGGAGCTAGCTCTGGCGGAAGTGTTTTTGTAATATCAATGTCGTGGGTTTGTGACGCAAGTAACTCAGCCTCGTCTAGTACATCCGTCATAGGCTCAGAGTCATACTCATCATCGTAATCCTCGTCAAGAAATGACTTCATCGGCAAGGGTTCGATAGCTAATTCTTCTTCGTCTAATGGTTTGGTCTGCGGCCTAAAGCGCATCCAGACTAAAACTGCCACGCCCAAAACCACTAAAGAAGTTAAGACCCATAAGGTATAGTCAATAAAAGCACTTAGTACATCAGGCGCTTGAGCAGCTTTAGGCATTGGCTTAACAAGTGGATAACTCTTAGATACCGAGGCAGCAGGTGGTGTGCTCACAATGTCCACTGCTGGCTGCTGCGCTGCCTGAGGTGCCGCAACTGGTGGCGCATTTTCAGGTATTGCTGCTTTGATTTGGGCGGCTGAGCTTGGTGTGACAGTGATAATTGCTGCAGCTTTGGCTTGTTCTTCTTCAAACTTTTTTTGTTTTTCTAGCCACAAAATAGTGGCTTTTTTAAGCTCCTCTATTTTAGCTTGCTGCATGGCAATGCGCTCATTAAGCTGCGTGAGCTGCACCTTCATTTTTTCATTGCGCTGAGTTAAATATTCATACTCAGCTTGCATGGCTGGGGTGACCTGCTCCAGTTCTGTACTCGCCAAGCGATAGCTCATCTTAAGTCGTGCGCCACCATTTGCCGCTTTGGGGTGACGTAGCGATAAGGCGCGCAGTTCAGGGATAATAATTGTGGTAGTTTGATTGTATGCAGTGCGCGCTGTAAAGCCTGGGTTCATATCGCGGCTAAGCTGCAAAGTGGCCTCGATAAAACGCTTTTGCATGGCTTTATTGTGCGGATAAAACATCACTGCCAAACCATGTACATTTTCGCCTGGCAGCAAGGGCCAAGTTAAGTTGGGTATATTGTCTATACTAGATGTTGGCTGTTTAATAGCCTCATTAGCGCCAACAGCTAGGTTCTCACTCGCGTTTAATATATTGGAGCTTGGCAAAGCAAGCAGGCTAGCTGCCACTATCCAATATATTTTTTTAACCGCAAAGTTCACCTTAGGCCTACATTCTTTTAGCTTTTCAACCTAGCTCTCGCCCTTGCGATGGCTGCTTTTACTTGTGCTGGCGCTGTGCCCCCTATATGGTCACGACTAGCAAGTGAGCCCTCCAAAGTGAGCACTTGATAAACATCTTCAGTGATTTGTACGCTAAACTTTTGCAACTCGGCCAAAGGCAAATCTGCCAAATCACATTCTTTTTCTACTGCATAACGAACAGCTAGGGCTACCGCCTCATGTGCATCGCGGAAAGGTGTGCCTTTTTTCACTAAGTAATCAGCTAAATCTGTGGCGGTGGCAAAGCCTTCTAAAGCAGCAGCACGCATATTGTCTTTTTTGACGGTGATGCCGCGTAACATATCAGCGTAAATTTCTAGCGTCACCAAAATGGTATCTGCTGTATCAAATAGCGGCTCTTTGTCTTCTTGATTGTCTTTGTTATAAGCTAAGGGCTGGCTTTTCATCAGGGTGAGCAATGCCACCAAATGGCCATTCACACGCCCAGTTTTGCCACGCACTAACTCGGGCACATCAGGGTTTTTCTTTTGCGGCATAATCGAGGAGCCTGTGCAAAAGCGGTCTGCAATATCAACAAAAGCAAAGCGTGGGCTAGACCATAAAATAAGCTCTTCTGAAAAGCGCGAAAGATGGGTCATCACTAGCGCACTATTGGCGGTAAACTCAATGGCAAAATCACGGTCTGAAACAGCATCTAAAGAGTTTTCACATACACCATCAAAGCCCAAAGCCTGCGCTACCATTTCACGATTAATTGGGTAGCTAGTACCTGCTAAGGCAGCAGCACCTAGTGGTAAGCGGTTAATACGTTTGCGCGCATCAACAAAACGCGCAGCATCACGCTCTAACATCTCAAAATAAGCCATCAGATGATGCCCAAAAGTCACAGGTTGCGCGACTTGTAAGTGGGTGAAGCCTGGCATCACTGTGTCAAAATGCGCTTCAGCGAGATCTAAAATAGAGTTTTGCAGCTGGCGTATGCCAGCGATAATGTCATCAACCGTTGCACGCAACCAAAGGCGAACATCGGTTGCCACTTGGTCGTTACGGCTTCTGCCTGTATGTAAGCGCTTACCAGCGTCACCTATTTTGTCGGTTAAGCGTTTTTCAATATTGAGGTGCACATCTTCTAAATCAAGTAGCCACTCAAACTTGCCGGCGCGAATTTCTTGCAAAATCTCGCCCAAGCCTTTTTCAATGGCAGCGACGTCATCCAGACTAATAATTTTTTGAGCGCCCAACATGCGCGCGTGGGCAATAGAGCCCTGTATATCGAACTCTGCGAGTCGTTTATCAAAATTAACAGACGCGGTGTAACGCTTCACCAGCTCTGCGACAGGCTCACTAAAACGACCTGACCACGCATTACCGTGACCTGAAATATTATTCGAAGCATTATCTGCAGTATTATTTTGACTCAATTTTAAATTCTCTAAGCTAATGTTTATGTGCACTTCTATCAATTAGTAGCTAATATGCCAGACAACGCGATTAAAAAGTTGCGACGCATCACATACTTGATATGTAAGGAGAAATTTTTAATTCGCTGCGCAGTGTGGCAATGTAATTTCAATGAATATAAGTGCCCTTATTGATAAATAAATGAAATTTTAGGTGTTACTAAACGTTAAATCTATTACGGTTTGCTCTACTTATACTTTATTTTACTTGCATAGTAAAAATTACTTAATAATAATACGCTTATATGAATAGCATGAAGCAAAACTTGAGCTTTATTATGCAAGCACTTAAAGACAAAATGAGTCAGCTACCAGACTTTAAAAATTTAGGTGTCTGCTTACGTATTTTAGTGTTAGTTAACTTAATGGCTATCGCTCACGCAACAGCGCTAAGCAACAGCTTGACTGAGCTGCTCGCTATCTTTACGCAATTTTCCATGTTCTTGCAGCCAATTTTAATTGTCAGCTTACTCATACTTTACAGCAACAACTCAATTTTACAGAAAATACCCCCAATATGGGCACATATCTGTGTGATTTTGATGACTTTATTTGTGGCTAACCTCATCCATTACAGCCTAGTCAACAGCCTATATTTGGAGCAAGCTCCAGCCACATGGAGAGTTTCTGCTAATACAATCATCATTACAATTGTAGTACTCACCTACTTTAACCTACGTCGGCGCGCACTTACACCCGCTATTACCGAAGCGCGCTTACAAGCACTACAAGCACGGATTAGGCCACACTTTCTATTCAATTGCATCAATGCTGTTTTATCCATCGTTCGCAGTGAGCCAAAGCGCGCTGAGACTGCGCTCGAAGACATGGCGGATTTATTTCGCGTACTCATGGCTGACAATCGCGACTTAGTACCTCTGGCACAAGAAATAGCATTGTGCCGACAATATCTTGCTTTAGAAAAGCTACGTCTAGATGAGCGTCTCAATATCCTATGGCAAATTGATAATGTGCCACCCGATGCGCTTATTCCTCCACTTGTACTCCAGCCTTTATTAGAAAACGCGGTCTACCATGGCATAGAGCCACTCCCAGTAGGTGGCTCGATTAAAATTCACATTTTCACCAGCCAAAATGAAGTGCATTTAAAGCTAAGCAACCCATTTCCCGCTCAAGGAGGCCACCATGCTGGCAACAAAATGGCTTTAGGCAACATACAAGAGCGCCTAGCCTTACACTTTGATGCAGAAGCTCGATTGAACAGCAAAGTGGTAGATAAACAGTACGAAGTTCACATTGTCATTCCTTACCAAAAGGCCGCTTTTAAATGAGCAGTTTACGTATACTTATTGCAGATGATGAAGCGCCAGCGCGCAATCGTATGCGTGAACTATTGGGCGACATTCCAGAAATTTCGACTATTTATGAAGCTAAAAACGGCCGAGAAGCACTGCTGTTAGCCGAAGCTGAGAAACCTGAAATTGTGCTGCTCGATATTCGCATGCCTCAAATGGATGGCATTGAAGCTGCGCAGCATTTGCAAAAAATCACACCACCACCTGCGATTATTTTCACCACGGCTTTTGATGCCTATGCACTACAAGCGTTTGATTTAAATGCCGTAGACTACTTACTCAAACCTATACGCCTTGAGCGCCTGCAAACAGCGCTAAACAAAGCAAAAGCCTTACTGCCCGCGCAGCTTGAGGCCATCAAACCCTTACAACCCCAACGTACACACTTCAGCGTGACAGAACGGGGACGTGTGCTTCTTGTACCCATCTCTGAGGTCATTTATTTACGTGCCGAACTCAAATACATCACAGTGCGCACCAAAGAGCGAGAGTATTTAATTGAAGACTCACTCACCACGCTAGAACAAGAGTTTGCTGATAAATTTTTGCGTCTACATCGCAACTGCCTCGCAGCACAGGCTAGTATTTTAGGCTACGAAAAGCGACACACAGAGCATGAAAATCACTGGGTAGCACTTTTTAAAGAGATACCAGAAACCATCGCCATCAGTCGCCGCCAACATCACGTGATTAAAGGCTTGGCCGCTCAATAACCTTAATGCAGACAATCCGCAGCTTTTTACATTAAGTGATTGTGCTAAAATTTGCACATGAGTCACGCACAATTATTCACCCTAGCCATCCGCGTTTATTATGAAGACACAGACGCAGGTGGCGTGGTGTATCACAGCCAGTATTTAAACTTTATGGAGCGAGCACGCACCGAGTCTTTGCGCAGCTTGGGTTTTGAACAAACAGCGCTTAAAGAGCAGTTTGGGGTTTTGTTTGTCGTGCGCTCTGTCAATTTGCAATACAAAAAACCTGCGCGGCTCAATGATATGCTGCAAATCGAAACCATACTGACAAGTGTAGGCAGAAGCCTCTTCACATTTGAGCAACAAATTAAGCGCGGGGATGAGTTATTAAACCTTGCTACCGTTGAAGTCGTGTGTGTTGATGCAACTCAATTCAAACCCATCAGCATGCCGCCCATGGTTAAAGAGGCAATGATTACTTGCGTTAAGAGCGTCTAAATCAGCTAAATTTTTAAAGCTGATATTTATTGATAACACCGAGCTTAAGCTAAAAGCTTAAATGGCGCTGCATCTATCCAAGGTTCTGAGCCGCATACCAAATCGGCCACCAATCTTGCACTAGCAGGTGCCATGCTGAGGCCGTATCTAAAGTGCCCAGTATTGAGATAGAGATTTTCAATATGCGGGTGTTTTGAAATCATGGGGAGGTTTTCAGGCGTACCAGGGCGCAAACCTGCCCAATGTTTGATAATCGGCAAGCCTTTTAAGGCCGGCATAATCGCAGTAGCTTTTGCACTAATTTCATCACGCACTGCCTCAGTCGTGCTGGCATCAAAACCTACATCCTCTAAAGTGCTGCCTGCTAGCAAATAGCCATCTCGCCTTGGCACCATATAAAAGCCATCGCGATAAACGATCTGCTCTAAATTTTTCGGAGGTTGATAGAGCAAAATCTGGCCTCTCATGGGCTTGATATTAAGCTTTTGCGATGTGGCTTTAAGCAACTCAAAGCTCCATGCACCAGAAGTGACAATAAACTTATGCGCCTCAATCACTTCACCACTTAAGGTCTGCCAAGCACTGAGGGTGCCTGTGTCACCTAGAGGGCTTAACTCTGTGTGCTCTAGCAAGGTCACTTGATGATCCTCTAGCCACTGTCGCAAGGCGCGCATCAAATACGGAGGGCGAATCTGGCATACCGTTGGCAACCATAATGCATCTTCACCACTGAGGGATTGCACACCAAAAGCTGAGGCTTTAACATTTTCTAGCGGAACTTGATAAGCAGCACACCAATTGCGTGCTGCATCAGTGTCAAAAGGAGGTAATAATAAAAACCCTGACTGTGCTATATGCGAATCGACGCCAGTTTCTTGCATCAAACGCTCACATATCGCTCGATACACGCTTGCGCCATAATGCGTTAGCGTATTAACGTGCTCTGAGTACAGCCAAGGCAGCAGTGGAAACACAATACCCGCACCCGCCCATGAAGACTCGCCAGAGCTTTGGCTAGCAATTTGATTGCGCTCAACTATGGTGACTTTACACCCTCTATCGACCAACTCCATCGCAGTCATACAACCTACAATGCCACCACCAACAATCACCACATGTTGCTGACTCAATTAACACGGCCTTTTAATAACAAGTTTTCTGCAATGGCAAGGTTCTCTAAAGTGCCTAACAACACAACAATATCACCCTCGCCAAATATAGTGCTAAGCGAGGTTTCTAAGGCTTGACTGCTATAGCGTTTAATTGATTGCACTTCAACATTACAATCTTCTAAACGCATTTCTTGCGCACTTTTACCGATTGCATATGAAGCGGCCATAATGACAACGGAGTGTAATCTGGGCTGATGTTTATCCGAAACCTCTTGCTCCACATCTGAAATACCGCGGAAATAACCACGAAATATCTTGTAGCGCGCCTCACGGAAGGCGCGAATACGTTTAATCACACGGTTAAGTGGCACCCCCATAATCACTAGCGCATGTGAGGCTAGCATTAAGCTACCTTCTAAAACTTCAGGTACCACTTCTGTTGCACCTGCTTTGCGGAAGGCTTCCATATTCGTATCGTCTACAGTACGCACAATCACTGGTAAATTAGGATAAATATCTTGTGCCACATCAAGCACCTTCATTGAAGATGGGGCATGACTATAGCTAATAATTAATGCTTTAGCGCGTGCGCCGCCAGCCGCCGCTAACACGGCACGACGACCAGCATCACCATACATCACATTCTCACCTGCGGTTGCTGCTTCTTGCACACGTGCAGGGTCAATATCCAAAGCAATAAAAGGGATAGCCTCTTCACGCAAAAAACGCCCCAAATATTGGCCGCTACGCCCATACCCACAAATAATGACATGATGATTTAAATCTTTACTCGCCTCTTCTAGTGCCGCTACTTTTAAACCATGATTACGGTTATAGCTTTTTGAAAGCTGGCGCGCCAGTTTACCGTTATATTGAATCACAAATGGTGCAATCACCATTGAAAGCAACGATGCGGCAAGCACCACCTGCAAGGCTTTATCTCCAATCATGCCCTGCTCAGTCGCCAAGGACAGAATCACAAAACTAAACTCACCTGCTTGCGCTAGAATCACCCCAGCACGTATAGCAACACCAGGCTCAAACTTAAAGGCACGGCTTAATGAAGCCACAATCAATGCTTTAAAAATCACCAGTGCCGCCACTAAAACAAGCACCAAAGTAATATTTGTAGCCAACTCACGAATATCTAACAACATCCCTATCGTGACAAAAAACAAGCCCAGCAAAATATCTCGGAAAGAAGCAATATCAGACTCCACCTGATAGCGATAGCGTGTTTCTGAAATCAACATGCCCGCAATAAAAGCGCCCAGCGCATATGATAAGCCCGCTAACTTTGTCGCATACGCTAGCATCAGCGTGACCATCAACACATTCATGACAAAAAGTTCACGTGAGCGTTGCTTAGCCACCAAACCAAACCAGCGATTAATTAAAGACTTGCCAAACCAAAACAACACGGCAAGCATCAATGCTGCTTTAAGAAAAGAAGTACTCAGCACACTGACCAAGTTACCTTCATTAGAAGCAAGTGCAGGAATAAGCACCAAAACTGGCACTACTGCGAGGTCTTGAAATAGCAAGATGCCGATAGAAAGCCTACCGTGGCGAGAGTTAAGATCAACGCGCTCAGCTAAAATTTTAGAGACAATTGCCGTAGATGACATGGTCAACGCCGAGCTAATCACAAAGGACTCTTGCCAACCCAAACCAAACGTACGACAAGCCGCCATAACAACAGTCATGGTCACCGCAACTTGCGCGCCGCCTAAGCCAAGCACGGTGCGCCGCATCGCATAAAGTTGTGGCAAGCTAAATTCCAAGCCTATGCTAAACATCAAAAACACGATACCAAACTCAGCTAACTCTCTATTAGCTTCAGTATCTGGCAACAAGCCTGTGGCGTGAGGACCAAGCGCCAAGCCCACCAAAAAATAAGCGAGCATGGCTGGTAAGCGCAGCATACGAAATATTGCCACCATAAACACAGAGCTGGTGAGCAACATTAAAACAATGATTAAATTATCTTGCATAGTCTATAAGTTTTACCGATTTTTGCGATTTAGGCAAAAAATATGCCGAGTTTGAATAAAATTCAAACTAAATTGTATTATCCTGCTTATTCGCCTTTATTCGTAACTGATTCCCTTTTATACTAAACGCTATGGAAATTGCAGAACTACATCACATCAATAAAAGCAAAACGACATTGGGCTTGGCAAAAGAGGTTTTGTTGATAGAGGCGCGCGCCATAGAGGCTTTGGCAAACCGACTAAACGAAAGCTTTGACCAAGCCGTTGACCTCATTTTACATTGTCGAGGCCGTATTGTCGTGAGCGGAATGGGTAAATCTGGTCATATTGCACGAAAAATAGCAGCAACCTTTGCAAGCACGGGCAGCCCAGCCTTTTTTATGCACCCCGCTGAAGCCAGCCATGGCGACCTTGGCATGATTACTGGCGACGATGTCGTCATCGCACTTTCAAACTCTGGTGAGAGTGATGAACTGATGACCATACTGCCCTTAATCAAACGTATGGGCGCTAAACTGATTGCAATTACGGGCAATGCTAACTCTTCTATCGCCAAGGCCTCCAACATACACTTAGACGCTTATGTCTCTCAAGAGGCTTGCCCCTTAGGGCTTGCGCCAACTGCAAGCACCACCGTAGCTTTAGCCTTAGGCGATGCGCTCGCAGTCACCGTGTTAAATCAGCGCGGGTTTTCAGCTGATGACTTTGCGCGCTCACATCCTGGAGGCAGCTTAGGTCGGCGCTTACTGGTGCATGTGGCTGATGTGATGCGACGCAATGATGCAGTACCCATGATTAATCAAAACGCTATCGTTTCAGAAGGCTTGCTCGAAATGTCTAAAAAAGGCTTGGGCATGACGGCTGTTGTAGATGACAAACAAAAACTGATAGGCATTTTTACAGATGGTGACTTACGCCGCGCCTTTGAGGATGGAATAGACATTAAAGCCACCCTAATGAAAGAGGTGATGCACAGCAACCCTAAAACCATTAGTGAAGATAAACTGGCCGCCGAGGCTGTAGAGCTGATGGAAAGTCGTAAAATTAGCGCCCTACTTGTAACTAATGCAAATGGTGATTTAATCGGCGCATTAAATATGCTCGATTTATTAATAGCAAAGGTGGTTTGATTTGAGCATAGCAACAAACATTGAAGAACGTGCAAAAAAAATCAAAGTTGTGGTATTTGATGTGGATGGCATTATGACCAACGGTGGTCTTGGCTTGAGTGATGATGGTCAAGAGTTCAAAACCTTCCACTCACATGATGGCCTAGGCATGAAGTTGCTGCGTAATACTGGCATTCGAATCGCCATTGTCACTGGCCGCGACTCACAAGTAGTTGTGAAGCGCGCAGAAAACATTAAAGCAAGCCATGTATACCAAGGCGTTGAAGATAAACTGGAAGTATTTAATCAGCTGTTAATTGACATGAATGTGAGTGCCGAAGAGTGTGTGTTTATGGGTGACGATGTCATCGACATCCCCCCTATACGCCGCTGCGGCCTAGGTGTGACAGTACCTCACGCCATGCCACTAGTCAAAGAGCATGCGCACTACATTACAAGTAAAGAAGCAGGTCATGGTGCAATTCGCGAGGTGTGCGAGCTCATTATGAAAGCACAAGGTACATTTGATGCTCAGATGGCTAGGTTTTTGAGATAGTAGCATCATCATGTTCGTACGCCCTACCATGCTTTTTCCACTCATCACGCTAGGCCTGCTGGCTCTGCTGACTTTGTGGATAAACAATGTGGTGCAAGCGCCGCGCGCAAAACTTGATGGCAGCAGTAGGCACGACCCTGATTACTATATGAACAACTTTGTCACGACAAAAACAAATATGAATGGTGAGTTAGAATACAGATTGGCTGCAACAGAAATGATTCACTACCCAGACGATGACTCTACACAACTCAAGCGCCCACGCTTTACGCGCTACACTTTGGATAAGCCCTACACGCAAATTCAGTCACAGAAGGGCTCGCTCTCAAGCAATGGAGAAACGGTAGAATTTATTGACCACGTAAAAGTCGTGCGCCAAGCATTTAAAAATCGCGGTGAAATGGTCATGCAAACCCAGCAATTAACAGTGCAACCAAAAAAAGACATTGCAAAGACAGAGCTACCCGTAGTGATTACTCAAGCCCCTAAAACCGTGATTCATGCGACAGGGATGATATTTGATAAAAAAAACAAAACATTCACTCTGCTGCACAAAGTGAAAGCGCATTATGAGAACCCGCGTAAGGCTGCTGGTAGCTACCAAGCACTCTCAAATAAAACCAAGAGCCAAGATATGCACATGGAGTCAACGCTAGGTGCCAGCCCCCTAAGCCCAAAAAGCAAAGTGAGCCCAGCACCCAGTCAACAGCCAGACCCTAAGCTCAAGTTTTCTAAAGAAATAATTTAAAGCTGAGATAATGAAAACAGTATTTTTTGATTTGGAGATAGTATGAGGAACACCCCTCAAATAGGCTCAATTGTTAAAAGCTCAGTGCTCATCTTGATGATGTTAATCACAACTTTAGCTCACGCTGAAAAAGCCGACCGTGACAAACCCATTGATTTAGAAGCAGACACGGTAACAGTAGATGATGCAAAAAAAACCAGCACCTATACTGGCAATGTGATTCTTACTCAAGGGACATTAGTGATTCGTGGTGACAAACTCATCGTGCGCGAAGACAAAGAGGGCTTTCAACATAGCACCTCTTATGGCAACCCCACTACTTTCAAACAAAAACGTGATGGCAAAAACGAATATATGCAAGGCAGTGCACAGCGCATAGAGTACGATGGTCGCATGGAGAAAGTGCAGCTCTATACAAAAGCATGGGTTAAACGCGGCGAAGACATCGTGCATGGTGACTACATTATGTATGACACCATCGCAGAGTTTTCAGAAGTCATAGGTGGCGGCTCAGAGGCAGCAACCGAAGGCACGCCTAGCGGCAGAGTAAGAGCGGTGATACAACCGAAGAAAAAACCAGCTAGCCCTTCAGCGCCCAACTAAAACAACCGTTATTTAAGTAAATATGAGCCAATTAGTCGTTAAGAGTTTACGCAAAAAATATAAAGCCCGCACGGTGGTGCAGGATATTTCTTTGCAAATCAATAGCGGAGAAGTCATTGGCTTGCTTGGCCCTAACGGCGCTGGTAAGACCACCAGCTTTTATATGATGGTTGGGTTGGTGCCTATTGATGGCGGCATGATTACCCTAGATGGAAAAGATGTAAGTCGCTTACCAATTCATCAACGCGCACACTTAGGCCTCTCTTACCTACCACAAGAGCCTTCTATTTTTCGTAAAATGACGGTGTCTGAAAACATATTGGCGATATTAGAACTACAAAAGCCCAACCCTGGCGTTACAGCAGAAGCTGCACAAAAGGCGATGCAAGAGCAGCTTGAGTCATTATTGCAAGAGCTACATATCACGCATATTAGAGACAACCCCGCAGTAAGCTTGTCTGGCGGGGAGCGTAGGCGGGTTGAAATCGCACGTTGCTTAGCGACTAACCCCAGCTTTATTTTGCTGGACGAGCCATTTGCGGGCATAGACCCGATTGCAGTATTAGATATTCAAAAAATTATTCGCTTCTTAAGTGAGCGCAATATTGGCGTATTAATTACCGACCACAATGTACGTGAAACCCTAGGCATCTGCGATAGAGCGTATATTGTGAATGAAGGCCGCATTTTTGCGGAAGGTTCACCTAGTGAGATAGTACACAATGAAAGCGTTAAAGAAGTTTACCTCGGCAAGGATTTTCGTCTGTAATTATCAGATATACGTATTATGAAACAAGGCTTACAACTTAGATTTTCACAAAACCTTGCGCTAACACCGCAACTGCAACAGTCTATTCGTCTGTTGCAACTCTCCACTATTGAGCTTAATCAAGAGCTAGAGTCCATCCTGCAAGCCAACCCGCTGCTTGAGCGAGATGAAAAAAATGCAGATGGTACAGATGCAATAGATACCTTTATCCCTGGAAGCATTAGTGGCGAAACCAGCGCGCCCGCTGAAACTGCAAAACCTGAAGAAGCGCCTCCACAAGAAAACTTTGCGGATGACCTGATGGATTTTTCTGGCGGCAACTCACGCTGGGATGAAAACTCTGGCAGTGATGATGACAATGATTTCACACACCAAGAGTCAGCGACTATAAGTCTTAGAGAGCACCTACTAAGCCAACTTAAATTGATGCCGCTCTCAGAGCGCGACCAAATGCTCACCATGTTTTTGGTAGACACCATTAACGAGGATGGCTACTTAGAGCAACCTTTAGAAGAGCTTGTTGCACTCCTTGATGAAAGCGCTGAAGTTGATATTTTAGAATTAGAAACTGCGCTTAAGCACATTCAACATTTAGACCCTGCGGGCATAGGCGCACGCAATCTAGCTGAGTGCTTGGCGCTGCAATTAAAAGCCATGCCTGAAGATACGCCTCACATCAAATTGGCGATTACTTTGGCTGAAAAACACCTGCCGCTATTAGCGTCACGAGACTTTGCTAAATTGAAAAAGCTTTTGCAATGCGATGAAAACGTCTTGCGCACGGTTCAGCAGCTCATCAAACAGCTTAACCCAAGGCCAGGCAGTGAGTTCGCCCATATTGGTACAGACCACTTTATTCAACATGAAGTGGTGATTAAAAAAGTAAAAGGCATCTGGCTTGCCCACCTGAATGACGATGTCGTGCCTAAGCTACGCATTAACCAAATGTATGCCAACATTTTAAAACGCAACCGCGAAAGCTCAGGCCAATATTTAATGAGCCAAATGCAAGAAGCGAAATGGATGATTAAAAATATTCAGCAGCGTTTTTCTACCATTTTGCGTGTTTCCCAAGCGATTGTAGATAGGCAACGCAACTTCTTTGAACACGGCGAAGTGGCCATGCGCCCCTTAGTGCTGCGCGAGATTGCGGATGAGCTCGAATTGCACGAATCCACCATTTCACGCGTCACCACACGTAAGTACATGCTCACTCCGCGCGGCGTGTATGAGCTTAAATACTTCTTTGGCAGCCACGTGGCCACTGAGTCTGGTGGCGAATGCTCAGCAACAGCGATACGCGCACTCATTAAACAAATGGTGGCAGAAGAAGACCCCAAACACCCATTGTCAGATAATCAAATCACTGATATTTTGAGCAAACAAGGTATCGTAGTAGCAAGGCGCACCATTGCCAAATATAGGGAGTCGCTACAATTGCCTCCAGCCAGCCAACGTAAAAGTTTATAGGCGAATGATTTAGTTAAATAATTTAAATGTAATAGTGTTTTTAGCGTCACTTTTTTCACAACCCTAAAAGGAGAGATAACATGAACGTACAACTAACAGGCCACCATTTAGAGGTTACTCCAGCGCTACGTGAGTATGTAGAGTCAAAATTAGCGCGTTTAAAAAACCACTTCGACCACGTAATCGACTTAAAAGTCACATTAAGTGTTGAAAAGCTGGTACAAAAAGTTGAAGCAACACTACATGTTCCTGGTAACGATTTGCACGCTGAGTGTGCTAATGAAGACATGTACAGCGCGATTGATATGCTGGCAGATAAACTAGACCGCCAAGTGCTTAAGCATAAAGAAAAACACGCTGACCATCACAAAGCTAACGGTGCACTCAAGCACCAAACCACTGTATCTGAAGAGTAGTTTTTAACATCGTGGCTGCCATCAGCGTATCTCAGCTGTACCAAGACATGCGCCGTAACCTCAAGCTCACTTGGGTTGCGGGCTTGGCTGGTGGCAACAACTTACTCAGCAGTGAAACCGTAAGTAAGCCCTCACTCGCCCTTATCGGGCACTTGAATTTTGTACACCCAAACCGCGTTCAGGTATTGGGCTGTGCTGAAATGGACTATCTACGCAGCTTAAAAAGTAAATCACTAGAACAAGCGATTGCTAATCTATTCTCAACCGACCTAGCTGCGGTCATTGTCGCCAATGGTGAAAACCCACCTCAAGAACTCAACGTAGCCGCTGACACACATAATACCCCACTCTTTACCTCTCCCATGATTAGCCCAAGTTTAATGGATGTACTTAGCCATTATTTAGCGCAAGCAGTGGCTGAGTCTGTGAGCTTTCACGGCGTGTTTATGGAGGTACAAGGTTTTGGCGTACTCATTAAAGGCGAGGCAGCCATAGGTAAAAGCGAGCTAGCCTTAGAGCTAGTTTCACGTGGCCATCGCCTTGTTGCAGATGATATTGTAGATTTTTTCAAAATCTCCCCCGCGCGCATTGAAGGCCGCTGCCCGCCACTATTGCAAGATTTTCTCGAAGTACGCGGACTAGGCATTTTAAATATACGTGAGCTTTATGGCGATAACGCTGTCAAACCCACCAAGCCGCTCGATTTAATCATACAGCTAGAAATGGCGGATAAACTACAACCGCAATTGTTAGACAGATTAAATACTATTTCGCAACTTGAAAAAGTTTTAGGAGTCAAAGTAACTAAGATGCAAATTCCCGTTGCTGCAGGCCGCAATATCGCCGTCTTAGTTGAAGCTGCTGTGCGCAACTATATGTTGCAACTGCGCGGCGTGAATAGCACCAAACAATTTATGCAGCGACACAATCGCGAGCTTAAAAAAGGTAACCCTACATGCAGTTGATTATCGTCACTGGGCTGTCAGGTTCTGGTAAAAGTATCGTTCTCAAAGCACTTGAGGATAGTGGCTACTATTGCATAGACAACCTACCTGCCACCCTGCTGCCGCAAATCTCCGCGCATATTGGTAGTGTGCATCAAGAGCGTGTTGCAGTCAGCGTTGATACGCGTAGCGAGGCATTAGAAGAATTACCAAAAAGTATTGAGCTGCTAAAAGCACAAGGCATTGCCGTACAGCTGTTATTTTTAGAATCCACAGTTGAAACCTTAGTTAAACGCTTTAGTGAAACGCGACGCCGCCACCCTTTAAGCAATGGTGAAACCACACTATCAGAAAGTATTTTGCGTGAGCGCGAGCTACTTTCACCACTCATAGACTTAGGCCACCGCATAGACACCAGTGACTTAAGCGCAAACACCTTACGTAGCTGGGTAAAAGACTTTATCGCACAAGATTCGCAAGGGCTTACTTTACTATTTGCCTCATTTGGCTTTAAGCATGGCATCCCCTTAGATGCAGATTTAGTATTTGATGTGCGTTGCTTGCCAAACCCACATTACGACCCCATATTAAAACCACTCACAGGCAAAGATGAGCCTGTGAAAGCGTTTTTAGCTAGCCAAGGCAGCGTCAATTTAATGTATGACGACATCAGCCGCTTTATCAGCACATGGCTACCTTGTTATATTAGTGACAATCGTAGCTACTTAACCGTGGCTATAGGCTGCACAGGTGGCCAACACCGCTCAGTGTATTTTGTAGAAAGACTGAGCAAGCACTTTCAAACACTGCATGAAAAAGTGTTAGTGCGCCACCGAGAGCTTGAGTAAAACGCGCCAAAAACACGCGCGATATTAATAAGAATAATTTTTAGACATGTAGTATGAAATGTAAAAGGTTATAAAAATGATAGGCATATTAATAGTAGCGCACGGCAATTTGGGCGATAGCCTAATTGAATGTGCAAGCCATGTGGTGGGCTCATCCCCACCGCTTTTGAAACAACTCGGCTTAGCAACCAATGACGACCCTGTCACCATGCTGCCTCAAGCTCAGCAAATGATTAGTGAGCTTGACGAAGGCGATGGCGTGCTCATGCTCACAGACATGTATGGGGCAACCCCTTGCAACTTAATGGCCAAGCTTTTAAAACCTGGCCATGTAGAAGGTGTAGCTGGAGTCAATTTACCCATGTTAGTGCGCGCACTGACCTACCGTAATGGCGACATCAACAAACTGCTTGAAAAAGCGATGAGTGGCGGCCAAGAGGGCGTGGTCCATTTAGACGTAAGTAATTTTCAAGGCACATAAACTTCAAGGACTCATGAGAGTCAATAACCCCTCGACCTAAAGTGAATGAAACAATAACAATATGATTAAACAAGAAATTGAAATTATCAACAAACTCGGTTTGCACGCACGTGCCTCAACCAAGCTCACACAAACAGCTAGCCAATTTAGCAGCGAAGTCTGGATAGAGCGCAATGGCAGACGCGTCAATGCTAAAAGCATTATGGGCGTGATGATGTTAGCCGCCAGCAAAGGTAGCAAAATCACTTTAGAAGCCAGTGGCGAAGATGAGCAAGCCGCCATGAACGCGCTTGCTGCCCTCATTAACGACAAATTTGGTGAAGGTGAATGAGTTTCACCATTCACGGGGTAGGTGTTTCTAGCGGCATCGCCATCGGTCATGCCCATTTAGTCTCGCACGCTCTGCTTGAAGTTGCGCACTACCAAGTGCCCAAAAACCTGCTCGCACAAGAAATCACGCGCTTTGAAAAAGCCATACAAACGGTTAAAGACGATTTAAACACCATTAAGCGTCAGCTCCCTGCCAGCGCACCTGCTGAGCTAGGCTCGTTTATCACCACGCACTTGATGATTTTAAGCGACCAATCGCTTTCAAAAGCGCCCATCGCCATTATTCAAAAAGAACGCTGCAATGCCGAGTGGGCGCTTAAGCAGCAAATGGACGACATCGTTGAGCAATTTGAAGCAATAGAAGACGAATACCTGCGCGAGCGCAAGCAAGACGTGGTGCAAGTAGTTGAACGCGTGATTAAAGTACTGCTAGGCCACCCCAGCCAAGTGGCGGTACAAGAGCAAGAAAAAGCCATTATTCTGGTTGCTCACGATATTTCACCCGCAGATGCCATTCAGTTTAAACAACATAAATTCGCTGCATTTATTACTGATGTCGGTGGTGTCACCTCACATACCGCAATTTTAGCGCGCAGCTTAAATATTCCATCCATCGTTGCCTTGCAACGTGCGCGAGGGCTTATTCACGATGGTGAGCTCATTATTGTGGATGGCTCAAACGGCGTGGTCATTGTCAGCCCAGACAAAGACACACTAGCAGAATACAAACTGCGCCATGAACAATGGGAAATTGAGCAACAAAAACTCAAGCGCATTAAGCTCACCAAAGCAGTCACGCTAGACGGCACTGCCATCGAGTTACACGCCAATATTGAAGTGCCTGAAGACGTCGCTCAAGTCAAAGCTTCAGGCGCGACAGGTGTAGGGCTTTACCGTACCGAGTTTTTATTTATGAATCGGCGTGATATGCCCGGCGAAGAAGAGCAATTTAAAGCCTATAAATCGGTAACCGAGGCCATGCAAGGTCTGCCTGTTACCATCCGCACGCTTGATTTGGGCGCAGATAAGCAAATGAACCCAGACTCAGTGAGCGACTGCGCCAACCCCGCACTTGGCTTACGCGCCATTCGTCTATGCCTAGCAGAGCCACAGATTTTCCACACTCAGCTACGCGCCTTATTACGCGCCTCTGCGTTTGGCAACATCAAAATTCTAATTCCTATGCTCTCAACACTTTCAGAGCTACGCCAAACACTCATACTAATAGAGCGTGCAAAAGCCAGTTTGCGTAAAGAAAAAGTCAGCTTTGATGAAAACATCCCCGTGGGTGGCATGATAGAAATCCCCGCCGCTGCGATATGTGCAGATGCCTTTGCGCGCGAGCTTGATTTTCTATCGCTAGGCACGAATGACTTGATTCAATACTCTTTAGCGATTGACCGAACAGATGATGCCGTGTCGCACCTATACAACCCATTGCACCCAGCCGTATTGCAGCTGATTGAAATGACCATACGCGCAGGTCAAAAAGCGGGAAAATCGGTTTCAGTGTGCGGTGAAATGGCGGGCGACAGCAAACTCACCAAACTTTTATTGGGTTTAGGTTTACGCAATTTCTCTATGCACCCAGCACATTTACTGAGCATTAAACATCAGGTATTGCAAAGTGATTTAGTCAAAGTCACCCCAACTGCGCGCAAAATACTCGCCGCATACGACATGGAAAAAATCGAACCTTTGCTGCAAAAACTCAACCTATCATAAAGGAAATCGCCATGGCCGAAATCGAACAGCCAAGTGCTGACGAAAGAAATTTTGCTGTGATTACGCACCTCGCAGGCACGGTTTTCTTTTTTATCCCTGCACTCATCATCTGGGCACTTAAGAAAAATGAAAGCTCCTATATTGCAGACCAAGCTAAAGAAGCACTTAATTTTCAAATTACGGTGATGATAGCCATGATGGTTGCTCAGGCACTTATCTGGGTACTCATAGGCTTAGCTTTAATCCCTATGGTTTGGATAGGCAATATTATTTTATGCATTCTTGCCGCCATTGCCACCAGCAAAGGTGAAACTTACCGCTATCCACTGAATCTACGTCTTATCAGCTAAAATTTTTTAAGGAAACACCGTGTCAGACTTATCGCAAAACCCATTGCTCTACTTTGCAGGCTTACCTAAATTTAACGAAGTTAAACCCGAGCACGTCAGCCCCGCCATAGACAGCCTATTAGCAGAAGGCCGCGCCTTAATTGAATCGCTCGCCACCGCTAGTGTAGCCCCCACATGGGAGAATTTTGCGCTACCGCTAGAAAACCATAGTGAAAAAGTTGGCCGCGCTTGGAGCCAAGTTGGTCACATGAACGCAGTGGTCAATAGCCCAGAGCTGCGCGAAGCTTATAACGACAACTTAGCCAAACTCACCGATTACGGCAGTGATGTTTCGCAAGATGAGCGCCTATACGCAAAATTCAAAGCCATACAAGCCAGCCATGCCTTTGCCAGCCTCAGCCCCACGCAGCAAACCATCATCAACCACGAAGTGCGCGACTTTAAACTAGGCGGCGCAGAGCTGCCCGCAGAACAAAAAGCGCGCTTTAAAGAGATTTCTGAGCAACTCTCAAAACTCGGCAGTAAATTTGAAGAAAACATGATGGACAACACCAACGACTTTAAACACCTCGTTGCAGATGTTGCTGATTTAGCTGGCTTGCCAGAAGACGCGATTGAAGCGGCTCAAGAAGCGGCAAAAGCATTAGCAGCGGAAGCTGGAAACGAAAATAAAGTGCAAAACGGTTACTTGTTCACCCTGCACTTCCCCTCTTACATGCCCGTGCTGCAATACGCGGATAACCGCGCCCTACGTGAAACCATGTACCGCGCCTACGCCACGCGTGCTTCAGAGTTTGGCAAAGCCGAGTGGGATAACACCAGCTTAATCAAAGACATACTAATCCTCAAACAAGAAGAAGCCAAGCTACTAGGCTTTAGCAACTATGCCGAGCTATCGCTCGCCACCAAAATGGCCGACTCACCCAAACAAGTGACCGATTTTTTAGATACCCTCGCCAAACGCGCCAAGCCCTACGCCCAGCGCGACATGCAAGAGCTCAGCGACTATGCCAAAAAACTTGGGCTAGATGACATGCAATCATGGGATGTCGCCTACGTGAGCGAAAAATTGCGTCAAGAAAAATACGCGTTTTCAGACCAAGAAGTTAAACAATACTTCCCTGAAAGCAAAGTACTGGCAGGCTTATTTAAAGTCACCGAAACCATTTTTGGCGTGCAAGTACGCAAAACAAAAGCCCCGCTATGGCACGCCGATGCCGCGTTTTACGAAATTAGCGACGCAAGCAACAAACCCATCGCCTACTTTTATCTAGACCTCTACGCACGCAACTTTAAGCGTGGCGGCGCATGGATGGACGAATGCATCTCGCGCCGCAAAAAAGCCACAGGCATAGAGCTACCCGTGGCCTTTTTAACTTGCAACTTCTCTGCCCCTGTCGGCGGCAAACCCGCGCTATTCACGCACGATGAAGTCATCACCATGTTCCACGAGTTTGGTCACGGCCTGCACCACATGCTCACCCAAGTCGATGAATACGGCGTATCAGGTATTAAACGCGTAGAGTGGGATGCCGTTGAGCTGCCCAGCCAATTTATGGAAAACTTCTGCTGGGAGTGGGAAGTGCTACGCCACATGACCGCCCACGTAGACACAGGCGCACAACTCCCACGCGAGCTCTTCGACAAAATGGTCGCCGCCAAAAACTTTCAAGCAGGCATGCAAACCGTGCGCCAAATCGAGTTCTCACTCTTCGACATGCGCCTACACGGTGACTTTGACCCTAACGGCAAAAAAACAGCATTAGACTTAATTGAAGAAGTACGCGACGAAGTCGCCGTTATCCGACCACCCAAATGGAACCGCTTCCCCAACAGCTTTAGCCACATTTTCGCAGGCGGCTACGCTGCAGGTTATTACAGCTACAAATGGGCAGAAGTGCTAAGTGCAGATGCCTACAGCTTATTTGAAGAGCTCGGTGTGCTTTCAGAACAAGCAGGCTCACGCTTTAAAAATGAAGTGCTAGCCAAAGGCGGCAGCCGCCCAGCCATGGAATCGTTTGTAGCGTTTAGGGGTAGAGAGCCTAGCTTGGATGCGTTGTTAAGGCATAATGGGATGGCGGGTTGAGTATTTGTGATGGTAAACGCGTGGGCAACAATTGGATAAGTTAGCAATAAATAATCCCCAAAAGGCTTTAATATGAATTTAATTTGTATATTAATATTGATTTTTGTACCTCAATTATCTCATGCTGCTGTTTTTAAAGTTATTACCAATAATAACGTTAGCTACTCAAATAAAAGATTGGAAAACAGTACTAGAATTGACTCACTCGATGAAAGATGGAAGCTTTTAAGTGAAGATAGCATCACAGAAGATAGGCTATATTTTGACTCAAAAAGCATTAAAAAAAATGGCAAAACCATATTGGTCTGGGCTATGAGAATTACAGATAATGAAACATCTAAAAGCTATTACGAGTTTCATTGCCAAAGTAACAACTACTTAATTTTACAGATAGAAAACACGAAGTTTGATAATGAGGAAAAATTTATCGTTCCCGACTCTGAGATTGAGCAAATATTTAATGCCGTTTGTAGAAAAAATTAACTATTACTTAAAGTCTACAGCCAAGCCAAGTAGGGTGGGCAACTTTTTTTCCCACGCATAAAAATCTTTGACACTTCAACAACGCTTGGGCAGAAATCTGCCCACCCTACATCAACTAAATACAAGAGTTTACAAGATTGGACAGTTATGAAAAATATATGGTTAATTATCGGTGTTTTATTATGTAGTCTTTCCTTTAATGTAATTGCTAGTGAGAGTGCTAAATTAGATTTAGCCTTTAAGGAAGCAATAAAAGTAGTTGTTAATGGCAAAGGTAACTTAACGAAAGCTGAATATGACGCTTTTTGGAAATTTCTTCCAGTTAAAACGTTACAAGATAAAGAACAATTAATTCAGTTTTTAAAAGAAAATTATGTAGATTTAATGTTGTATCAAAAAAATGTATGGGCTTGTGCAAAAGATGCATGGTTGCTTGAACAGGTGCCTGTATGCGAATTGGTTAAAGAATATGAACAAAACATTTTAGGCAACCTAAAACAAGCCAATTTAGATACAAAAAGTTTTGATACTGCAAGTGAAAACACACGCAGACTTTTACACTCATCAGCTAAGCACACTTTTTTTGAGTCAGTACAAGGTGAAAAAATAAACTTAAGTTTTGAGTTAATAATTGAGACTCATAATAGTTTAACTAATGCCTTTGAACGTTTAGCTCAGGCATTAAAGTGAAATGTACAGCCAAACAAATCACCCCCTATAACAACTAAACCGCCTCGCGGATCTATTTCCAAGCAGATGGGGATTCACCTAAGTAAAGGCTTAAGCCGCATTCTGGTACTTAATCAGTACAGCGCGAAACGCTGATAGCAAATACTGAAGTTTGCGGCTCTTTCGAAGCTCCATTGTTAGCTCAAGTTGGACTCCTAGACCTGTTCTGCCACGATTGCAGATATTCAACCGGTGAGTTCCTGCGAGACCTTCGCCGTCAGTGTGTGTTTCTACTCCCAAGTTGCGCGACTCTGCAGCCAACTGATTGGCGAGGTTAGTGTCAAGCCCACCAATGAGGATGGCCTCACCATGCTTCGCCCATCCGTGTACAGCTACGACATGCGTGTGCGAGGCAAGTAGTGCCAAACAAGCTGGATCGTCGAAACGGTGACTCGTTATGTGAAGATTGGCTTTATCAGTGGGCAGGCATGAGATGAAGCAGTATAGACTGAAATCCTCACCTGCCAGCTCGGAGGCGATAATATGCGTTTTAGGCTCAATTCGACCTCCGTGAGGCGCAATGATGGCAACTCTTGCACGATTGAGGGGCTTAATAACTCGATAGAAATCTCGCCCTTCGACGTGTTCATTGGCAAGAGTCTCAAATGAGGAGTACTCGGGAATCTGCGAGCTCATGACGCCTAACAAAGTTTTAGAAAAACCATCATAGCCCCATCTTGCCATCGTCGCATGAGTAGGTCAATATAGCTTATCAAAATAGCCTGCATAGCCAAGCAGAGTGGGCAACTTGTTGCCCACGCGTAACAATCTTTGACACTTCAACTAACGCGTGGGCAGAAATCTGCCCACCCTACAAAAATCACTCGCCATCCTAAATCTGCTCAAGTATAGTCTTTGCTTCCTACAAGGGCGTTTCGATAAAAATTATTTATTTTTGAAAGGTTGTTATGAGTAAATGGATGGCTGCCTTATTAATGACAGGTTTGGGCGTTGCTTTTGTAGCAAACGCGGCAATTGATGAAACAATTCGCATGAAAGAAAGCATTGAAATTAATGCGCCAGCGGCTAAAGTTTGGGCAAAAGTGGGTAATTACGGTGACATGAGCTGGCACCCTGCCGTTGCAAAAACAGAAGTGGTTGAAGGCAAAGCCGATGAAGTGGGTGCAAAACGTGTGCTTACTTTACAAGATGGTGGCAAGGTCAATGAAACGCTCACCAGCTTTGATGCAGCTAGCATGACCATGAAATACGAAATTACTGAGAGCGTATTACCTGTGCGTGACTACGGCGCAACAATTAAAGTAGAAGCCGCAGGCGATAAAAGTATTGTGACATGGCGCACCATGTTTAAACGTAAAGACCCAGCCAACCCAGGTGCGGCAGGCCAAGATGATGCAGCTGCTAAAGCCGCTGTTGAGGGTATTTTAAAATCTGGCTTAGCCAACTTAAAAAAAGTTTCTGAGTAAATAAGTAAAACTCGTAGGGCGGATTAACATGCTTAATCCGCCGCATAGATAGCTTATTTCGGCGCAATACGCCACGCTGTTGACGCCCCACAAATTTCCATCGGACATATATGCAACACGACTTTTGGCACGAAAGATGGCAAAGCAATCAAATTGGCTTTCACTTGCCCGAGGCCAACCCTTTGCTTGTTGCACATTTCGCATCGCTCAATTTAAAGCAAGGCGCGTGCGTTTTTTTGCCTTTGTGTGGCAAAACTTTGGATATTGCTTGGCTCTTGGCACAGGATTATCAAGTAGCTGGTGCAGAACTCAGCCCAATTGCGATTGAGGATTTATTTAAAAGCCTAAACCTCACGCCCACTGTCACTCACTTGGGCGAGATTACCCATTACAGCGCGACTGATATTGATATGTTCGTCGGTGATGTTTTTAAAGTAACGCCTGCCATGCTCGGCCATGTAGATGCAGTATATGACCGCGCGGCTTTGGTGGCGTTGCCAGAGCCAATGCGCCAAGCATACACAGCGCATTTAATGGCGATGACTAAGCAAGCCCCGCAATTATTAATCTGTTTTGAGTATGACCAATCTATTCACGCAGGGCCGCCGTTTTCAATTACCGCTGAAGAAGTGAAGCAGCATTACCAAAGCACTTATGATTTAGCTTTGCTAGCAAGTGTGGTGATGCCTGATGGCTTAAAGGGCAAATATCCAGCCACTGAGCATGTGTGGTGGCTTAAGCC
>CAZAHP010000020.1:0-3196 GCA_964484985.1 uncultured Methylophilaceae bacterium
CGAACCCGCGTATCGAGCTTGGGAAGCTAGCGTTCTACCATTGAACTACACCCGCGTTTATTTAGTACGCTGTCATTAAGCGCACCATCTGAGATTTTACCAAGGAATCACCTTGCCGTCATAAGCAATAAAACGACCAGTGTTATTCAGGTTTAAGTCGGCAATCACTTTGCGTAAACCGCTCACGCTTTGCTCGGTGTTAATCAGTGCATTTGGCCCGCCCATGTCGGTGAGTACCCAGCCTGGGTGCAATACGGCACATGCCACACCGTAGGCTTTTAAATCTATGCTTAGGCTTTTCATTACCATATTGGCGGCTGTTTTGCTGCTGCGATAAATATAGCTGCCACCACTGGTGTTGTCTTCTATGCTGCCCATTTTGCTGCTAAGCGTAACCACTTTTTTATGTTGGCTCTTGGCAACAAGCGGTAAAAAGGCTTCCGTCATTTTAAGTGGCGCAATGCTGTTGATTTTAAAAGCGTGCAACCAAGCTTCTTCATCGTTATCGCCAAAGTTGCTTTCGGGGTAGACGCCTGCGTTGTTAATTAGGATATCGATGACGCTATCTTTAAGTTTGTTTGCGAGCGCCTCAATTTGCGCGCTATTGCCTACATCCAATGCAAAAATTTGTAATTGGTCTTTAAATTGTGCCTGTAATGCGCTTAAATCTGGCGCGGGCGTTTCACGACAGCAGGCGATGACCTGCCAGCCATCATGCAAATATTGCTTGGTAAACTCTAAGCCTATGCCGCGATTGGCGCCTGTAATCAAAACATTATTCATCGCAAGTTCCTTTTTCTTTAAAGTTTATGGCTTAGCACAGCAAAAAGCAAAGGTTTGGTTTGCCATATAGTCACCCCTACACGTAGAATACAACCTTTACAAAGGTGATAAGCAATTGATTCAGTTTACTATCAACGGTAACGCACGTCAGTTTGATGTTGATGTGCTTACAGTCGCGCAATTAGTCGAGCGTTTAGGCTTAACAGGTAAGCGGCTAGCCATAGAATGCAACGGTGAAATTGTACCGCGCAGCCAATTTGAACAAACACAATTGCAAAGCGGTGATAAGTTAGAAATAGTAGGCGCAGTAGGTGGCGGATAATTTAAAGATGACAGACCAATTAAACATAGCAGGTAAAACATACAACTCTCGTTTGCTGGTGGGCACAGGCAAATATAAAGATTTTGCAGAAACACGTGCAGCGATTGATGCCAGTGGCGCAGAGATTGTCACTGTGGCGATACGTCGCACCAATATTGGCCAAAACGCTAATGAGCCATCTCTTTTAGATTGCTTGCCACCCAGTGAGTTTACCTACTTACCAAATACTGCGGGTTGCTATAGCGCTGATGATGCTGTGCGCACATTGCGTTTAGCGCGTGAGTTGCTAGATGGACATAGCTTAGTCAAGTTAGAGGTGCTGGGCGACCCGAAAACGCTTTACCCAAACATGATAGAAACCTTATCTGCAGCCAAAACACTCGTCAAAGACGGTTTTGATGTGATGGTGTATTGTTCAGATGACCCCATTATTGCTAAACAGCTAGAAGAGATAGGTTGCTGCGCTGTGATGCCTTTAGCCTCACTCATTGGGTCTGGCATGGGTATTTTAAACCCATGGAATCTGCAAATTATTATTGAAAATGCAAACATTCCAGTGCTAGTAGATGCAGGTGTGGGCACCGCTTCAGATGCGGCGATCGCCATGGAGCTCGGCTGCCACGGCGTACTCATGAACACTGCAATTGCAGCTGCGCGTGACCCAGTGCTCATGGCGTCTGCCATGAAAAAAGCCATAGAAGCAGGCCGCGAAGCCTATTTAGCAGGCCGCATGCCTAAAAAGCTTTATTCGGCCTCGCCCAGCTCGCCGACTACTGGCATGATTGATTAATTGAAAAGATAACATGATGACGACAGATAAGCGCTACGAATTTACTATCAGTGTTGAAAGCGCTTTTGTGGCTGATCAAACCGAAGGCGAAGTCCATCGATACGTGTTTTCATACACTGTCACCATTATTAACACAGGTACAGTAGCCGCGCAGCTTATTAGCCGCCATTGGGTCATTTCAGAAGCTGGTGAGGCGGTGCAAGAAGTGCGTGGCTTGGGCGTGGTGGGTGCACAGCCATTGTTGCAACCAAGTGAGCAGTTTCAATACACCAGCGGCACAGTATTAAATTCACCTGATGGTACGATGCACGGCACTTACTATATTACAGCGGAAGATGGAACTCAGTTTGAAGCGGTAATAGCCCCTTTTAATTTAAGTATGCCAAGGGTGCTACATTAAACCCTGATTTTCCATTAGGACTTGAAATGGACAAGTAGACATTCAAGTCAATGATAAATGCACTAAGGTAAAAACGGAGTTTAACTATAGTGCCACTTGTAGTCATGTTAATGCTAAATTAGATATGAAAAGATAAACACATGCCCACTATCACGCGCTTATTTCTCATCATATTCATGCTAACGCTTAGCGCTTGTGCTGCTAAAGCGGTGAAAACCACAGCAGAGCGACCTGCTGCACCAGTTGCTGAAGAGGCACCAGTTCAGCTGCCAGAAGCCGTGCAAACCACAAAAACCGCTCCATTGTCGCTACCAGAGCCTAAGCTAGAGTACAGCACGCTACGTTTAGCCAGCTGGGATGAGCTCGAAGGCTTTAACAAAGATGACCTGTTAAGCGCATGGCCAGCTTGGTTGCAAAGCTGTACTACGCTTAAAAATAAACAAGCTTGGCAAGAGGTCTGTGCTGCGGCAGTTCAACTTAAAAAGCCCAGCCTTAAGCAGATTCAAGCCTATTTTAAACAGTTTTTTAATGTGTATCTTAATACCAATCAAGATGCCACAGAAACAGGCCTAATGACAGGTTACTATCAGCCTTTATTGCGCGGCAGTCGTAGCAAAACCAGCCTGTATCGCTACCCTTTATACAATAAGCCTGACGACTTACTGACCTTGGAGTTAGGCAGTGCATACCCAGAGCTAGCAGGTAAGCGTGTACGTGGGCGTTTGGCCGCCAGCAAGGTTGTGCCTTACTATTCTCGGGCTGAGATTGAAGTAGAGCCATCTCCGCTGCAAGGCAAAGAGTTTTTATGGGTGGATGACATCATCGACAGCTTCTTTTTACAAGTGCAAGGTTCAGGCATCGTTGTGCTAGAGACTGGTGAGAAGATTCCCGTAGGCTATGC
>CAZAHP010000020.1:3296-24408 GCA_964484985.1 uncultured Methylophilaceae bacterium
TGGGTGCGCCTGTATTTTTATCAACCACTTATCCTAATACGACCAAGCCACTACAGCGTTTAATGATGGCGCAAGATACTGGCGGGGCAATTAAGGGCGGTGTGCGAGCAGACTTTTTCTGGGGTGCAGGCAATGAAGCAGGTAAAATGGCTGGCAGTATGAAGCAGCGAGGCAGAATGTGGGTGCTACTACCTAAAGGGTATGTAGTTAATTAACTGCTTAGGATTTGCTCATTTGAGAGCCCCATAATTCTAATCTGCAAAATACGCTGCAATCTGAATCACTTCTTTTTCTGCGGCAATAAAAGCATCGACGATATCTGGGTCAAAGTGTGTGCCACGTCCAGCTAAAATGACCCTGATTACTTCGTCGTGAGGAATCGCTTTCTTATATATTCTTGGGTTAATCATTGCATCATAAACGTCAGCAATCGCCATTAGTCTTGCAGATACTGGAATATCTTCCCCCGCTAAACCAAGTGGATAGCCACTTCCATCCCATTTTTCATGGTGTGAATGCGCTATTTCTTTAGCAAAACGTAAAAATTCTATTGGTCCCAAATTGCGCTCAACAGACTCTATAGCCGTTAGGCCTAGCACCGCATGCTGACGCATAATTTCAGTTTCATCACTAGTGTGTTTGCCAGGTTTTAGCAAAATAACGTCAGGTATGCCAACCTTACCGATATCATGCAGTGGCGCAGATTTATAGATAAGCTCAATATTTTTATCGCTAAGTACCAGCGCAAAACGGGGGTGATGTTGAAGCTTACGTGCAATGAGTTTAACGTAATTTTGTGTTCGGCGAATATGGTTGCCTGTCTCAACATCACGTGTTTCTGCGAGTGATGCCATGGTGTTAATCGTAATGTCTTGTAAGGCTTGAATTTCTTTGGTGCGTCTTAATACTTCGCTTTCAAGGTAATCATTTTTGTCTCTTAAAAAGTCTTGTGAAGCTTTAATGAGTAAATGATTTTTTACACGCTGCATCAAGATAGGCGGGCTAATTGGTTTAGTAATGTAATCTACAGCACCTAGCTCTAAGCCTTTTCTTTCATCCTCAACCTCAGCCTTTGCCGTTAAAAATATCACGGGAATATTACGGGTACGTAAATCTACTTTAAGTTGCCTACATACCTCATATCCATCAATGCCTGGCATCATAATGTCGAGCAAAACTAAATCGGGTGGGTTAGGAGCAAGCATAATGTTCAGTGCTTTTTCACCATTATTGGCCACTTTAACTTTGTAGTGCTCTTTTAATAAGGCGTTCATCAACGTTAAGTTGTCAGGCGTGTCATCTACGATGAGGATGGTTTCTTTTAATGATAAATCATCTACTCCGATAAAAGCGTTCATGGTTGCTCCGTAGTCTCATGACTACCATTTAAAAAAGGTTGAATGAGTTGATAAGCATCATCAAAAGAAAATTGTTCAATACTATTTCTAAACAATATATATTTATCGGCAAATAATTGTTGAAATATAGCTCTATTTGTTTGAACAAACTCAAGTGCATCAGCATCATTATCTAGCAATAAAGCGCTTAACTTTTCTAGTAATGAGGTGGCAAGTGTTGTATCCGTTTCCACCTCGCTTACCATGTCTTCATTCAATGGCATAAGTGCCTCAGAAAGCGCGCTCAGAATTTTTTCTAAAGGGCCAGCAAGGCTTTCTAAATAGTTGTTAACTTCATCTATGTTTTCTTGTTTTGCGGCAGATTCCACTAAGGAGGCTTTGTCTGCAATATGTTGGGCGCCAATATTGGCTGCTAAGCCTTTTAAGGTGTGTGCAATGCGCTCTAAAGTAGGCCAATCTTTTGTCTGTAATGATTGCTGCATACTCGCAATCACATGTTGTTGACCATTTAAAAACTTGGTTAACATAGAAAGATATAAATCCTCTTTGCCCAATACACGCTTTAATCCAGCACGAACATCTAAGCCTTCTATGGTTTCAGGAACTTTTTTATCATTACTTAGTGTTAGTCGGCTTTGTGAGATTTGAGAAGAATCAATGTCATTAAATGAAGGTATTTCTCGATTGCTTCTTGGTGTAATCCATTTAAAGAGCATTGACCATAAAATTTCGGGCTCTATGGGTTTGGGTAGAAAGTCATTCATACCCGCTGTAATGCATTTTTCTCTATCCTCTTTTAAGACGTTTGCCGTCATCGCAATCACTGGCAGATTACTAAATTGTGATTGTTTGCGAATTTCAATAGTGGCAATAACCCCCCCCATGACTGGCATTTGCATGTCCATGAGTACAATATCGTAGGTATTCTCTTTGAGCTTATCTAATGCCTCTTGACCATTATTCGCTACGTCCGCAGTAATGTTTGCATGTTTTAATAGCTCTACCGCAACCTCTTGGTTGAGTTCATTATCTTCAACTACTAATACATGATAACCAGCCAGCTTCGATATGTCGTTTAAGGGGGAAGGCGCAACAAAATCGGTTTGTTGTAGAGAGGTGTCAATTCGGAATATATGGTTAACAGTGTCTAGTAATATTGCATGGTCAATAGGCTTAATCAGTACACTTTCTATGCCCAATTTGGCGGCATTGCTGAGTACATCTTCACGACCAAAAGCAGTCACTAACACGGTTGTTGCTTTTATAGGCAAGCCTAAACTATTAATCTTTTGAGTGGCTTCAAAACCATCCATATCTGGCATATGCCAATCAATAAAAATAATCTGATACGGTGTTTCTGCATTCGCGGCATCTCTTGTCATGCTAATCGCCTCTTCACCCGATATCGCCATATCTACGCGTAAGGACAAATCACTAAGCAAGTCGGCAAGCACTTTGCGTGAAACTTCATTGTCATCAACCACCAACACGCGTTGGCCTGAAAATTGGGTGTAATTTTCTGGTGTTACGATGTGGTCCTTGCTCACTTTTTTTAGACTTAATTGAAGCCAAAAAGTACTTCCCTTGCCAGCCTCACTATCAAGGCCAACGCTACCATTCATCAGCATTGCTAAATTTTTAGAGATGGCTAATCCAAGCCCTGTGCCACCAAACTTTCTTGTAGTAGAGCTGTCAGCTTGTTGAAAACTGTTAAAGAGCTTACTTTTATCTTTATCTGAAATGCCTATGCCTGTATCTTGAACAGCAAAATACAACTCGACTGAATCATCAGTTTCAGCGACTCTATGAATAATAATTCTAATTTCGCCCGAATCGGTAAACTTGACCGCGTTATTGACATAATTAATCAAGATTTGACTGATTCTTAAACCATCCCCTAATACATGTTTAGGGACGGCTGCATCCATATCCACGATAAGGTTTAGCCCTTTTTCTTTGGCTTTAAACGCAACTAAGTTAAATACATTCTCGATTATTTTATCGAGGTTGATTTGTGAGCTTTCTATATTGAGCTCACCAGCCTCAATTTTTGAAAAGTCTAAAATATCATTAATCACACCAAGCAAATGTTGCCCTGATTGCTGAACCTTAATTTGATAGTCTTGCTGTTTTGGGGTGAGCGCTGTTTTTAACATCAAGTGAGACATGCCAATAATCGCATTCATCGGGGTGCGAATTTCATGGCTCATATTGGCTAAAAAGTCCGATTTCATTCGGCTAGTTTCTTCAGCAGATTCTTTCGCATGTTGCATCGCCACCTGCGCCAACTCTTGCTCAGTGTTGTCGATGATCGTGCCTACTTGCCCAGCTAATGAGCCATCATTATGTTTAAAACCTTTAAGCCAATAAATAGTGTGGTGAACCTGCCCGTCAGCAAATAGAATGTCTCTTTTTTTAGCTTCATTCAATTGCTGGTTGATCACCTTGAAATCTTCTTCAAGAAATTTTACGCGCTCAGTCTCTGAGTAAATATTTAACTCGGCGACTGTTTTTCCAATCACATGCTTTCGTTTGATACCAAATGCTTCTTCATAGGCTTTATTGACCTCTAAAAACCTTGCTTGTTCATCTTTGTAGAAAACAGGGATAGGAATTGCATCTACTAAAGTTTCTAGAAACTGAGAGTGACTTTTAAGCGCATTGAGTAGTTTTCGGCGTTCAGTGACATCTTCAAAAATCCACACCGTACCTTGGTTTAAGTCATTTGGATGAATAGCTTTGCCAGAAATTCTACACATAAAGGTGTTTCCACTGCGATGCTTAAACTCGTAAGCCTCGGTGTAGGTTTTACCTTGCGCGATGATAGCGTAGCCTTCGGAGCCTACTTTACTAAAGTCATTTTCATTCACGTAGTATTTTTCTATCGTGCTGTTCGTAAGCTGCTGAGTCGAGTAGCCAAACAGCTGTTCAAATGCTTTATTACATTTTAAAATTTTTCTATCTAGCATTAGTGCAATGCCCATGCCAGCAGAGTCAAAAATAGCATTTTGCTCATTCATGGCATGATTAAGCTCTTGTTCTTGCTCTAAAATATCTTGTTTAAATGCTTCGCTATATTCGTTTTGTTCTTTTAATGTGATAGCCAAGCGGTTGAGTTGAGTATGCAAAGAAATCAGTTCTTTAGTCTCAGCGTTGACATCCTTTTGGGTTAGATTGCCGTTGGCAATTTCATCAACATGCATGATGATTTTATCAATGGCAGTTGTTATTTTTTTTGATATGATAAAGCTTATGAGAATGCCTGCTAGTATTGAAACTAATGCAAAAATCCATAACCAATGATTTGCTTGAGAAATGTTGCTAGAAAGTGAGATATTTGCAGAGATTTTGTGTAAAACATATTGGCTTGCCAGAAATAGCAAGCTGAACATTACTACCGAGCCCAGAAAAAAGGTAAGCAACCAACTTTTTATCGAGTTTAATAACATCAAATTATCTTCATAATATAGTTCAATGTTGCCTAAGTGTTATAAGGCAAATGCTATCATTAAAAGTATTTGATTGGGACATGATTTTAATCAAAATAAAAAAGGGAGCTAAAGCTCCCTTTTTTATTTGAACAGCTTAATATTTATTGAATATTAGCGATTGCAAACGTACATTGTTACTTCAAAGCCAAAACGCATTTCTGTAGCAGCTGGTTTAGTCCACATGATAATTTCCTCTATTTTTAGGTTGTCTAAAATCGTTTGATGTTGCAATTGCAATCTCATAACGTAAGACACACTGTACTCTAGCTAGCAGAAAAGCAAGTGCCTAAAGTCATGAAATAGCACTCATGATTTTCATTAGTCTTGGGAGGGGGGCTTGGTGTAGCTAAATCAGCTTTGCTTAAGTCAGCTTACGCTAGCTTTGCGCACACCATACTTGGTTGCGCCCGGCATTTTTTGCTTCATATAAGCATAAATCAGCCGCTTTAAGAGAGGCCTCAATGCTTAAGCCGCTTGCTTGGGTAAGGCCGATGCTACAAGTGTATATAATTTCACTGTTCTGCCAAGCGAGATTTTGTTTTGCAACGGTTTTTCTGAAATTTTCAACTGCTGAGTAAAAATCTATCGCACTTTTTGATTGGTTAATAACAGCAAACTCCTCACCTCCCACGCGTGCAACTAGGTCTTGTGCAAAGTGAGTTTCGAGCAGATTAGAGAGTTGAATAATCACAGCATCACCTGCGTCGTGACCGTATCCGTCATTAATTTTTTTAAAGTGGTCGATGTCTAACATCATGACGTTGAGTGATGTTTTGGCAGCGATGGCTTCTTGATGTATTTTTTCGCCTTTTTCAAAAAAGTAGCGGCGATTATATAAGCCACTTAAATAGTCTTTGTAGCTTAAGTTTTGTGCGGTTTGTATCTTTTCTATCATTTCTAGGTTTTGGTTGACGCGGCATAAGAGTGACTCGTGACTGAGCGGCTTTTGTATAAAGTCGTTGGCGCCCGCTTTTAAAAATCGAGCGGTGAGTTTTTCTCCGTCAGAAGCTGAAATGCCAATGAGCGCGAGTTGGTCTTTGCCAAGCTTGGCGCGGGCTTTTCTAATGAAAGTGAAGCCATTCATTTGTGGCATTTCGTGGTCAACTAATGCCATACAGATTTCAGGGTGCTGTTCTAGTAGTGCTAAGCCTTCAAGGCCGTCTTTTGCCGTATGTACGGTGAGCTGCTGCGTTTTTAGCATAGAGCTTATTACTGCGCGATAGGTGGATGAGTCATCTAAAATAAGCACACTAATGCACTGATTTTTATAAACACGCTCTATCAATCCACAGATATAGTCTATGTCAAAAGCACTTTCTTTGAGCACATAGTCAATTACACCGCTATTGAGTACTTTGTGACGTGTTTCCTCTGAAAATGATGCGGTCATCGCTATGGTGGGGATTTTGTGTGTCTTGAGTAAGTCGAGTATGCTGCCGTCATCGGCGTCGGGGAGATTGAGGTCGGAGATGGCAATAAAAAATTGATTCGGCTGTTTTAGCCGCTGTTCTGCTTCTTGGTAAGTGGCTGCGTGTGTAATGTTGCAAGAAAAGCGGTCTTCTAAAGCAGCTTCGACAAGTTCTGCGTAGCTGTGTTGATCTTCAATCAATAAAATATTGAGATGGCGAGGTTCTATCGACTTGTTTTTAGGTTCTCCTTGTGTCGCTGTTTGTGCTTCTGCAGAGCTCATTTTACGTGTACCTAATTTTTCTCTTAGTGTTTATTTTTTAAATATAAGCTGCTTTATTCTTACATACGCACCTACGTTAGGTATCTTTAAATAGAGAAGTAAATCCCTCTTAGTTCTAGAGTTCTAATCTGATGGTTGTTCATAGTTATTGCTTGCTAATTTGCGCTATCATATGACCTTTACTGATATACAAAAGGCAAGTCATGGCAAGAACCGTAAAGTGCATTAAATTGGGGCGTGAGGCAGATGGTATGGATTTTCCACCTTATCCAGGCGAGCTAGGTAAGCGCATCTTTGAAAATGTGTCAAAAGAAGCGTGGGCTGGCTGGCTGAAGCAGCAAACTATGTTGGTCAACGAGAATCGTCTGAGCCTTGCAGACCCACAAGCACGTAAATATCTTTCACAACAAACAGAAGCTTACTTTTTTGGTGCTGGCGCGGATACGGCCTCTGGTTATGTCCCGCCAAAGTCATAGTTTTGTCATCTATTTGTCACAAAATTAGCATAATCTAGGGTTTTGTTTTGAAGCGCTCACAATTGAACCCCGAATATTTTGTTAACCGCGAGTTGGGCATACTAGCCTTTAACCGCAGAGTACTTGCACAGGCTGAAGATGACCGTGTGCCCTTATTAGAGCGTCTTAAGTTCCTCTGTATTTTTAGTAGCAATATGGACGAATTTTTTGAGGTGCGCGTGGCCGGTTTGCAAGACCAAATTAAGTTTAACTCTACTGATACGGGCCCTGATGGCATGTTGCCTAAGCAGGTGTTTGCTAAAGTGAGCAAAGAAGCGCATGCGCTGGTTGAGAAGCAATACAAAATACTCAATGAAGTGGTTTTGCCCAAGTTGGCTGAGCAAGACATCCACTTTATACGTCGTACCACTTGGAACGATGCTCAGCGTGCATGGATACGCGACTATTTTTTTCGCGAACTCATGCCAATTTTAACGCCAATCGGTTTAGACCCTGCGCATCCATTCCCACGAGTTTTAAACAAAAGCTTAAACTTTGCCGTAGAGCTTGAAGGCAAAGATGCTTTTGGCCGCAACTCTGGTGTTGCCATTGTGCAAGCACCACGCGCCTTGCCGCGTGTTATTCGCCTGCCAAATACCATTGCAGGCTGTGAGTACGGTTTTATTTTCTTATCTTCTATCTTACATGCGCATGTAGGTGAGCTATTTTCAGGCATGACGGTTAAAGGCTGTTACCAATTCCGCTTGACGCGAGATAGTGAACTCACGCTAGATGATGAAGATACCAAAGACCTGCGCGCGGCGCTGCAAGGCGAGCTCTCGCATCGTCAATTTGGCGATAGCGTGCGTTTAGAAGTTGCCGATAGCTGCCCTGAAGAAATGTCATCATTTTTGCTTGGGCAGTTTGGCCTAGGTAAAGATGATTTGTACCAAGTTAACGGCATTGTCAATTTGGTGCGATTAATGCAAGTGCCAGATGGTGTAGATAGACCCGATTTGAAGTTCCCTCAATACAAATCAGGCGCGCCTAAAGAGCTTGCTAAAGAGACAGATATTTTTAAAGCAATACATAAGCAAGATATTTTATTGCATCACCCGTTTCAATCATTTAACCCAGTGATTGATTTTATTCAGCAAGCTTCTGAAGACCCAGATGTTTTAGCAATTAAGCAAACGTTTTACCGCACTAGCGCAGACTCTACCTTAATGCAGTCGCTCATTGAAGCTGCTAAACGTGGTAAAGAAGTGACTGTAGTAGTTGAGTTAATGGCGCGCTTTGATGAAGAGGCTAATATCAACTGGGCAGCTAAATTAGAAGCGGCGGGCGCACACGTGGTTTATGGCGTGGTCGGGCACAAAACCCACGGCAAAATGGCTATGGTGGTACGTCGTGAAGAAGGCAGACTCAAGCGCTATGTGCACCTTTCAACGGGTAATTACCATCAAAGAACTGCAAGGCTCTACACCGATTTTGGCTTACTCACCTGTAATGATGAGCTATGTAGTGATGTGAACGACGTGTTTGCCCAGCTTACAGGCTTGGGTAAAGCCAACAAGCCGCATCATATTTGGCAATCTCCGTTTACTTTACATAGCAATCTTATTGCGGCCATTCATCGTGAGACAGAAGCTGCTAAAGCGGGTAAGAAAACACATATTATTGCCAAAATGAACGCGCTTTTAGATGCTGATGTAATTCGCGCACTTTACGATGCATCTACTGCAGGCGTTAAAATTGATTTAATCGTACGTGGCGTATGTGCACTCAGACCGGGCATTATTGGCGTTTCAGAAAACATTACCGTGCGCTCTATCGTCGGGCGCTTTTTAGAGCATTCTCGAATTTTTTATTTTTATAACAATGGCGCTGAGGATGTTTACCTCTCCAGTGCTGATTGGATGTATCGCAACTTCTTCCGCCGTATAGAAGTGTGCTTTCCTGTACTAGACGCAAAAGCTAAAAAACGTGTGATTAAAGAAGGTCTTACCCCTTACTTGAAAGACAATATCAATGCATGGGTGATGCTACCAGACGGAAGTTACCACCTGCGCCCGACCAAGCAAGGCGTTGGCTACAGCGCACAAACTGACCTAATGGCTGAATTGGGACAATCTTTATTGGCAATTTAAAAGACTAAGGCGGGGCGTATTTAAGCCGCCTTAATCAACTATAATTAAGTTTTTAATTAAGCCACTAAATTTATGAGCCAACTTCCTGCCTGCCCAAAATGCCAATCTGAATATACCTATGAAGATGGAGACCTCTACATTTGTCCTGAATGCGCGCACGAATGGAGTAAAACAGCTGCAAGCGAGACCACAGAAGCGGCAAAAGTAGTGCGCGATGCTAACGGTAACGTCTTGCAAGATGGCGATACCATTACGGTGATTAAAGACCTTAAGGTTAAAGGCTCGTCGTCAGTGGTAAAAGTTGGTACTAAAGTGAAAAATATTCGCCTAGTAGATGGGGACCATGATATTGATTGCAAAATCGACGGTTTTGGCCCAATGAAGCTCAAATCAGAGTTTGTTAAAAAAGCTTAGTCTAGCTTAGTGCTATTTAACCCAGATTTTCCATTAGGTGATTTTTAATCTACTTGAACGTCAACTTGCACCACAGGCATAATCACTACTAAGCCTGTAAACAGGCAAGTATTGCTAATCCATTGTGCGTCTTTTTTGCGGAAATTTTCGGTCAATAGAATAACTATTGCCCTCAAATTTCCACAAAAAATCCATCAAAATGTCCTGCGTTGTCATTTCAAGTCCTAATGGAAAATCTGGGTTTAAGCCTCAGCTCAGGCTTATTTTAAACTGAGTGGAATGCCTAATTGCTGCCAGTAAGCAATTTCGCTTTCTAAAACAGCTTGTGTGAGAGGGTTATCTGCTAACCAGCCTTCTTGAATTTCTAATTGAAACGCACTTTTACCCCATAGTAGGGTGAGCTCAGGCGTGCTGTTGTCAAGACGGCTACGATTAAACAAAATTGCTAAACGTAGAATCAGCACCAGTAAGCAGCGGTCATCTTCAAATGATGGAAATACAAATTTATTGAGTGAGCGACGTTGAGCACGCACCAGCAAGCCCACGGTTTTTTGTTCCATGGTTGAAAAGCCAGGCATGTCGGCATTTTCAACAATATAGGCAGAGTGTTTGTGGTAACCGCTATGTGCAATTGAAATGCCAATTTCATGAAGCTTAGCAGCCCAAATCAAGTAATGGCTTGCTGTTTCTTCATCCATGCTGAGTTTGTGGCTGGTTTGAGCCAGTAGTGCTAGTGCTAGCTTTTCTACGCGTTTGGCCTGCGCTCTATCAACATGGTAGCGGCGCATAAAGCTGCGTACTGTGGCCTCACGCGTGTCGTGATGTTCAATACGGCCTAGAAGCTCATATAAAACGCCTTCGCGCAGAGAGCTATTGGCGGTTGCCATTTGCTTAATATTTAGGGTTTCAAACGCTGCGAGCATGATAGATAAGCCGCCAGGTAATACGGCAGCTCGGTCAGTGCTTAAGCCTAGCAGCTGAATTTTTTTAGTGTCTTTGGCTTGCAGTAGTAGCGTGCGCAGCGCTTTAAGGCCATCAAGCGTGATATTGCCATTGCTGAGCGAGTTGGCGCCAAGTACTTCACCCAAAGCCTTTGCTGTACCTGATGAGCCGACAGCTTCTTGCCAATTACCTTCAGTAAAATTGGCGCGTATGGCTTGAATTTCTGTGGCGGCTGCAAGTTGCGCCGCTTCAAAGCCAGCCTCTGTGATTTTGCCTTCTGCAAAGTATCGCATGGTGTAGCTCACGCAGCCCATGTATAGACTTTCCATCTCAGAAGGCTCAACGCCTGTACCGATAATAAACTCGGTTGAACCGCCACCAATATCAATGACCAGTCGTTTATGACTGGCGATTGGCAGGCTGTGGCTAACGCCGATAAATATCATGCGCGCTTCTTCAATGCCTGCAATAATCTCTATGGGGAAGCCAAGTGCTGCTTGCGCTTCAGCGAGCAGCTCGGTGGCGTTTTTTGCTACGCGGAAGGTGTTTGTGGCTACGGCGCGTACTGCTTGAGGTGGCAGGCCGCGTAAACGTTCAGAAAAGCGTTTTAGGCAGTCAATTGCTCGTCTCTGTGCGACTTGGTCTAAGTTGTTGTCTTTGTCTAAGCCAGCGCCCAGACGAATAACTTCACGCAAAGAATCATGAAATACCAAGCGCCCGTTGACGATGCGCGCAAGCTGCAACCTGAAGCTGTTAGAGCCTAAATCGACTGCGGCAATCTCGGAAAAATTAGGTTTTTGATGCGCCAAGATTTACCTTACTTTCAAGTTCGAGTGTTTGGGTAACACTCGATTAACGACATTCAACGTACACAAAATCATTAAGGATTTTGTGTCTCGCGCTCCATTTCCTCTACGGTCGTATGGCGGACGTCTTTGCCTTTGACCATATACACGACATATTCAGCAATGTTTTTAGAGTGGTCACCAATGCGCTCTATCGCTTTAGCCACAAAGAGTACTTCTAGCGACATAGAGATGGTGCGCGGGTCTTCTAACATAAATGTAATGAGTTGGCGCATGGCGATGCGAAACTGCTCGTCCACTTGCTCGTCTTGGCGAGCTACTTCTACCGTTTTGCTGACGTCTAAACGTGCAAACGCATCAAGCGACATGCGCAACATTTCGCGCACTAAGCCGACCATGGCTTTAATCTCAGTAAAGCGAGGCTTAAACATGCGGTCGGACTCGTAGATTTTGTGCGCTACGCGCGCGATTTTAGTGGCTTCATCGCCAATGCGCTCAAGGTCAGTAATGGTTTTAATGACCATTAAAATCATGCGCAAATCACCTGCCGCAGGCTGGCGACGTGCAATGATAGTGCTGCAATCTTCGTCAATTTGTACTTCTAAGCCGTTCACACGATGGTCATTTTTAATGACGCTATCGGCTAGCGTAGGGTCTGCATTTACTAGCGCTTCTAATGCGTTGACGATTTGTTGCTCAACAACGCCGCCCATTTCAAGCACTTTGGCGCGTACAGATTCCAGCTCTGCGTCATATTGCTTAAAGGTATGTTCCATCATGTGTCCCTTCTAATTGGTATAGTATTTAGACTAACCTTGCAGACTATGCGCCAATTGTGACATTTTAATGAAAAAATGTCACAAGCATCTACAATCGCCTAAATTTTTAGCCTTATTTTACTTTATTACACTCAGCTAGTAGTTTTGAACTGGCCGCTTGAGGCTAAAAATTTCAGCGCCTAAGCGATACGCTTTATAAATTGGCGTGCTTTTTGTCTCTTATCTTAAATCCAGTTTATTTCGCTGGGTAAGTTTTTACACCTTGTTCAGTCGCTAAAAGTAGCACGTTCGCTGGTCTTGCCGCAAACAAACCATTTGTGACTACACCGACGATTTGGTTGATTTTAGCTTCCATTGCAACTGGATCTACAATGTTTAAGCCCCAAACATCTAAAATCACATTGCCGTTGTCGGTAGTGAAGTCACGCAATTTAGGCTGGCCACCTAGCTTGACTAACTCACGTGCAACGTAGCTACGTGCCATAGGCAAGACTTCAACTGGGAGCGGAAATTTGCCGAGCACGGGCACTAATTTGCTTGCGTCGCAAATACAGATAAAGCTTTTTGCGCATGCCGCTACAATTTTCTCACGGGTTAGCGCGCCGCCGCCGCCTTTAAGCATGTGCATATGCTCAGTAATTTCATCTGCGCCATCCACGTATATGTCCATACCGTCTACTGAGTTTAAATCAAACACTTCAATGCCGTGGGCACGTAAGCGGTTTGCTGTGGCCTCTGAGCTAGCGACTGCGCCGTCAATTTTGCTTTTAACTTTAGCCAGTTCATCAATAAAAAAGTTAGCAGTTGAGCCTGTACCTACCCCAATAATGCCGCCTTTTACGTACGAAATCGCCGCTTGCGCTACTTGTAGCTTTAATTCGTCTTGTTTTGTCATGGTATTTGATGCCATTTTACCTTTATCCTCACGTTTTTCTTTATAATCACGCCAAACCTTAATGATACACCGCGCTACATTCAAATGAACATTAACTACCTAGAAAAAATTAAACAAGCACGCGTTTATGACGTTGCCGTTAAAACTGCGCTTGAAGTGATGCCGATTTTATCGGCGCGTATGGGCAACCAAGTGTTGCTAAAGCGTGAAGATACACAACCTGTGTTTTCATTCAAATTACGCGGCGCCTACAACAAAATGGCTAACCTTACGCCAGAAGCGCTTAAAAAAGGCGTTATTGCGGCTTCAGCAGGCAATCATGCGCAAGGTGTTGCACTTGCAGCACAAAAGCTCGGCTGCCACGCTGTTATCGTGATGCCAACCACCACGCCATTAATAAAAATTAACGCGGTGAAGAGCCGTGGCGCAGAGGTTGTGCTGTTTGGAGACTCTTACTCTGATGCTTATGTGCATGCCTTAGCGCTCGAAAAAGAACAGCAACTTACATTTGTTCACCCCTATGATGACCCTGATGTGATTGCAGGCCAAGGCACCATTGCCATGGAAATTTTAGAGCAGCACCCAGAACCGATAGAAGCCATTTTCTGCTGTGTTGGCGGTGGTGGTTTATTGGCTGGTATAGCCGCATACGTGAAAGCGGTGCGCCCTGAAATTAAAGTAATCGGTGTAGAGGCTGAAGATGCAGAGGCTATGACAGACTCACTTAAAAAAGGTGAGCGCGTCATGCTTGATCAAGTAGGCCTATTTGCAGATGGCGCGGCTGTTAAGCAAGTAGGAGAACACACGTTTAAACTATGCCAGCAGCATGTCGATGAAATGATAGTCGTCGATAACGACGCAGTATGCGCCGCAATTAAAGATGTGTTTGAAGATACGCGCTCTATTTTAGAGCCCGCAGGTGCTTTGGCTACAGCGGGCATTAAAGAGTACATTAAGCGCAACAATCTGACTGGCAAAACTTTAGTCGGTATAGCCTCTGGCGCAAATATGAATTTTGACCGCCTGCGTTTTATTGCAGAACGCGCTGAGTTAGGTGAAAAGCGTGAAGCTGTATTTGCAGTCAGCATTCCAGAACGGCCGGGCGCATTTAAAGCGTTTTGCCGTTTGTTAGGCAACCGTAATATTACCGAGTTTAATTATCGTTACTCAGACCCTAGTGTTGCCCATATCTTTGTCGGTGTGGCGATACAAGATCCTAAAGAAGCCGGGCAGTTGGTCAATAATCTAGTAGCAGAAAATCTGCCCACACTCGATTTAACCGACAATGAAGTGGCTAAATTACATCTTCGCCACCTCGTAGGCGGCCATGCGCCGCAAGCTGAGAACGAGTTGCTTTACCGCTTTGAGTTTCCTGAAAAGCCGGGCGCACTCATGAACTTTTTAGAGTCTATGGGGCAAAACTGGAATATTAGCTTATTCCATTACCGCAACCATGGTGCAGATTTTGGACGCGTGTTGGTGGGTATGCAAGTGCCGCCACAAGATAAAGCCAAATTTGAACAGTTTTTAGCTAACTTGGGTTATCCGTATTGGGATGAGAGCAAAAACCCTGCTTACAAATTGTTTTTAGGCTGATAGTAACCATGGGTGGTGGCTGTATACAGCCATACCCTGCTTGCTGAGCATGGTCAGTTTGTTGTTTAAAAACATATTTTTCGGGTGAAATAGTTAGCACGATATTTGCGAGCATGTTGACTAAAAATAAAAGCTGAAAACTTGGCCTTGGAACTAAAGTCGCCAGTTAAAGCCAAAGTTATGTCAATTTATAATGATTAGAATAATCTATGGAGAAAACCCTATGAAGTTAAGCAACACACTATTAGCAGTGCTAAGCATGTCATTTGTGCTCAGTGCTCATGCCGAGACTGGCACAGCCTACGTGAGCAGCCAAGATGGTGGCGTGACGATGATTGATTTAAGCACCATGACAACCACAGGGTCAATTGATGTTAAAGCAGAAGGTCCGCGTGGCCTAGCTGTTACAGAAGATGGCAAATTTTTAGTAGTCGCCACACGAGAAAATGGCAGTGTTTCAGTGATAGATACAGCAACTAATGAGGTGGTTAAACAAATAGCGGTAGGTAAAAATCCAGAGTTTGTTCGCATCAAAGGTGATTTGGCTTTTGTCTCTTACGAGCCTAGTGCTAAAGGCGGGCCACCACCTAAGCCAGGCTCAGCAGAAGCTAAAGAAGCAGAAGCTGAAGAAGATGATGACGATAAAGAGCCAGCACGTATTGGTGTGATTGACCTAAAACAAGGTAAAAAAATACGTGAAATTATTGGCGGCCCAGAAACTGAAGGCGTTGAGTTCAGCAAAGATGGTAAACAACTGATTATTACCAACGAGGCAGACAACACTATTACCGTGCACAATATTAAAAACGGTAAACTTATCAAAAAAGTTAAAACGCATGATTACGGTGACCGCCCACGCGGCATCAAAGTATCGCCAGACGGCAAAACCTATGTGGCGACTTTAGAGTACGGCAACAAGTTCATGGTTATGAACAAAGCCTTTAAAGTACTTCGTACAGTGGACACAGGCTCTACGCCATACGGCATTAGTTATGATGCTGCTGGTAAATTTATCTTTGTAGCAAGCAACAAAGATAAATTACTACAAGTATTTGATGCTAAAACCTACGAAAAGGTGAAAGACATTCCGACAGGTAACCGCTGCTGGCACTTCAGCTTTACGCCAGACGACAAACAAATCATGTTGGCTTGTGGTAAATCAGATGCTATTTTTGTAGTAGACGCTGAAAAATTAGAAGTCACTAAGCAAATTGAAGTAAAAAAAATGCCTTGGGGTTTGGTGACTTATCCAAAATCAATGGGTAGCTTAGATAGTAAGATTAAGTAATACGTGGATGATAGTCAAAAAGCCCCGCAATGCGGGGCTTTTTGTTTTTAGCCTGCGGCTGAGCGCCTTGCTTACTTATACGGCAATATTGTTATTTAATGGGCGAGGTGTGCTAATATCAAGGACTAAGTGCATCTAAGTAGCAGATTGCCGCGTAATTCAAGCTATGAAGATCACTTTATTAAATAGCTTAGTCACTGCTAAGCAAATTGTTACGGTAATTAAACCGTGTGCCCCTTCACAACTTTTAGATGTGCAAACAGATTTTATGCATTTACTTATACAGCGTATGGCTAATCGAGAAGAGTCTGCATTAGAGGCTTTTTACGACCAGACATTATCTAAAGTCTATGGCCTTGCGTTAAAAATCACCCGTCGTCATGATTTGGCCGAAGAAGTAGTAGGAGATACCTACTGGCAAGCTTGGAACCAAGCCGCTAGATTTGATGCTGAACGGGGTGTGCCTATGGCGTGGCTGATGCTGATGTGCCGCACTCGCGCTCTTGATGCTCTGCGTAAGCTTGATGAGGCAGAGTCACACGAAGACCCGCATGTGCTGGTAGAAGAGATTGATTTGCATGCTCCAGCCTTAGAGCAGTTATTGCTTGTAGAGCGCGAGTCAGCGTTGCATATTGCCATTAAAACGTTAACTCCCATACAAAGACAATTAGTCGCACTCGCCTTTTTCAAAGGCTACACCCATCAAGAGATTGCTGAATATGCCGATATGCCCTTAGGCTCGGTAAAGTCACATATTAAGCGTGCGCAAGCGTCATTAAAAGACGCACTGTTGCAACAGGAGGTATAGATGTCAAAACAAAAAAATGCTGCGGTGTTGGACGATGCGCTTACAAGTGCCATAGCAATCAATTTGCTACCAACGACTCCTGCGCCTGAAGTGGCGAGTAGAATTAAAGAAAAACTACTAAGCAAAGTACAGTCTGCCCAAGCGGTGAATAGCTTTATTTTTGCGGGGGAAGGTGATTGGAAAACAATAGCAGTGGGCGTGCAGGCTAAAGTGTTAAGGCAAGAAGCGAATAGTCGCTCAATGTTATTTAAAATGGCGGCTAACAGCTCCATACCTGCGCATTATCATGCGGTAGATGAAGAGGCGATAGTGCTAGAAGGTGAAGTCTGGCTAGAAGGCGTATTGTGTCGCATGGGCGATTATCATCATGCATGTGCAGGTGGTGAGCATCAAGAAATTTACACTGAACGAGGTTGTTTGTTATTTATTAGAAATGCCTAGATATTGATGTGTATGCGCGTACTTTTGATGCTAATCACTATGCTGGTGGCATCTTTCAGCTTTGCAGGCGAACCTTATTCTGCCCCATTTTGGTTGCCTAGCGGCCACTTACAAACTATCTACCCCGCAGTCATCGCATCCACGCCTGATGTTGAGTATAGGCGCGAGCGCTGGGAGCTCGATGATGGCGATTTTATCGATGTAGACTGGTTAGATAGCGAAAATCCTAAAACGCCTATTGTCGTATTGTTTCATGGCCTAGAAGGCAACTCGCATAGCCACTATGCACTGTCGCTGATGGCTACCCTCAAAGCCATGGGATGGCGAGGTGTGGTCATACACTTTAGAGGGTGCTCAGGCGAAAATAATCGTTTACCACGTGCCTATTTTGCAGGCGATAGTGCAGAAATAGAAATGGCACTCAGTCGTGTAAAGCAAAGCTCGCCTGATGCCCCTATGTATGCAATTGGCGTATCTCTAGGCGGTAATGCCTTGCTTAAATGGCTGGGCGAATATGCAGATCATTCCGCAGAGCTGATTCAAGCTGCGGCGGCGGTATCAGCCCCTATGGATTTAGGCGCTTGCGGTCGTGCGTTGGATACAGGCTTAAATCGTTTGCTATACACGCCAATGTTTATTGCCAGCATGCGACCAAAAGCGCTTGCTAAAGCAGAGCAATTTCCAGGTTTGCTTGATGAGGAGAAAATAAAATCTGCAAAAACCATAGAAGAGTTTGATACCTACGTAACAGCAAAACTGCATGGTTTTAAAGACGCGGATGATTACTGGAGTAAAAATGCCTCCAAGCCATGGTTGCCCTATATCAAAGTGCCGACCCTGATTATGAGCGCAAAAAATGACCCCTTTATTCCCGCTGAGTCGTTGCCAGATGCTGCTGCGGTTTCGAGCTTAGTGACATTAGAAGTGACTGAAGAAGGCGGACATGTAGGTTACTTGGCTGCGCCTTTCCCTGGGCGCCTTGATTGGCTGCCTGCGCATATCATCAGTTATTTTGAGCAGCAGAATGAGCCTAGTACACCTAGTTTGCTTCAGCCGCTTACAAGCGGCGAGCTGTCGCATTAATATAGGCAAAAAAAACCACGACAGCAAAGTTTCGCTATCGTGGCAGGGGAGGGAGTTTTATTATTTTTTATTGTTATTATTTCTTTTTGTTTGAGTTAAATTGTTAGCTCATTTTTTAAGTTTACGTTATGCTTTTTAAATTAAACTTAGCTCTAAGTACATAATACGTTGCAGATAAGTTTTTGGAGGCAGTAAATACAAAAATATTAATTAATTTTTTATTAATATTTAGCAAAGCAATCTTAAAGAGCATTGCTAATGCCGCTGAGATATAGATACAAATTTAATGGATAACTTGTAAATTATTATTCTGTGAACTGTAAGTAATTGTTATTTAGTAGTAATATTGAGTGCTGCTAAAGAAAACTGATTTTTAATAGGCCATATACATGACAAGCTATAAAGATATAGAAGCAGAAGATTTATTTAATTTGATTTCAAAAAAAAATGTTTTATTGGTTGATGTGAGAAATGACGATGAGGTTGCTAGAGGTGTGATTCCTAATGCAGCACATATCCTTTTGGCCATGTTGCCAGTGCAATATGAGTTGTTGCAGGGTAATGAGCCCATTGTTTTTTACTGCCACAGTGGCATACGCTCTGCGCAAGCCGCCGCGTTCATTGCAAGCAAGGGTCGCCCAGAAGTTTATAATCTCATGGGTGGAGTATTGGCTTGGGGTAGAGCAGGTTATTCTTTTGCTGAGCATCAAGCTTAATCAACAGAAACTAATCACAAATGATTAGCAAATTAACAACGCAAGTTTTACAATCCCACTACGGCACAAACAATAAAAGCTCAGGGATTAAGGAGATAGGGCATTATGGATTTTGATAGTGAATTAGATGCACGAGGCCTTAGTTGCCCTCTGCCAATTTTACGTTGTAAAAAAGCATTAGCAGAGCTTGCCCCAGGCAAAGTGCTGAGAGCTTTAGCCACTGATCCGGGCTCAGTGAAAGACTTTATTGCCTTTTGCAAACAAACAGGCCATGAGATGCTTTCTCATCAGCAAATAGACAAAGACTTTCACTTTTATATTAAAAAACGTAGTAACTAGATAAGCTCGCAATTAGCAAAAATAATAAAAAAGGCCTCAACAGAGGCCTTTTGTGTTTCTGCTCAACTTATTTGTTGAGTTTTTCTAACTGTGTTTGTAGCTTTTCTAAGTTAGCTGAAAACTCAGCCACGCGCGCTTTTTCTTGCTCAACTACAGCAGCTGGGGCGCGTGCTACAAAGCTTTCATTGCTTAGTTTGCCATTCGCTTTAGCAATTTCACCGCTTAAACGAGCAATTTCTTTGCCTAAGCGCTCTTTTTCGGCGGCAACATCAATTTCTACTTTCAGCATCAATTTAAAATCACCCGCTAGCATCACAGGCGCATCTGCCTCAGGCAAATCTGTGACAATAGTGACATCTTCTAGCTTAGCTAAGGCTTTTAAGTAGGGCGCGTAGACAGCAAGTTGCTGCGCATCGCCTGCGGCAATGAGCGGCACACGTGCGGCAGGCGAAATGCCCATTTCACCGCGCAAGCTTCGGCAGGCATCAACCGCTGTTTTAAGCAGCGCAACCCAAGCTTCAGAGGCTTCATCTAACTTTTTAGGCTCAGATTTAGGGTAGGCTTGCAGCATAATGCTTGCGCCTGAGCGCTCAGTCATAGGGCCTATGGTTTGCCAGATTTCTTCAGTAATAAACGGAATAATCGGGTGCGCTAAGCGTAAGATAGTCTCTAATACACGTAGCAAGGTGCGGCGCGTGGCGCGTTGCTCGGGCACACTACCATTTTGAATTTGTACTTTGGCAATTTCTAAGTACCAATCGCAGTATTGATCCCACACAAACTCGTAAATCGATTTTGCGGCAAGGTCAAAACGGTAATCTTCAAACGCTTTTTCAACATCGGCTTCTACGCGTTGCAATAAGCTCACTATCCAGCGGTCAGCCTGGCTAAACTTGCGGCCACCCGCTTCACAATTTTCTGCACCAAAGCCATTGTCTTGGCCTTCTGTGTTCATTAACACAAAGCGTGTGGCGTTCCACAGTTTGTTACAGAAGTTGCGATAGCCTTCACAGCGTTGCAAATCAAATTTAATATCGCGGCCGGGTGAAGCTAGGCTGGCAAAAGTAAAGCGCAAGGCATCAGTACCAAAGGCGGCAATGCCTTCTGGAAACTCTTTACGTGTGCGCTTTTCAATTTTTTCTGCATCTTTAGGGTTCATTAAACCCGTGGTGCGTTTTTTGATTAAATCGTCTAATCCTATGCCATCAATCAAATCAATCGGGTCAAGCACATTGCCCTTAGATTTAGACATTTTTTGGCCTTCGGCATCGCGGATTAAGCCATGCACATAGACATGTTTAAACGGTATCTTGCCTGTGATGTGCTTAGTCATCATCACCATACGCGCCACCCAGAAAAAGATAATGTCAAAGCCTGTGACCAATACGCTAGAAGGCAAGTATTGTTGTAAGGCTTGGTTTTGCGCATCAATCTCTTCGTTGCCTGTCCAGTCCAGCGTAGAGAAAGGCCAAAGGGCAGATGAGTACCATGTGTCGAGCACGTCATCATCGCGTTTTAAGTTGCCTGTGTAACCCGCCCTAACCGCCATTTGTTTGGCTTCTGCTTCGTCGTGTGCGACAAATACTTCGCCGTTTTCGCCATACCAAGCAGGGATTTGATGCCCCCACCACAATTGACGCGAGATACACCAATCTTGAATATTGTTCAGCCATTGGTTATAGGTGTTTACCCAGTTTTCTGGGTAAAACTTAATTTCGCCATTGGCGACCACTTCAAGCGCTTTTTCGGTAATGCTCTTGCCATCGGCAGCGGGTTTGCTCATGGCGACAAACCATTGGTCGGTGAGCATAGGCTCAATCACCACGTTTGTACGGTCACCGCGTGGCACTTTGAGTTTGTG
>CAZAHP010000021.1:0-1673 GCA_964484985.1 uncultured Methylophilaceae bacterium
GTGTGCGTAATATGATGCAAAGCACTTTGTGCGGCGCGGCGTTCTTTTGAGGTTTCGCCCGCTGTATAGAGCCTGTCTTTGAGAATGTCTAAGTAGAAGCTACCCAAATCGTCTGAGCAGAAACCGACTAGTTTTTGTACTGCCAAGTGAAACTCATAGCGGTCATAATCGGCCAATACTTGCGTTTGCAACTCACTCGTTAAGTGCAACGCGTAACGGTCAATTTCTAACCACTCACTCACAGGCAATAAGTCTTTGCTCGCATCAAAATCGGCTAGGTTAGATAGCAAGAATTTCATGGTGTTGCGTAGTTTGCGATAACTATCGGCCACACGTTTCAAAATCTCATCACTAATGGTTAACTCGCCTGAGTAGTCGGTCGAAGCCACCCACAAACGCAGAATGTCTGCACCGTAAGTATCCATCACCTTTTGCGGCGCAACCACGTTACCTTTGGATTTACTCATTTTGTGGCCTGCGCCATCCACCACAAAACCGTGGGTGAGCAAGGCATTGTATGGCGCACGGCCATCAATCGCGCAACCCGTGAGTAATGAGCTTTGAAACCAGCCACGATGTTGGTCAGAACCTTCTAAGTACAAGTCGGCAGGGAAGGCCAACTCTGGACGGCGCTTTAACACCGCTGCGTGTGTGCTGCCTGAGTCAAACCAAACGTCTAAGGTGTCGGTCACTTTTTTGTATTGTTCAGCATTCTCTGGTGCATGTTTAGCTAAGAAAGCAGCGCTATCTAAGCTAAACCAAGCTTCTACGCCTGTTTGCTCGGTGAGCAAGGCGGCTTGCTCTAATAACTCTGAAGTTTTTGGATGCGGCTCGCCTGTCTCTTTATGCACAAACAAAGGCATAGGCACGCCCCAGTTACGCTGACGCGATACGCACCAATCAGGGCGGTTTTTAATCATCGCCTCTAAACGCGCACGACCCCAGCTAGGGAAGAACTCTGTGTTGTCCACCGCCTTGTTTGCATGTTCACGTAAAGCTGTGCCGTTGGCATCAGTTGAATTCATGCCAATAAACCATTGGTGTGTCGCTAATTGCATGAGTGGTGTTTTATGACGCCAGCAATGCGGAAAGCTGTGGTTTAAACGTGCACTAGCCAATAAGCTGCCATTTTCTTGCATTTTAGCCAATATCACTTTATTGGCTTCTTGACGGCTTAAGCCACGAATTTCTGCAAACTCGACTAACTCACTGCTGAAAAACTTACCGTCACCACCAATTAACACACGTGGTTTTTCATTCGGGAAGTTAGCGCGCATCACTAACCAGTCATCGTTACCGTGTGCGGCAGCGGTATGCACTAAGCCTGTACCTGCATCGGTTGTAACGTGGTCGCCACAAATCACAGGCACTTGGCGGTTGTCGAAGGGGTGTTGTAATGACAAGCCTTTAAGCGCTTCGCCTTTGCATGAGGCCAAGACTTTTGTTTCTGCTTCATCATAGCGAGCTAAGGTTTTTTCGGCTAAATCACGCACTAAAATCAGCAAGCCTTTGCTTGTTTGAATGAGGTCGTACTCAAGCTCTGCATTCACACTCACGGCTTGGTTAGCTGGTAATGTCCAAGGTGTGGTTGTCCAGATGACTGCATAAGCATCACCTGCGACTTCAACACCAAATGCTTTGCTCAGCGCGGCGTTATCAACAACTTTAAACCC
>CAZAHP010000021.1:1773-11587 GCA_964484985.1 uncultured Methylophilaceae bacterium
GCATCAAAACCACTCATGGTTTTAGATTTTACAATGATGTCTTTTAAGATTTTATTAACCGCATGACCAATATGAATGTCACCGTTGGCATAGGGTGGGCCATCATGCAAAATGAATTTTGGCTTGCCTGCACGCGCTTTGCGAATGCGCTCATATACTTTGCGTTCTTGCCAGCTTTTGAGCCAAGCAGGTTCGCGTTTAGCCAGATCACCACGCATAGGAAAGCTGGTCTCAGGCTGGTTGATTTTGTATTTTGAGTCTTTGTTTTCTTCAGTCATGTTCGGTTCTAAATTATCTTTTGAAATATTCTTTTGCTACTATTACATCATGTCCAATTTGCGCTTTAAGCGCATCTAGGCTCTCAAACTTCATTTCATTGCGTACTTTATGTAAAAACGCTACATGCACGTGCTGGTCGTAAAGGTTGCCATCAAAATCAAATACATACACTTCAAGCATGAGCTTGGGTACGCCTGCAATGGTGGGGCGTACACCTAAGTTTGCGACGCCGTTCAAGCCTTCCAATTGCCCAACACTCAATTTTACCGCATAAACCCCTGTTAATGCAGGCCTTTCGTGCCTCATGTGTACGTTAGCGGTAGGGTAGCCTAGTTGGCGGCCACGCTTGGCGCCGTGTACCACTTTGCCACTAATGCTGTAAGGGCGACCGAGTAGCTGTGCTGCTTGTTGTAAATCGCCTGCTGCCAGCGCATTACGCACACGTGTGCTGGAAACGCGTTCGTCAGACATTTGCACTTGTGGAAAATGTGCTAAATCAAACCCAGCTTGCCTAAAGTCAGCGACAGTGCCTTGGCGTTTTGCGCCAAAGCGAAAATCATCGCCCACTAAAATGGCTTTAACATTGAGCGCGTCACGCAAGATTTTGTCCATAAAATCTTGTGCGCTAATCGCAGAAAAGCTTTGGTTAAAACGGCATATCAAAACCTCTTGTATGCCGACATCACAAAAATACTCAAGCTTTTCACGTATAGATGAAAGCCGCGCAGGTGCGTTCTGCGGCATAAAAAACTCACGTGGATGTGGCTCAAAAGTCATCACGCTTGGTGTGAGGTTTTGTTGCTTTGCAGTTTCAACTGCTTGTTTGAGCAGTGCCTGATGCCCAAGATGCAATCCATCAAAGTTGCCGATGGCAATGATTTTGGGTGTGGTTGAGTGGCGTGGTAAATGTCTAAAAACTTGCATATATCATCAACGCTTAAATGGTCGTTCTACGCATAAAGTCCTTCGGGCGTATGCCCATTGCCAATAGTGCAGCAAAATAAGTGCTAGCGCCTACAATGAGCAATAGCGCTAAATGTGCTAGTTTGGGCAGTAATGCATAGTTTAACCAAATACTGTCGCTCCCCGCTGTGTAGTGCAGTGCAAAAGCCATGGCGCTTACTGCTAAAGTGAGCTTGAGCATAAACTTAAGCCAACCAGACTGAGGCTTATAGACATTCGCTTTGCGTAAATAGTAATACAGCAAGCCAGCGTTGATGCATGCGCCTAAACCTATTGAAAGGGCTAGCCCAGCGTGTTTTAAGTCGATGGCAAATACAAAAATTAAATTCATCAATTGTGTTGAAATTAAGCTGATGATGGCAATTTTGACGGGCGTTTTAATGTTCTGCCGTGAGTAAAAAGCAGGTGCAAGCACCTTAACTAATATTAAGCCAATTAAGCCCAAACTGTAGGCCATCAGTGCTTGGCGTGTCATCTCTACATCATTAGCACTAAAAGCGCCATAATGAAATAGTCCAGTGACTAGTGGGGTAGACAGCACAGCGAGCGCTACTGCCGCAGGTAAGGCCAAGATAAAGGTTAAACGCAAGCCCCAATCAAGTAGGGCAGAGTATTCGCCATCAGCTTTGTCCGCCACGCTTTTAGAAAGGCTGGGCAATAAAATCGTGCCTAAAGCCACCCCTAGCACGCCAGTGGGAAACTCCATGAGTCTATCTGCATAGTAGAGCCATGAAACGCTACCTGTGACTAAAAATGAGGCGAAAATCGTGTTGATTAGTAAAGAAATTTGCCCAATAGATACACCAAATACAGCAGGCCCCATCAGTTTTAATATGCGCCAAACGCCTTCATCTTGTAGATTGAGTCTGATTTTGGGCACAAGGCCAATTTTGTAAAGATAGGGTATTTGATAAAGTAACTGCAAAACGCCGCCCACAAAAACTGCCCAAGCCAGTACGCGTATTGAGTTGTCAAAATAGGGCGCAACCAACAAGGCGGCAGTGATAAAAGCCACATTTAACCAAACGGGTGTAAACGCAGGTGCTGAGAAATTGCCATATGTATTAAGTACTCCGCCAGCCAAAGAAACGAGCGAGATAAAAAAGATATAAGGAAATGTGATGCGCAGTAAGTCTACGGTTAAATCAAATTTAGCTTGGTCAGCCGAAAAGCCAGGTGCGCTAATTTGCACTATCCAAGGGGCTGCAAGCATGCCAATAATCGTAATCACAATTAAAAATACGCCCATCAGTGTGGCGACATGATTAATTAAACTATGTGTTTCATCCCGTGAGCGTTGTTTTTTGTACTCTGCCAAAATTGGAACAAAAGCTTGAGAAAAAGCGCCCTCAGCTGAAATTCTACGTAATAAGTTAGGGATTTTAAATGCCACAAAAAACGCATCTGTAAGTATGCCTGCACCAAAAATGCGGGCAATGAGTGTGTCGCGTACAAAGCCTAAAATACGCGAAATGAAAGTCATGCTACCAACAGTGGCTAGGGCTTTGAGTAGATTCATTGAGTGACTGTGATTAATTTATGGTCGAAAAAAACGACGAAATAATAGTTGAAATTAGCAAAACGTTAATTTTAGCACGAGTGTTGCGCTAGTTTGATAAAATGCTTAGATTCTGTCTTGCATTTGTTTGCATAAAAAGATAGAATGCACGGCTTCGTATTTTGAATACTATTAGGAATCTCCATGGCAAATAGCGCACAAGCAAGAAAACGTGCTCGTCAGTCAGTGAAAGTGAATGCGCACAACGCAAGCTTGCGCACTATGCTACGCACTGCAATTAAAAAAGTAATTAAAGCTGTTGAAGCTGGCGACAAAGCCGCTGCAGCTGCTGCTTATACTGCAAACGTAAGCGTGATTGACCGCATCGCTGATAAAAACATCATCCACAAAAACAAAGCTGCACGTCATAAAAGCCGCCTAAGCGCAGCGATTAAGGCGATGGCATAAGTTTTTGTTGTTGTTTGAAATCATAAAAAAGCCGAACAATTGTTCGGCTTTTTTGTTTTATTGATTTATTAGTTTTTGTGGTGGCTGGATGATGAGCCTTGAGGTGGCTAATACTAGGGTGATTTTTGCGTCCCCTAGTATTAGCGTTTATTACCAGTCTTGGTCTAATCCTATACCTAACTCACGACGCGCTTGCATCGCAAGCGCCATTACGGTTTCTGCATCTTTACCTAAAATTGTGAAGTGCCCCATTTTTCTACCAACACGGGCTTCATGTTTGCCGTAAAGGTGGAGCTTAAGCTGAGGGTGAGCTAATGCTTTGCCCCATGCAGGCTCAATTGCAATTTTGTCTTCACCTTTTTGTTGGGCAAACCAACTATCGCCCAAGATATTCACCATCACGGCATAGCTGTGCATGCGTGAGTCACCTAAAGGTAAGCCTACTAAAGCGCGCACTTGTTGTTCAAACTGATTGGTGATGCAGGCATCTATGGTGTAGTGGCCTGAGTTGTGTGGGCGTGGTGCAATTTCATTGACTAATAATTCGCCATCGCTGACAAAAAACTCTACGCCTAAAACACCCACATAGTTGAGTTGCTCTGCTACATGAATCGCTAAGCGATGTGCTGAGTCTTGTAAAATTTCAGGAGCGCGTGCAGGCACGATGCTAACATCTAAAATGCCGTTTAAATGACTGTTTTCTGAGCTTGGGAAGGCTGCAAATTTGCCCTGAGCATCGCGAGCAAGTACTACAGACACTTCGTAGTCTAAATTAAGCATGTGCTCTAATACACAGGTTTCTGTGCCAAAGGCTTTAAATGCTTCTTGGGCTTCTTTCTGGTTTTTAACGCGCGCTTGGCCTTTGCCATCGTAACCAAAGCGGGCTACTTTTAAAATGGCAGGGTAAATTTCTGAACCATCTGCTGGAATGTCATTAGCCGTTTTAATCACCAAGTACGGAGCAACTGGCAAGCCTGCTTCGCTCAGAAAGTTTTTTTCTAATACACGGTTTTGTGCAATCGCAACGGATTGGGCAGCAGGCCATACAGTAACGCTTTGTGCAAGATACTCTAAAGTCTGCGCGGGTACATTTTCAAACTCAGTAGTAATGGCTTTGCAGCTAGCTGCCATTTGCGCTAAAGCGGCTTCATCATCATAAGCGGCACATAAATGAACGTCGGCAATTTTGCCAGCAGGGCTGTTTTTGTCAGGGTCTAACACCGTGACTTTGTAGCCCATTTCATGCGCTGCAATTACAAAAAAACGGCCAAGTTGACCGCCGCCTAACATGCCCAACATTGAGGGCGGGAGTATGGGGGTGTGAGAATTCAAAGCGACTCCATCAAAACAAATTGAATGACGATGATTGATTAAGGTTGATCTGAAAGTGTCATATTAAACACTTTTTCACTTTGTGTTTTACGAAAATCTTTTAATTTTTGTGCAAGCTCAGGATTTTGATTGGCTAACATCGCAATTGCAAATAAACCTGCATTCGCTGCACCTGCTTCACCAATAGCAAAGGTGGCTACAGGTATGCCTTTGGGCATTTGCACAATCGAGAGTAGCGAGTCTTGGCCATTAAGGTGCTTAGATGGTACTGGGACGCCTAATACTGGCAATGTTGTTTTTGCCGCTATCATGCCTGGTAAGTGTGCTGCGCCTCCAGCGCCAGCGATAATGACTTGTAAGGCATTTTTTTCTGCATCTTGAGCAAAATCAAACATTAAGTCAGGGGTGCGGTGTGCTGATACCACTTTGGCTTCGTAGGGTACACCAAAATCTGCCAGCATTTGCGCGGCCATTTTCATCACAGGCCAGTCACTGTCTGAGCCCATGACGATAGCAACGATAGGGGTTTGTTGAGTCATTATTTTTCCTTACTACACTTATGATAAGGTGTTGTTGTCACGTGATAAAGTGTTGTTTTCACGCAGTAATATGAGATTGTCGCGATGAATCAGTTCTGATTCATCTACATAACCTAAAATTGCTTGAATTTCACTGCTGGGTTGGCGCAATATGCGTGCGGTTTCAGAGGAAGAGTAATTGACTAAACCACGCGCAATTTCAAGACCTTGCGTATCTAAGCAAGCAATCACATCACCACGCTCAAAGCTACCTTCAACTGCTACAACGCCTATGGGAAGTAGGCTCTTGCCATCGTTAGACAAGGCTTGCACTGCGCCAGCATCTAGTTTCACTTTGCCGCTCACTCTTAAGTGGTCAGCCATCCATTGTTTTTTAGCCAGAGTTTTAATTTGCTCTGCCTTGAGGTGCGTGCCTATCACTTCGCCAGCAGCGAGTTTTACTAATACATCTGGCTCACGACCAGAGGCAATCACAGTGTGTACGCCACTTCTAGCCGCGCGTTTGGCTGCTAAAATTTTTGTGAGCATGCCGCCTGTACCAACGCTACTCCCTGCGCCGCCTGCCATTTGCTCTAAGCTAACATCGCCTGCTGTGGCGTGGTGTATCAATGTGGCATTAGGGTCTTTACGTGGGTCGGCTGAATAAAGCCCAGATTGGTCGGTTAAGATGACCAGTGCATCCGCTTCAATGAGGTTGGCAACGAGAGAACCTAAAGTGTCGTTATCCCCAAAACGGATTTCATCAGTCACTACCGTATCATTTTCATTGATGATAGGAATGACATTTAAATCGAGCAAAGTACGCAAAGTGCTGCGAGCGTTTAAATAACGCTTTCTATCGACTAAGTCGTCATGCGTAAGTAATACTTGCGCAGTGTGTAAACCATGCTGCGCGAAGCAGCTTTCATACATTTGCACCAAACCCATTTGACCAACGGCTGCGGCTGCTTGTAGCTCGTTCACAGCGGTAGGGCGTTTTTTCCAGCCTAGTCGTTGCATGCCTTCAGCGACTGCACCACTGGAAACTAGCACGACTTGTTTACCACTTTTTACTAAGGCTGAAATTTGGCTTGCCCACGCGGCTATAGCCGCTCTATCTAAGCCCTCACCATTATTGGTGACTAAGCTAGAGCCTACTTTTACAACAATGCATGAGGAGTTAAGAAGCAGAGAGGTCATCTTCGTCAGATTCATCAGAGTTGAATTCGTTGTTGAGTACGTTTGCCAACAGTTTTTGTCTTTTGGCTTCTGCACGGGCAGCCTCTGCCTCTGCGCGTTCAGCTTGTGCTTTAAGTTGCTGCACTTTGAGCTCTTGTAGCCTAATTTCCTCTAAGCGGTCTTCTTCGGCTTTAACGGTTTCTAAATGCTCCATAATCGCGTAAGTGAGCTCTTTACAGCCTGTTCCGCTAATTGCTGAAATGGCAAATACTTTGCCTTCCCAGCCAAATTCTTTAATAAACTTCTTAACTTGGGTTTTAGATTCAGGCAGCATGTCGATTTTGTTGAGCACTAACCAACGTGGCTTGTTATAAAGCTCTTCATCATATTTTCTGAGCTCTTCTACAATCGCTTTGGCTTCATCTACAGGGTTTACTGCTTCATCAAATGGCGCTAAATCAACCAAATGTAATAGCAAACGCGTGCGCGCTAAGTGGCGTAAAAACTGATGACCTAAACCAGCACCCTCGGCCGCGCCTTCAATCAAACCGGGCACGTCAGCAATCACAAAGCTGCGGTTGGTATCTACGCGCACTACACCTAAATTAGGGTGTAAAGTGGTAAAAGGGTAGTCAGCTACTTTTGGTTTTGCTGCTGAAACTGAGCGGATAAAAGTTGATTTACCTGCGTTTGGCATGCCAAGCAGGCCAACATCGGCCAGCACTTTAAGCTCTAAATACAGCTCAAACTCCTCGCCTGGCTCGCCTTTGGTACATTGGCGCGGTGAGCGATTTACACTAGATTTAAAGTGGATATTACCTAAACCGTTAGCACCGCCTTTTGCGAGCAATACTTTGTCGCCATCGACTGCTAAGTCAGCAATAATTTGCTCAGTTGCTTTGTCTGAAATCACTGTGCCGACTGGAACGCGTAATATCATGTCTTCACCACGTGCGCCGTAGCAATCTGAACCGCGACCATTCTCACCGCGCTGTGCGCGGAAGGTGCGAGTGTAGCGGTAGTCAACTAAGGTGTTGATGTTTCTATCAGCCAGCGCATAGACTGAGCCGCCACGGCCGCCATCGCCACCGTTAGGGCCGCCCATGGGTTCATACTTCTCGCGGCGGAACGTAGCAACGCCGTTGCCGCCGTCGCCAGCGTAGACCTTAATCGTTGCTTCATCAATAAACTTCATCAAAAACCTCTACAGAAGTGCCCTGTCATTTAAGTGACAGAGTTTGCAAATGTTGCCGCTTGAAAAGTGGTGAGTCATTCAACACACGCCAAGAGCATGCTAAAACATTCAGATTAAAAGCAAAAAAGCCCTATCGTAAGACAGGGCTTTTAGCTAGCTGTGTTTAGCTAATATAAGCTAAAGCTTAAACTGGAACGATACTTACTGTATGGCGTTTTAAAGCGCCTTTGATTGCAAATGTTACTTTGCCTTCAATTTTAGCAAATAATGTATGGTCTTTGCCCATGCCTACGTTTTCACCAGCGTGCATTTTAGTGCCGCGTTGACGTACGATAATGCTACCAGCTGAAACTACTGTTTCACCAAATGCTTTAACGCCTAGTCGTTGTGAGTGTGAGTCACGACCGTTGCGGGAACTACCGCCTGCTTTTTTGTGTGCCATTGTTTACCCCTTACTCAGCAGCGGCTGCTTTTGCAGCTTTAGCTGGTTTAGCTTTTTTAGTTGAAGATGCGCCAAATTCGCCAATTTGAATCTCTGTGTAGCTTTGACGGTGGCCTTGTGTTTTACGGTAATGTTTACGGCGACGGAATTTAAAAATCATCACCTTGTCACCACGACCGTGTGAAAGCACAGTAGCTTCTACGCTTGCGCCTTCAATTAATGGTGAACCAATAGTGACATTTTCACCATCAGCTAACATCAAAACTTTATCTATGGTTACGCTGCTGCCAACGTCACCCTCTAATTTTTCTACTTTTAATCTTTCACCTGGGGTAACACGATATTGTTTACCACCTGTTTTAATCACTGCGTACATGTATAGCCTCGCTTAAAGCGCTTCCAAAAGAATCGAGCATTATACGGCAAAATTCTTTTAAAGCAAATCGAAAATGGTGTTTAGCCAGTAATTTTAACACCAAACTTAATTTTAGCGTCAAACTCTTATCGTTTGGCTTTGACTAGGTGAAGTTAGGGCGCGCGCTATGCTAAAATTAAGCCAATTTAATTTGTTGGGTTTTTTGTGACTATAGCCTCTATTCAATCATGCATCGCTAGCGATATGCGCGAAGTCGATGCTGTTATCCGTCAATCTTTATATTCTGAAGTAACCTTAGTGAATCAGATTGCTGACTATATCATCAATAGTGGCGGAAAACGTTTGCGTCCTGCTTTGGTGTTGTTGTCAGCAGGCGCTTTTGGAAATGTGAATGCACAACATCATCAATTAGCGGCAATCGTGGAGTTTATTCACACGGCGACTTTATTACATGACGATGTGGTGGATGAGTCTGCCATGCGCAGAGGGCGCTCTACGGCGAACACCTTGTTTGGCAATGCGGCGAGTGTTTTGGTGGGTGATTTTGTGTATTCCCGCGCGTTTCAAATGATGGTGGGTGTGCAAAGCATGCGCGTGATGGCGGTGCTGGCTGAGGCGACTAATGTGATTGCCGAAGGTGAGGTGTTGCAGCTACTTAATATCCGTAATGCAGATATTACTGATGCTGATTACCTTAAAGTGATACACCATAAAACCGCAAAATTATTTGAGGCGGCTACTCGACTGGGCGCGATTGTTTGCAATGCGAGTGAAAAAGACGAGCAAGCTATGGCCGAATACGGCATGCGCTTGGGCGTGGCGTTTCAATTGATAGACGATGTGCTAGATTTAAGCGGCTCAGCTGATTCAATAGGTAAAAACTTAGGTGATGATTTGGCAGAAGGCAAACCTACAATGCCTTTGCTGATAGCGATGCGTGAAGGCTCAGCTGAGCAGCGTGAGTTGATACGTCAAGCCATTCAGAAGGGCGGTTTGGAGCAGCTACCTGCGGTGTTGCAAGCAGTGCAAGCCACTGGGGCGCTAGAGCGTGTGCGTGAAATTGCACAGAATGAGGCAAAGGCGGCGTTTGCGGCAATCGCCCACATGCCAAACAGTGCGCATTTAGAGGCGCTTAAGTTGTTGGCTGAGTTTGCGGTGAATCGGGATTATTAGATTTATTCTAATCCCTTCTCTTTCAACCCTTTTCATGCGCTAGTCACGCGCCTCTCTACGCGCGTTCTGTTGAATCGTATCTACTTTGCTGAAAATTTCCTTAGCGTGGAGCGAATGTCATGCATGCATTGATTCTTTTTTTAGCGATTGTTGGACTCCTTGTGATTCTCATTGTGGGCTGGCTTGGGTTCACCTTTCGACGCGCACTCAAAGACAGTTACACAGCAATGGATGAAGATTACGCCATGCGCGAAGAAGCTGATTGGTTTGGTCAAACAGGTTTAGACGAAGCTACCGAGCGTGAGCTTCCACATTATTTGCGGCGCGAGTTTGGCGAACGCTTGTCTCGCGACCCCGATGCGCTCAAAGCCAACGATTTAAGCTATCTAGG
>CAZAHP010000021.1:11687-13417 GCA_964484985.1 uncultured Methylophilaceae bacterium
CAGCTACCTGCGGTATTAAAAGCTGTGCAGGCTACTGGTGCGCTAAAGCGTGTGCGTTAAATTGCGAAACAAGAGGCAAGTGTAGCGTTTTTAGGAGCACTTAAGATGTTTGCAGATTCTTAATTAATATATCTTTAATCTTATAGTCTATTGTGGGCAGAAAGACTACCCACAAATCTTGCCAATATTGCCTTAACAGTGGGATGATGTGTTTTTTTAATGCATGGGTGCTGAATAATGCCTAGTTTTTTGGTGGATGTGTCTAGTTTGCTGCAACAAGAGCCTACGGTTTATATTGTGTTTACTGTGATTTTGGGTTTGTTGGTGGGCAGCTTTTTGAATGTAGTCATTCACCGTATGCCGATTATGATGGAGCGTGAATGGCAGCGCTCTTGCCAAGAGTTGCAAGGCCAAGAGGTGACGGAGCAGCCTAAATATACTTTAATGGTTCCACGTTCGGCTTGCCCTAAGTGCGGGCATCAAATTACCGCTTTAGAAAATATCCCCGTGATAAGTTATTTGTTTTTAAAAGGTAAGTGTTCTGGCTGCAAAACGCCGATTAGTATGCGTTACCCTTTGATTGAGGCGCTTACTGGTGCGCTTGCTGGTTTGATTGCTTGTAAATTTGGTTACACGGGCATGGCTTTCGCAGCTTTATTGTTTACTTTTGCTTTAATTGCTTTAACGTTTATTGATTTTGATACGCAGTTGTTGCCTGACGATATTACTTTGCCTTTGATGTGGCTGGGCTTAGTGTATAACCTGAATACTGGTTTTACTGATTTGCATTCTGCCGTGGTGGGGGCTATTGCAGGGTATTTGATTTTGTGGTCTGTGTATTGGCTGTTTAAATTGGTGACTGGTAAAGAAGGCATGGGTTATGGCGACTTTAAGTTGCTGGCAGCAATTGGCGCTTGGTTTGGTTGGCAGATGTTGCCGGCGGTAATTTTGCTTTCTTCTATTGTTGGCTCTGTGGTAGGTATTAGTATGATTGTGTTTGCTAAGCATGGGCGTAACGTGCCGATTCCTTTTGGGCCATATTTGGCCTTGGGCGGTATTGCGGCTTTGTTTTTTGGGCAGCAGTTGTCACATTTATATTTGGCTGCGTAAATGCATATAGTAGGGCTGACGGGCGGCATAGGTAGTGGCAAAAGTGAGGCTGCGCGTATATTTGCCTCATTAGGGGTGCCAGTGGTGGATGTGGATGTGATTTCACATCGGCTGACCGAAAAGCGCTCGCCCATTTTGACGGTGATTACTGAAAAGTTTGGCGCTGATTATTTTAAGGCTGATGGCACATTAGACCGAGCTAAGCTGCGCGAGAAAATATTTAGCGATGATAGTGCGCGTTTAACATTAGAGGCGATATTACACCCTGCTATTTATGCGCAGGCTTTGCTTGAGCTAGATAAACACGCAGATGCGCCTTATCAAATATTGGCTGTACCTTTGTTATTTGAAAGTGAGCGTTATAAGGCTTTGATTGCATCAAGCTTAGTCATTGATTGTGATGAGGCTTTACAGGTGAGTCGCGTTATTCAGCGCAGCAAAATGACAGAGTCTGAGGTGCGTGCAATTATGGCTAAGCAGATGTCGCGAGAAGCGCGGCTTGCATTAGCCGATGATGTGATAGATAACAGTACGAATATAGCACATCTTGATAAATTAATACGTCAATATAATCAAAAAATGCTAATGTACTTGCATAGTTAGCGAATAAATCTGATAAT
>CAZAHP010000021.1:13517-24168 GCA_964484985.1 uncultured Methylophilaceae bacterium
AATATAATCAAAAAATGCTAATGTACTTGCATAGTTAGCGAATAAATCTGATAATCTACAGCAAGATTGTATCCCGACCCGATAAGTGGAAAAAAGCTAGTGGCAAGTTATGAGTACCCATTAAACGAACGCGTGCGCACATTGTTGCGCCTAGAGGATTTGTTCGTCAGAGTATTGCATCACTTGTCTGTAGACAATGAATATGGTCACCACTGCGCATTACTCACTATTTTTCAAATTTTAGATGTCATAGACCGCGCAGAGCTTAAAACGGATTTGTTGCAAGAGTTAGATAGACAAAAAGTTTTGATGAATGGTTTGCGTGGCAACCCTTCTATTGCAGAAAATTTGTTGAATGATGTCATTCAAGAGATAGAAAAAACGGCGCTCGCTTTGCGTAGCAATGCTACTAAGCTTGGTCAGTCATTGCGCGATCATGAGTGGTTGATGAGCATTAAGCAGCGCGCGGTGATACCAGGCGGTGTGTGTGAGTTTGATGTGCCTTCATATCACTACTGGCTTGCTTTAGGTGCTGAACGCAGAGTTTCTGATTTAAATACATGGTTAGCGCCATTGATACCAATTTATGATGCGGTCAGAATTATTATGCACATATTAAGAGGTAGCGGTGTGGCGACTAAGCAGATGGCTCAGGCTGGTGCTTTTCAGCAAATGCTTGGTGGTGCGAAACCAGCACAGATGTTGCGTGTTGAGGTAGAGGATGACTTAACTTGTTTCCCTGAAGTGAGTGCTAATAAATACGCTATTAATATTCGCTTTCATGCTTTAGAGTCTGCGCAAAAACCCAAACCATTTGATGGTGATGTAGTATTCTCTCTTACCTTATGTAATTTCTAGTACGTATGCAAACTCCCAGCAAAAAACGTTTAGTCACTTGTCCGCAGTGCGGCAATGTTTCTGAATATACAACTGAGAACGCATTTCGCCCGTTTTGTTCTGAGCGTTGCAGCTTGGTTGATTTAGGGCAATGGGCGAGCGAAGGTTATAGAATCCCTGTGACGGCTGCTTCTGATTTGACTGATTCTGACGACTTGTCTTAACTAAAGCTGCTCCAATTAAGGCTAATATCCAAATGATGAAATTTTTAGGCATAGTGTTAATGAGCTTTACGATGATGGCTTCTAGTCAGGCTTCGCAAGACGTAGCAATCAGTGGTGCGTGGGTGCGTGCTACTAAGCCTGGGCAAGAAGTGGGCGCAGCTTATATGACTTTAACCAGCGGCACAGATGTTAGTTTGGTTAAAGCTGAAGCTAGTACAGCTGGAACCGTAGAGATTCATAGCATGACCATGAATAATGGCGTGATGAAAATGCGTATGTTAGAAAATTTAGAGCTCAAAGCGGGTAAGCCCGTAGAGCTGGCTCCAGGCGGCTTTCACTTGATGTTGTTTGATTTGAAATCACCGCTCAAAGCGGGCGAAAGCGTGGAGTTTACGTTACATTTTAAATCTGCTAAAGGCGACGAGCGGGTACAAATCGTGACTGTGCCTATTAAGAAGAACGCTGAAGAGCACATTCACTAATTTAGCATTTCGCTAAACCCAAGCCCCACGCTGCATGGCAATGCCATGCGCGCCATGTTGCCAAGCCTTCATTAAATCTACTTTTTGTATTCCACCCAAGGCGTATATAGGCATAGGCATGTTTTGCGCAAGTTGTTCAAAGTGCTCCCAGCCTAATGGATTTGCCTCGGTGTGGCTTAATGTGGCTTTGACGGGGGAAAGTACAACAAAATCTAAGCCTAGCGCATTAGCTTGGTTTAACTCTTCAGTATTGTGGCATGAAGCTGCACATAGCAGATTTTTCGGCTTATCAGAGAGTTGCAAAAGTTGCGGTGAAGTTAGATGTACGCCATCTGCACCTAATTCATAGGCCAGCGCTATATTCTGATTGAGTAGTACTTTTGCACCAAATGATTTGGCTTCAGAAATCACGCGTTTAGAAAATTGTACTAAATCTTGGTGGTTGAGATGTTTTTCACGAATTTGTATGAGCTCTAAGCCATGAGCTAGTTGTTGTTTAAGTTGTGCAAAAAATGTGGCTTCGTTAGTTTCGCTCAAGTTAGTAATGGCATAGGTGTGGCCTAAATTTAATGCGCTTAAAATCGGGGTATTGGCCGGCAGCATAGGGTTAACATTGAGCGCTCGCGGGTTTTGCCAAGAAAGTATCTGACCTTCTTTGCCGTGTGGCTCGCCTTGCCAGTGACGCACAATAAAGAAATGGAGCTTAACGGTTTTGTCAGGGTAATCAAAACTGCGTGTGAGCCAAGGGTAGGCTTCTAATGCAGTGATGCCTAATTCTTCTTGTAATTCACGTTGTAGCGCTTCTAAAGCACTCTCCCCAGCCTCGATTTTGCCGCCTGGAAACTCCCACCAACCCGCCCAAGGTTTGCCATTCGGTCGCTCTGCTAATAGCACTTGCTTGATTTGCTGTTCTGTATCACTGCGCACGATAACGGCAACGGCCGCGTTGACAACTGGTAACTGAGACATTTAAGCCTTAAGCCTGGTTTTGCCCGCATAGTCACGTGCAAACTGGTAGGCAATGCGTCCGCTGCGTGCGCCGCGCGTAAGTGAAAATTGCAAAGCCGCTCGCCTCGCAATATCATCCATTTTTTTAACGCCGTAATGCTTGAGCCATTGTTCGGCAATGTTTAGATATTCGTCTTGGTCAAAAGCGTAAAAAGTGAGCCATAAACCAAAACGCTCAGATAGCGCATTTTTCTCTTCTATGCTGTCGTTGGGGTGTATCTCGCCGTTGTCGTGCTGAGTTGCGATATTGTCGCTCATGAATTCTGGCATGAGGTGGCGGCGATTAGATGTGGCGTAAATCAGCATGTTTTCTGATGCGGTAGAAACAGACCCATCAAGTGCTACCTTAAGTGCTTTGTAGCCTACATCGCCAGCTTCAAAAGATAAGTCATCACAAAAAATAATAAAGCGTTCTGGGCGGTTGCGAATGAGTGCTGTAATTTCAGGCAGTGCGACTAAATCTTGTTTTTCTACCTCAATTATGCGCAAACCCTGTTTTGAAAAGTCATGTAGCAGCGCTTTGACTATAGAGGATTTGCCTGTGCCGCGCGCGCCTGTGAGCAGCACATTGTTAGCAGGTAGCCCTTGTATAAATTGTTTGGTATTACGCACAATTTCGGCTTTTTGGTCATCTACATTTTTTATATCGCATAATGCAATGTGGTGCGGATGCTTAACCGCCTGCAAATAGCCGCGCCCTTGCAAATTGAGCCAGCGCCAAGCGGTGGCTGACCAATCTGGCGCGGGGGCGGTGGGCGGTAAAAGCGCTTCAAGCTTGTTAATTAAGCTTTCGGCTTTTGCTAGCAGTTGTTCAGTAGAGTTTTTCATTGGGAAAGCTTTTTAAAAGTCTTGGCTTTAAATATTTAGCTTCTGTAATCGGCATTAATTTTTACGTAGTCATATGAGAAATCGCAGGTCCAAATAGTCACAGCTGACTCGCCTCGGTTAAGCACTACACGTACTAAGATTTCAGCTTCTTTCATCACTGCCGCACCTTGCGCTTCTTCATAGCTCTTAGCTCTGCCGCCATTTTCTGCCACCAATACATCGCCTAGGTAAAGTTGCATATTGTTGACATCTAAATTCTCAACGCCTGCATAGCCTATGGCAGCTAAAATACGCCCAAGATTAGGGTCTGAGGCAAAAAATGCAGTTTTAATCAGAGGTGAATGGGCTATTGCATAAGCTACTTTACGGCATTCAGCTTCGTCTTTGCCTGCCTCAACGGTGACGGTCATAAACTTAGTCGCACCTTCACCATCGCGCACTATGGCTTGTGCTAATAAAATCGCCACTTCAGTCATGGCATTTTGTATTAGGGCAAAGTTTGTACTGTTAACATCAATCTCAGCATTGTCAGCTTGACCTGTTGCCATGAGAATTAGTGAGTCATTGGTTGAAGTGTCACCATCAACGGTAATGCAGTTAAAAGAGCGGTTCACTGCATGGTGGGTAATACTTTCTATCGCGGCTTGTGTAAGCTTAGCGTCGGTTGCGATATAGCCCAGCATGGTCGCCATGTTAGGGTGGATCATGCCAGAGCCTTTTGAAATGCCGGTAATGGTGATAGTTTTGCCGTCAATCATGATTTGCTTTGAATAGCCTTTTGCCACAATGTCAGTGGTCATAATGGCTTCGGCAGCATTCGCCCAGTTATCGGCCTTTAGATTACTAATGCATGCAGGCAAGCCAGCAATAACGCGGTCTACAGGCAAAGGCTCTAAAATCACACCTGTAGAAAAAGGAAGAATCTGCTCTGCGTCACAACCTAGCAAGCCAGCAAGTGCGCTACAAGTTTGCTGTGCGCGTTGCAAACCTTCTTCACCAGTACCAGCGTTAGCATTACCCGTATTCACTACAAGCGCGCGAATCTCTTTACCCGTTTTTAAATGCTGCTTACATAAGGTAACAGGTGCAGCGCAAAATTGATTGGTGGTAAAAACCCCTGCTACACGGCTGCCAGCATCTAGCTGTATCACTAACACATCTTTACGGTTAGGTTTGCGAATGTGTGCTTCGGCAAATCCAAGCTGAAGGCCTTTGACTGGCAGTAAAGAATGAGCAGCAGGAGCAGTTAAATTGACTGGCATTTTTGTATTCCGTGGTTCGTAAAAATGCAATTTTACCGCATTAGCGTGTTTAGGGCACTTCTATAAATTAACCATATTACTTTGTTTTGTAGCTGTCGGATTATCGACGTTTTTGAGTTTTTTTCAGAATTATAACGGTTATGATATTTTGATTTTTATTTAACTAATTGATATATATTGAAATTATGTTTGGCATATATGCTGCTTCTTGTTTGCATTATGAAAATACGAACGCAAAATGCATTTACACTGATTGAAATGGCCTTGACCATATCAATCGTTTTTCTATTGTTAGGCACAGTCATCAAGGGTGGTGATTTTGTGCAAAACTCTATATCTAGAAAGTTGGCTGCAGATTTTATTATCACAAGAGCAGCGCTACATGAGTATCAGGATAAGTTTAATAGTCTGCCTGGAGATGATGCTGAGGCGCTTTTGCATGTAAAAGCCATGCATGCGGGTAACGGCGATGCGATTATCAATGGCGTTTGGAATGATAGGTTACAGCAAAACTCTGAATCATTTTTGTTTTGGCAACATTTGCATTTGGCTGGCTTAATGAATGAGCGAGGAGAAGATGCGTCGCATATTACTCAACAGCAAAATGCTGGGGGTGGGGAGCTGGGAGTGCAGTCTGGGCGATCACCGCTTATAGAGAATCTTATCGGTGGTGTGGTGATGTGTTCAGCTGGAGTCTCTGGAAGGCAGGCTAAGCAGATTGATATCGATATTGATGATGGCAATACGGCTACAGGAAAAATGAGGGTCGCTAAAGAGGTGAATGGCTTAGCTCCTGCACATGCTGTTAATCTTGGGGAGCTTAGCGATGCTAGTTTATATACGGTATGTATGGTGATTGATTAAAGAGCGAGGCTTAATAAAACCTCGCTTTTAGGTGTGCTTGAATAGTAGAAGTGAAGTGAGCGTGTAGTTAGTTACCAAAAAGCTTAGCGTCGCTTTCAACTTCACGTTGTTCTAATGAGCCCATGACACCCTGACGCTCCTCGGGTGTCATATCCCACCAGTTTCTGATTTCATCTATAGTGCGATAGCAACCAAGGCACTGACCAGTCACTTCACTCATTGCACATACGCCAATACAGGGCGATACGATATCTTCGATATTGTTTGATGACATAATCTTGCTACCTATACTAACTAAGTTTACCGTGGCACTGCTTGTACTTTTTACCTGAACCACATGGGCACGGGTCGTTGCGGCCAACTTTAGGCTCTTCACGCTCTAATGGTTTGAAGTCGTAACCGTTTTCACCATCAACTGCAGGTGCAGTAGTGCCCAGAGCTTCATCATAATCTGCGTGTTGATATTGCACATTGCCTAACTCAGCAGGTTTGTCTACAGACTCAACATCAGCTTCACTCTTCACTTGCACCATCATGGTAACTTTGGTGACTTCGCTCTTTACTGTGCTGAGTAGGGCAGAGAATAATTCAAAGGCCTCACGCTTATATTCTTGTTTTGGGTTTTTCTGAGCATAAGAGCGCAAGTGTATGCCTTGGCGCAAATGGTCTAGTGCTGCTAAATGCTCACGCCAGTGTGAGTCTATACTTTGAAGCATAATGGCGCGCTCAAACTGACGTAATACATCAGCGCCTGCAAGGGCTTCTTTTTCTTGATAAGCAGCTTCTGCGGCTTCGGTAATACGCTCACGCAGGGTTTCTTCGTGCAAGTCTGGATTATCTTCTAGCATTTTTTGCAAAGGCAAATCTAGACCAGTTTCAGCAACTAGCTCTTTCTCCAAGCCTGCAACATCCCACTGCTCCTCAACGCTGCCTTCAGGAATATGGCTAGAGAATATGGTGTTAATCACATCTTGGCGCATTGCACTGATGGTGCCACCCACGTCTGTTGACTCAAGCAGTTCATTACGTTGCTCGTAGATGACTTTGCGTTGGTCATTGGCAACGTCATCGTACTCAAGTAATTGTTTACGAATATCAAAGTTGCGGCCTTCTACTTTGCGTTGAGCGTTTTCAATGGCACGTGTGACTAATGGATGCTCAATCGCTTCACCTTCAGGCATTTTGAGTCTTTCCATAATGGCAGAAACACGGTCTGAAGCAAAAATACGAAGTAATTGGTCTTCTAAAGACAAGTAGAAGCGGCTAGAACCAGGGTCACCCTGACGACCAGAGCGGCCGCGTAATTGATTGTCAACGCGACGTGATTCGTGACGCTCTGTGCCGATAATATGTAAACCACCAGACGCTAACACTGCATCATGGCGTGTTTGCCATTCGGCTTTAATCTTAGCAATTTGAGACTCTTTATCAGCATCGCTTAGCTCAGCATTCTCGCGCACTACAGCAATTTCTGGCTCTGGATTACCACCTAATACAATGTCGGTACCACGGCCTGCCATATTGGTGGCAATGGTAATCACGCCTGGGCGACCAGCTTGTACAATGATTTGTGCTTCACGTTCGTGCTGTTTAGCATTCAATACTTGGTGTGGCAGGTTTGCTTTGTTGAGCAGGGTAGCAATTAGCTCTGAGTTTTCAATGGATGTTGTGCCTACTAATACTGGTTGACCACGTTTTTGGCACTCTTGAATATCTTCAATAACGGCATTGTATTTTTCTCTGGCAGTGCGGTAGACCTTATCCATTTGGTCTTTACGCTGCATTCCGCGGTGAGTTGGAATCACTACAGTTTCTAAACCGTAAATCTGATTAAACTCATACGCCTCAGTGTCGGCAGTACCTGTCATTCCAGAAAGCTTACCGTACATACGGAAGTAGTTTTGGAATGTGATAGAGGCCAGTGTTTGGTTTTCTTTTTGTATGGCGAGGCCTTCTTTAGCTTCAACCGCTTGATGCAGGCCATCAGACCAACGGCGACCGGGCATCATGCGGCCTGTGAATTCATCAACGATAATGATTTCACCATCACGTACAACGTAATGTTGGTCGCGATGGTATAAGCTTTGCGCGCGTAAAGAGGCGTACATGTGGTGAATGAGCGTGATGCTGGCTGCGTCATAAAGGCTTGTGCCTTCTGATAGTAAGCCAGCTTCAGCTAATAGATTTTCTGCATGCTCGTGACCTTCTTCAGAAAGTATGACTTGATGCGCTTTCTCATCTACCCAGTAATCGCCAGGGCCATTTTCTTCAGTTTGGCGTATCAGCTTAGCGGCAATGCTGTTGATGCCTGTATATAAATCTACGCTCTCGTCCGCTTGGCCTGAAATAATGAGTGGGGTACGCGCTTCGTCAATCAAGATTGAGTCAACTTCATCAATCAGTGCATAGCTTAGTTCTCTTTGTACGCGTTCTTCTGCTTTAAAGACCATGTTGTCGCGCAGATAATCAAAGCCAAATTCATTGTTAGTGCCGTAAGTGATGTCAGCAGCATAAGCTTTTTGCTTATCGTCATGTTGCATTTGCGAGAGGATGATGCCAACGCTTAAGCCTAAAAAGTTATAAAGGCGAGCCATCCACTCTGCGTCACGTTTAGCTAAGTAGTCGTTCACGGTAATGACGTGCACGCCTTTACCTGTAAGTGCGTTTAGATAGGTTGGTAGTGTTGCGACTAGAGTTTTACCTTCACCTGTACGCATTTCGGCAATTTTGCCAGAGTGAAGTACCATGCCGCCTATCAATTGCACATCAAAGTGGCGCATGTTGAGTACGCGGCGGCTACCTTCGCGCACTACTGCAAACGCTTCTGGTAATAGCTGGTCTAGTGTTTCACCTGCTTGATAACGCTTTTTAAACTCTTCAGTTTTTGCAGTAAGCTGCTCATCTGTGAGCGCCTGCATAGTAGGCTCTAGCGCAGCAATTACCTTAACTTTTTGCGCGTATTGTTTAACGAGTCTGTCATTACGACTACCGAATAATTTTTTGAACACCGTGGATAACATGAGAACACTGACAATCTGCGTCTGCAGAAGCCCCTAAGTTGGCATGGCTGGGTTAGAGCCAGATTTAGAAATAAACACAATTATAGATTGCACGTTTTGTAGCTAATAGTTTGTATAGAGCTTTTAGTTTTTTTAAAAGATTCTAGTTTTGTAAAAATTTTCTTGGGTCAAGCGCTGCGCCGTCACGACGTACTTCAAAATGCAAATGAGCACCAGTAGAGCGGCCTGTGCTGCCTACTAAAGCGATTAGTTGCCCCTTTTTGACCACCTCACCTGCTTTTACTAATAGTTTTGATGCGTGCGCATAGCGCGTTTCAATACCTGAGCCGTGATTGATTTTGACGATTTTACCATAATCATGGGTATGTTCGGCAGCTGATACTACGCCACCCGCTGCTGCATAAATAGGTGTGCCTGTTGCCGCTGTAAAATCTAGGCCTTCATGAAAGGCATTATTACCTGTGAAAGGGTCTACTCTCCAACCGTAGCTAGAGGAGTTGTAAGCGCCTTGCGCAGGGTTGTAATCGGGCAGCATGTTTTTTTGCATGCTTTGTTGGATGAGTTTTGTTTCAATTAAGCTGAGGTGGTCTGATTTGAGTTCAATTTGCGACATGACACGGCTGATTTCATTTTTTAGCTCAGACTCTGTAAACGCATGCGCTTGAATTTGTGGCCCACCTGCTCCGGGACGTTCATTGGTGATTTTTTGTTTTTCTTTGACGCCTGCTAGTTTTGAAAGACGCTCACTTTGCGCATCAAGTTGCATCAGTCTAGCTTGCATTTCGCCTAATTGCATCGCTAAAGCGTCAATGTGTTTTTGCGGGTGATTTAGAGCAAAGTTTAATGGGGCTTGCAATAAACTTTTAACTCCTTGGTGCTCAGTATCGCTATGTGGCACAATAAGCATCAAGGTGAGTATCGCAGATATGGCTGCAACACCAAGCAAGGATAAAATCACTTGCATGGTAGATAAGGTTTTTGCCTTAGCCATATTGTTAGATACAAAAATAATATTCAAACAGTTTCCCCTTTTGGGAGGTCATCAGGTTGCAACGTATCAGCACATTACTTAATCGCCAATCTGAGCTTGCTAGCTTGTCAGAGCAAGCCACTAGCTTACTTGCGATTCAGCAGCTGTGGGCTAATGCAGTGCCTGAGGCCCTTAAAAAATATACACAAGCAGGCGGCGTAAAGCATAAGCGACTAAACGTTTATGTTGATAATGGGGCAGTTGCCGCGAAAATCAAGTTAATGCTACCTAGCATATTAACAAAACTACAAAAGCAAGGGCTAGAAGTTACTTCAATTCGAGTCGAAGTGCAAGTCAAATCTCATGCTAAATTGGCTGAAAAGCCATTGCGAACAGTGAGTAAGCAAGGCGTTGAAAGCCTTAGCGAGTTAGCTGAGCGGCTAGATGGAACTGTTTTGGCTGAGTCTTTGAAGCGGTTATCAAAACATTCTTGAGCGGTCTTTTAGGCTTAACAAAAAAGGCAGCAAAGGCTGCCTTTTTTGAAATACCAAGAAACTCTTATGCCTTGTAGCGCGCTACACCGTCCATAATTTCTTTATGCGCTTCTTCAATACCAAGCCAGCCTTCAACTTTCACCCATTTACCTTTTTCTAAGTCTTTATAATGCTCAAAGAAGTGGGCAATCATATTGAGTGTCCATGGTGAAACATCTGCATAGGTTTTTTGGTGAGAATATACACCGCATAATTTATCTACTGGTACAGCTAAAAGCTTAGCGTCGCCGCCAGCTTCATCTGTCATTTGTAGCATGCCGAGTGCGCGGCAACGAACTACTACGCCAGGGTGTAATGGCACTGGTGTAATCACCAATACGTCAACAGGGTCACCGTCGTCTGCTAATGTATTTGGAATATAGCCGTAGTTGCAAGGGTATTGCATAGAGGTACTGATAAAGCGGTCTACAAACACCGCGCCAGACTCTTTGTCTACTTCATACTTAACAGGATCGCCCTGCATAGGGATTTCGATAATGACGTTAAAATCGTTAGGCAAGTCTTTGCCTGAAGGTACTAAATTAAGAGACATTGCTTTTTCCACATTAAATAATCTGAAGCGGGCATTATAGCAAATGCTTATGAGAAATTTGTTGCAAAGT
>CAZAHP010000022.1:0-6774 GCA_964484985.1 uncultured Methylophilaceae bacterium
CTGATGACCTTCGCATTACAAGTGCGCTGCTCTACCAACTGAGCTAACCCGGCGTAAAACTTTTGAAGCCGCTATTCTACTAAAAAAAAACTATTTGACTAGTGTTAATGAAGGTTTTTTTGAATTATTTATCGTTTTTTCTTCTTTTTCTGATTTTTTTTGCTCAGAACTCACCTTTTCTACCGCTTCAACCGAGGCTCTTTGACTTGGATCTTCTTGAAACACCATCCCCTGACCGTTCTCGCGAGAGAACAATCCGCGCACAGATTCAATTGGAATGTATAAATTATTAGACACACCGCCGAATCGCGCCGAAAAAGTAATGGCATCTTTACCTATAAGCAAATCTTTAGTGGCCGAATAACTCAAATTAAGAACTATCTCACCATTCTTAACATACGCCATTGGCACACGAGTATCGGGACCGACAGCCACTAACAGGTGTGGTGTATAGCCATTATCCACGCACCACTCATGCAGCGCGCGGATTAAATAGGGCTTTGTTGAAGGAACCTGTGTCATCTCGATAAGCAATCTATCAATTATCTACGCATCGCTTTTTCTGACGGCGTCATTGCTTCAATATAAGCTGGGCGAGAAAAAATACGCTCAGCATACTTAAGCAGGGGCGCAGCCTGTTTAGGCAACTCAATGCCGTAGTGACCCAAGCGCCATAGCAATGGCGCAATTGCAACATCAAGCATTGAGAACTCATCACCCAAAATATATTGCTGCTTACTAAAAAGTGGCACAATTTGAGTTAGGTTATCACGAATAATATTTCGCGCACGTTCCGCCACAACAGCATCATCTGACTCCACATCTTTAATATGGTGAAAAAGCTGCTCTTCAAAGTTGTGTAAAAATAGACGAGCGCGAGCACGCATTACAGGATCAGCTGGCATCAACTGCGGATGAGGAAAGCGCTCATCAATATACTCATTAATAATATTAGCTTGCTCTAACACCAAATCTCGCTCAACCAAAACAGGTACTGTGTTGTGCGGATTAATAATCGCCAAATCTTCTGGCTTGTTTGCAAGGTCTACATCGATTACTTGAAAATCCATACCTTTTTCAAATAATACAATACGGCAGCGGTGGCTGTATGGGTCTACTGTACCCGAATAAAGTGTCATCATAATTTTAATGTCCCAGCTAGCTAAAAACAAAGCGGGAGACCTGCTCAAAAATTGAGCATCTCCCGCAGGGTACGCATTCTACTACTTTAATGAATATCTTTCCAGAATTCTTTTTTCAAATAGTAAGTTACCACTACTAGCACACTTAAAAAGAGAAGCACAATCCAGCCTAGCTGGCGGTCGCGCTGTTTAAATGGCTCTGCCATAAATGCCATATAGTTGACCAAATCAGCCACCATAGCATCATACTCAGCCGCAGACATCGTACCTGGCTTATCTAACACCAAAGTGTGAGTTTCAGCTTTCTCATCAACCTTCAAAACCTGCTCACCTTGCAACTGCCAAAGCACATGCGGCATTGCCACTTTGTCGTAGACAAGATTGTTCCAACCCGTTGGCCTATTGTCATCTTTGTAAAAGCCTCTGAGGTAAGCATACAGCCAATCGGCCCCTCTTGCTCTTACCTCTACAGACAAATCTGGTGGCGTTGCACCAAACCATGCTTTTGCATCCTTCTTCGGCATAGCAACTGTCATGGTGTCACCAACTTTTTCAGCAGCAAAAAGCAAGTTTGCTTTAATTTGCTCATCGGTCAAACCAATGTCTTGAAGTCGGTTGTAACGCATATAAGCAGCGCTATGGCAGTTAAGGCAATAATTAACAAAGGTACGCGCACCGCGCTGCAGCGAAAATTGATCTGAAGGATCGATTGGCGCAGGGTCTAAATGCGGCCCCTCATTTGCGATTGCCGCAATAGGCAACAGTATTGCCAAAATAATGATTAGTTTTTTCATCATGACGTAACTCTTTCTGGCACTGGTTTAGTTTTATCTATTGCGGTATACCAAGGCATTAGCGCAAAAAATGCAAAATATAATAGGGTAAATATACGCGCTACTATTGTTGCTCTATCTGCACCGCCAATAATGGCGACATCTGCACCGAATTGCCCCCAAATATTAGATGGCACCGTACCAAGATAACCAAGCACCAAGAAACTAACAACAAACACTGCCAGCCATTTTTTATAGAGCGATCCACGGTAGCGAATTGACTTAACAGGGCTACGATCTAACCATGGTAAGAGCGCAAACACCATCACTGATACACCCATTGCGGCCACACCAGGGAACTGCGAGTTAAATATAGGCGGCACAGCACGCAATATTGAGTAATACGGTGTGAAGTACCAAACTGGCGCAATATGCGGAGGCGTTTTTAAAGGGTCAGCTGGAATAAAGTTATTCGCTTCAAGGAAATAACCTCCCATTTCTGGACCGAAAAATATAATGGCAGAAAACACCATTAAAAACACTGCAACCCCCACAATATCCTTTACTGTGTAGTAAGGATGAAATGGAATACCATCCAATGGGATATGTGTGACTGGGTCTTTGTGCTTTTTAATCTCCACGCCGTCTGGATTATTTGAACCAACTTCATGCAATGCGATTAAATGTGCCACAACCAAACCTAGCAACACCAGCGGCAATGCAATGACATGAAAAGCAAAGAAGCGATTTAATGTAGCATCAGACACCGTGTAATCACCACGTAACCACAGAGAAATATCTGGGCCAACAAATGGAATAGAAGTAAAAAGGTTAATAATTACCTGCGCACCCCAGTAAGACATTTGTCCCCAAGGCAAGAGGTAGCCAAAGAACGCCTCACCCATTAGCACCAAGAAAATACCTACGCCAAAGAGCCAAATCAATTCACGCGGGTTTCTATATGAGCCATAAATAACACCTCGGAACATATGCAGATACACCACAACAAAAAACATTGAAGCGCCTGTTGAGTGCATGTAGCGAATCAACCTACCCCAAGACACATCACGCATGATGTATTCAACTGAAGCAAATGCCAACTCCGCATCGGGCTTGTAGTTCATGGTAAGAAAAATACCCGTTACAATCTGCAACACTAGCACTAGCAAGGCCAAAGAGCCGAAGAAGTACCAAAAGTTAAAGTTTTTAGGTGCGTAATACTCAGTTAGATGAGCTTTAATATTTGCAGTCAGCGGAAAGCGCGCATCTACCCATGACGTTACATCTGTAAGAATTTTATTCATGATTACGCTGCTCCCTTACCATCTTCACCCACCAACAGAATGGTATCGCTTAGATATTTATGTGGTGGCACGACGAGATTGATAGGTGCTGGAGAACCTTTAAACACTCGACCTGCTAAATCAAATTTTGAGCCATGACATGGACAGAAGAAGCCACCAGTCCAGCTATCACCCATATCACCTGCTGCTTGTAGTTTAGCCGTTGGAGAGCATCCCAAATGCGTACAGATACCAACAAGCACTACCAAGTTAGATTTTAATGATCGACCAGGATTGTTACAGTAATCAGGCTGCTGACTAACCACTTCAAGCATAGGATCAGACAACTTATCATTATGCTTAGGTAGTTCATCTAACATTTCTTGTGTGCGATTAATAATCCACACAGGCTTACCACGCCACTCTACAGTTTTCATGGTACCAGGTTCAATTTTGCTAATATCCACCTCTACTGGCGCACCTGCAGCTTTTGCGCGCTCACTAGGCAGCATGCTAGAGATAAATGGCACAGCCACTGCACCAGCACCAACACCACCTACAACAGAGGTAGCCGCTATCAAAAAGCGTCTTTTTTCTTTATCAACACTAGCAGTATCAACCGCTTGGGAGTTTGTTTCTATATTTGCCATTGCTAGACCTTTTTCATTTAAGGCGATTACATTGTAAGTATGACCCACCTCACAACATCGCTCTACGCATGTGAGATTATGACAGCTGCCATTGAATCACTCAAAGTATGAATTCAATTTGTATTGAAAAACACTTTTACCACGTCATTTTACAACTTTAAACGTTAAAGTTAAACCCAAACTCCTTAATTTTACGTGCTTAAACAGGGTTTTCTATATCAATAAATTGATGTTGAAGTCCAAAATGCTCTTCCAAATGCTTTCCGAGTGCCTGCACACCATAGCGTTCAGTGGCATGATGCCCTGCCGCGATATAAGCCACACCTGATTCGCGCGCTAAATGTACCGTTTGCTCTGAAATTTCGCCACTAACAAAAGCATCCACCCCAAGCGCTATTGCCACCTCAATATATTGCTGCGCACCTCCAGTACACCATGCAATTTTTTTTAATGGTTTAGTAGCGTCGCCAATGAATTGCGGGGGTCGCTGCAAAACCTCAGCCAGTTGGTTGGTAAAGCCTTGTAAATTTTGTTGCGAATTTAATGTTCCATACGCCACCAAACTACTCTCTCCAGCCCAACCTTCGAGCTCCACATTCATTCGTTGCCCCAGCTGTACATTATTACCAAGCTGAGGATGCGCATCTAACGGCAAATGGTAGGCAATTAAACTCATGTCATTATCTAATAGATATTTGATTCTATTTCTTTTAATCCCCACAACACGTGCATCTTCGTTGCGCCAAAAATAGCCGTGATGCACCAAAATCACATCCGCCCCCGCTGCGTTTGCTGCCTCCAACAAAGCCATGCTTGCAGTCACTCCTGTGACTATTTTAGTCACTTCAGCTCGCCCCTCTATCTGCAAACCATTAGGACAATAGTCGCGGAAGCGTTCTGGCTGCATGATTTGTGCTGTATAATCAACTAAAGCATTTAACTTCATTATCTTAACCTTGTTTATTTTGCTACTCTTATTTAACTGTAGAATCTTTCAATTGCTTAACCATGCGTAAACTTTGGCTCATTTTTGCTCAGTCTGTCACTATATGTCTTGCTAGTTTATTAGTAATTCAGACATTCTACCCCAGCTTGCTTGGTAAATATGCGCCGAACAACTCGCATACTACGCCAGATACCCCAATCATCATTAAACAAGCTGAAAATACTGACTCGGTTGAGATTCAAGGCTCATATAGCAAAGCGGCAAAAAAGGCGATGCCTTCAGTTGTCAACGTATTTACTAGCAAAAAAGCTCAAGAAAAGCCCGCACATCCATTAATGGACGACCCGATGTTTCGTCACTTTTTTGGCGACCAACAAGATTCCGAACCACGCCCAGATAACAGCTTGGGCTCGGGTGTTATTGTTAGCAGCCAAGGTTATATTCTAACCAACAATCATGTCGTTGAATCTGCGGATGAAATTGAGGTCGCGCTCGCCGATGGACGCAACTTTACCGCAAAAGTAGTAGGCACAGACCCTGAGACCGACCTTGCTGTACTAAAAGTTGATGCCAACGAGCTACCTGCCATCACTTTTTCGCCAAGTGACAAACAAAGTGTAGGTGACGTTGTACTCGCTATTGGCAACCCTTTTGGTGTTGGTCAAACAGTGACTCAGGGCATTATCAGTGCACTTGGACGCAGTCACTTAGGCATTAATACCTTTGAGAACTTTATACAAACCGACGCTTCTATCAATCCTGGCAATTCGGGAGGCGCGCTCATTGATAACGAGGGAAACTTGGTGGGGGTCAATAGTGCAATTTACTCACAAAGCGGTGGCTCTATGGGTATCGGATTTGCTATTCCCGCCAATCTCGCTCAGCAAGTCATGGAACAAATCATACGCCAAGGTAGCGTTACTCGTGGCTGGGTCGGGATAGAAGCGCAAGATATTACACCTCAGCTAGCTGAATCGTTTAAGCTAGATCAAACCAGCGGCTCATTAATTGCAGGGGTGTTACATGAAAGCCCAGCTGAACGCGCAGGCCTGCGCCCTGGTGATGTGCTACTCAAGATTAACGGTCAAGAAGTTGAAGATAGCTCATCAATGCTCAACTTGATTGCTGGCTTACAGCCGAATAAAGTTGCGTCACTGACCATTGCTCGCAATGAAAAAGAGTTGACCATTCCAGTCACAATAGGCAGACGCCCTAAACAACAATCGAGCAAAAACTAAATCAGTGGCTTACTGGCTAGATGCGTCTTTAGGGTGCATCAAACTTGCCACGATGATACCCAACTCGTACAACAGCCAAAGAGGCATCGCTAACATAAACTGAGAAATAATATCTGGTGGTGTAAAAATTGCGCCTATGACAAAAGCACCAACAATGACGTAAGAGCGTATCTCTTTAAGCGTGGCAACACTCACCAAGCCCATACGTACAGAGGCAACAACAGCGATAGGCACCTCAAAAGCGAGCCCAAAAGCAACAAATAACGTCATCACAAAATCGAGATAATTACCAATATCCGTCATCACAGCCACGCCTTCTGGTGCTGACTTTACTATAAAGCCGAATACCACGGGGAATACTAAAAAGTAGGCAAACGCCATACCTACAAAAAATAATATCGTACTCGCAAGCACCATAGGCAACATAAAGCGCTTTTCATGTGAGTAAAGCCCTGGTGCAACAAAGGCCCAGACCTGATATAAAGTATGCGGTAATGAAATAAGAAAAGCCGCCAGCATTGCGACTTTCATCGGCACAAAAAATGGTGTAGTCACAGCCGTTGCCACCATGTGGCCGCCTGCGGGCAATATACTCAGCATGGGCTGAGCCAATAAACTATAAATTTTATTTGCAAACGGAAATAGTGCAATAAACACTAGCACCAAACCAATGACGATGCGTAGCAATCGGTCACGTAGCTCAATCAGGTGAGAAATAAAGGTTTGTGTTGTGTTCACTTAT
>CAZAHP010000022.1:6874-8671 GCA_964484985.1 uncultured Methylophilaceae bacterium
ATTTCACGCTCAATATCCGCTTTGACCGTAGACACATATCGCTGCATACGACCAGCCAACGCGCCTAGTGTTCGTGCAACCTTAGGAAGCTTTTCTGGGCCAATCACAATCAAAGCTACAATTGCAATGACCACTAATTCAGAAAAAGCAACATCAAACATAATTTAGTCAGCCAAACTCAACGGGCCAGCACTATTGCTTAGTCTTTTGAGTGACTTCGCCTTCAACAGTATTACGGTTAGCATCCGCCTCTATTTTTGGTGTATTTTGCTCATCTTTCATGGCATCTTTAAAGTTTTTAACTGCGCCGCCCACATCACTACCAACGTTACGTAATTTCTTAGTGCCGAATACCAAAACTACGATAATCAAAACGATTAACCAATGCCACAAACTAAATGATCCCATGACCGCTCCTTAATTAAACTTTAGGCAGTGTAGCACCACCGCCAAATACGTGTATGTGTATGTGAAACACCTCTTGCCCACCTGCACGCCCCGTATTAATCATAGTACGAAACCCCTTTAGCCCTTGTTCAGCAGCCAGCTTTGGTGCTAACAATAACATTTTTCCGAGCAAAGCTTGATGCTCAGCATCACAACTGGCCAAGCTCTCAATATGCACTTTAGGAATAATTAAAAAATGTACAGGAGCAATGGGATGAATATCGTTAAAAGCAATCACATCCTCATCTTCATAAATTTTCTTAGCAGGGATTGTACCTGCTACGATTTTACAAAAAATGCAGTCTTCACTCATTGTTCACCTCTAGATGCTTTTTCCTCTAAGCCTGAAAGGCCTTCACGTCTTGCCAATTCATTTAGCACATCTTCAGGCTTCAAGCCTGCATGTGCAAGTAACACCAAAGTATGAAACCACAAGTCAGCAGTTTCATAAATAATTTGTTCTTTATCATTGGATTTAGCAGCTATTACCGTTTCGGTCGCTTCTTCACCAACTTTTTTGAGTATACTATCCAAACCCTTAGCATATAACTTGGCTACGTAAGACGAGCTAGGGTCAGCGCTTTTGCGTTGCTCTAATAGCTCACCTAACCTGATTAACACATCACTCATGGTAAATACTTTTCGGGTCTTTAATGATGGGCTCTACAGTCACCCAGTCATTATTCTCTAACTTTTGAAAGAAACAATTATGACGTCCTGTATGGCAAGCAATGCCGCCAATTTGCTCTACCGTAAGTAGCACCACATCTTCATCACAATCTAAACGAATTTCGTGCACGACTTGGGTGTGGCCGGACTCTTCACCTTTGTGCCACAATTTATTGCGTGAGCGAGAAAAATAAACCGCGTGACCAGTCTCATTAGTGAGTTTTAGTGCTTCACGGTTCATCCATGCAAACATGAGCACTTTGCCTGTACCCAGCTCCTGCGCAATCACAGGCACGAGTCCTTCAGCGGTCCATTGTACTTTGTCCAACCACTGCTCGTTTAACACCTTGCTCATAGCCTGACTTCTATCCCATGTTGCTGCATAAACTGCTTTGCCTGTTGCACAGTATATTCTCCATAGTGAAAAATACTAGCTGCAAGCACAGCATCCGCACCGCCCAGTTGCACGCCATCTACCAAGTGTTGCAGATTACCTACACCACCTGAGGCGATTAAAGGCACGTCCACAGCGTCGCTAATGGCTTTATTCAGTGGATTATTAAAACCTATTTTAGTGCCGTCTCTATCCATACTCGTGACGAGCAGCTCGCCAGCGCCTAGACTCACCATTTTACGCGCCCACTCTACTGCATCAAGTCCTGTAGGCTTGCGACCACCGTG
>CAZAHP010000022.1:8771-10425 GCA_964484985.1 uncultured Methylophilaceae bacterium
TCATCTGCGCCTTGGTCATCATAACGTTTGGCAATTTCAACAGGGTCACCTGCGTCGCGCAGTTCTAAGAAATTCACACCCTTAACAACGCGACCATCGGTCACGTCCAAGCAAGGGATGATGCGTTTGGCTAAGCCCATTAAGCGCCCAGCTCGTCTGCTAAGGCTTGAGCCGCCGCAAAATCGATGGTGCCTTCGTAAATTGCGCGGCCTGTGATTGCACCCATGATGCCTTCAGACTCCACTTCACATAGCTTACGAATATCATCCATATTTGTTAAGCCACCACTTGCTATTACAGGAATCGTAAGTGCTTGTGCTAAAGCTACTGTGGCCTCAATATTCACACCTGATAACATGCCATCGCGACCAATATCGGTATAGACAATACTTTCCACGCCGTAATCCTCAAACTTCTTCGCAAGGTCAATCACGTCATGACCTGTAAGTTTAGACCAGCCGTCCACAGCTACTTTGCCGTCCTTAGCGTCTAAACCCACCATGATTTGGCCTGGAAAAGCGTAACATGCCTCATGCAAAAAGCCCGGGCTCTTTACCGCAGCAGTACCAATAATGACATAGCCAATGCCGCTATCTAAATACTTCTCTATGGTTTCTAAGTCGCGAATACCGCCACCAAGCTGAATAGGAATATCACCACCCACCGCGCTGACAATAGATTTTATTGCCGCAGCATTAACAGGTTTACCAGCAAACGCACCGTTTAAATCTACCAAATGAAGGCGTTTTCCGCCTTGGTCTACCCAGTGACGCGCCATCGCTCCTGGGTCTTCTGAGAATACGGTAGCGCCTTCCATCACGCCTTGTTTGAGTCTTACACAGTGACCGTCTTTGAGGTCAATCGCAGGAATAATTAACATAATCTTAATTCACAAAATTTATTGAGTGTTAAATGACTAAAAACGTTGAACTTAAACTTTCCATTTTACAAAATTAGAAAGCAACTTAAGGCCATCATGCTGGCTTTTTTCTGGGTGAAACTGCACAGCAAAAATATTATCGCGCGCAACCACGCTAGTAAAGCGCTTAGGATACTCGCTATAACCCTGCACCAAACTCGCGTCTTCTGGTTGCACATAATAGCTATGTACATAATAAAAACGAGCACCATCTGCAATCCCATCCCACAAAGGGTGGGCAGATGACTGGCGCACTTGATTCCAACCCATATGAGGCACTTTAAGCTTGTTACCTTGTGCGTCTTGCATATCTTCGGGTGAAAATTTAATAACTTTACCTTGTAAAATGCCAAGCCCAGCTGCGTCACCTTCTTCAGAATGTTCAAACAGCAATTGCAAACCAATACAAATACCTAAGAATGGCTTGCTAGCGGCCGCTTTTACAATCGCCTCATGCAATCCGCGAGACTCAAGCTCACGCATACAGTCTGGCATAGCGCCCTGGCCTGGAAACACCACACGATTTGCCGCAGCAATTTGTGCAGGGTCACTAGTCACAAGTACAGAGCGACCTTCAGCCACATGCTCAAGGGCCTTAGATACTGAGCGCAAATTGCCCATCCCGTAATCAACTACTGCGATATCAATCATGATATGGTCTAGCGAAATTGGCTATAAACTACCTTTGGTAGATGGCATAATACCCGCCATACGTGAGTCTGGCGTTGATGCCAT
>CAZAHP010000022.1:10525-15556 GCA_964484985.1 uncultured Methylophilaceae bacterium
GCCTCGTCCAATGGCACATAAGAATGACCATAACGAACGATACCTTTTTTGTCACCTAATGCTTTTGTAAAAGCCTGACCTAAGGTAATACCGATGTCTTCAACCGTGTGATGCGCATCAATATGCAAATCACCTTTGGCAACAACGCTAATATCCATCATGCCGTGACGTGCAATCTGGTCTAGCATGTGGTCTAGAAATGGTAATCCTGTAGAAAAACTTGAAGCACCTGTTCCATCTAAATTAATAGTGACAGTAATCTGCGTTTCAAGGGTGTTACGACTAACTTCAGCGGTGCGCATAGAGTTGATTTGATACTAAAAGTATAAAGAAAGATAAATGTCTGAATAGTTTGCACATTCTAACCTAAAATTTAGATTAGGCGCAAAATCAACATAAGATTTTTTTACTTGCCTCGCTATCAGTGTTGTTTTAACCCACAGCACTGTCATAAAAAGACAACGGCCTTGATACACTTAAGCATCAAGGCCGCAATTGATTACTTAATTAATTAAGCTAGTAATTAGCCAATTAATTTTTTGAACCAACCAAAAATACCGCCGCTTTGACCAGCTACCTTTGATAAAGCATTAATTTCAGCTGCTGAAGCTGCTGGGTCTTTAGCGCCATAAATAGCAGCACCAGCCACAACGATAGAAGCACCAGCGTTAACCACTTGCGCTACAGTTGCTGCCTTGATACCACCAGCTACTGAAACTTTAACACCAAGATTCAAGCCAGAAACCATTGCTAAGTCAGCAAATGGAGTTTGACCTGCAGCTTGTTGGTCTAAACCAGTGTGTACGCCAATAATGTGCGCACCAGCTGCTGCAACTTCTTTAGTACGAGTAGCTTTATCTGCAACGTTGATTAAGTCAACTTGAGCTTCTTTGCCGTATTTATTAGCAACGTCAATTACGCCTTTGATAGTGCCTAAATCTGCAGTACCAAGAACTGTACAAATATCTGCACCAGCTTTGTAGAAAGGCTCAGCTTCATAGTAGCCAGCATCCATGGTTTTTAAGTCAACCAAAATTTTATTATTAGGGAACTTTGCACGTAACACTTTGAGTAACTCGATACCATTATGCTTGATGCATGGTGTACCGATTTCAAGAATGTCTACATGCGGCGCAACTGTGGTAGCTAAAGCTACGGTTGCGTCAAAATCTAATGAGTCTAATGCCATTTGGGTAAGTGCCACGGTAAATCCTCCGATTAATTACTGATTACTTCGCGCTTAATGATTTTTTCAGTGCTGAAAAGGTGTAGTTTAATCTACCATTTACAAAATTGAAACACTTAATATCGTTTTTAACACATGTAATAGTGATAAACACTCATTTTCGGTGCCAATTGTGATGCGCAAGTACTGTGAAATGCGTTCTGGCTTTTTAAAATGGCGAATAATCACATTAGCTTCACGTAGCTTGGCGGCTAAATCTAGCGCTTGATATTGCGGATGACGCGCGAAAATAAAATTTGCGCCTGATGGCAATACTTCAAACCCCAAACTTTGCATCTCTGACACCAACATCGCGCGGGTGGTCATGACTTTTTGGCGCGTTTCTTCAAAGTAGGCAACATCTTGCATGGCAGCCACTGCGCCTGCCTCAGCAAAACGGTCTATAGGGTAAGAGTTAAAACTATCTTTAACGCGAATCAGCGCTTCAATTAAATCTGGATGCCCCATCGCAAAGCCCACACGCAAACCTGCAAGTGAACGTGCTTTTGATAGTGTGTGCGTCACTAAAAGATTGGGGTAATGGTTAATCAGACTCACTGCTGATTCTGTACCAAAATCAACATAGGCTTCATCTATCACCACCACGGATTCTGTATTGGCCTTTAACAGTTTTTCAATTGCACTCAAAGCGAGTGGTATACCAGTAGGCGCATTGGGATTAGGGAAGATAATACCGCCATTGGGGCGCATATAATCATTCACGTCAATCTCAAACCTCTGATTTAACGGCACTGTTTGATAGTCAACCTCATACAATCCGCAATACACTGGGTAAAAACTGTAGGTAATATCAGGATACAGCAAAGGCTGCTCATGTTTAAACAGTGCATGAAACACATGGGCTAACACTTCATCTGAGCCATTCCCAACAAAGATTTGATTACTATTAAGGCCATGATACTGGGCGATAGCCGCTTTAAGCTTATCTGAATTTGGATCTGGGTAAAGCCTGAGTGTTTCAGCAGCCTCTGCTTGCAAAGCGGCTATTACCTTAGGGCTAGGGCCATAAGGATTTTCATTGGTATTGAGCTTAATTAAGTTGGTGAGTTTAGGCTGCTCGCCTGGCACATATGGCGTGAGCTCATGGACTATTGGACTCCAAAACTTACTCATTTTAGCCTGTACTCCGCACTTCTTGCATGCGCTTGCAAGCCTTCACCATAGGCCAAGGTAGCTGCAATCTTGCCTAGCTTTTGTGCACCTTCACTTGAAACCATGATTAAACTTGAACGCTTTTGAAAGTCGTACACGCCTAATGGGCTAGAAAACCTTGCAGTGCGAGAAGTTGGCAACACGTGGTTAGGCCCTGCACAGTAGTCACCCAGCGCCTCGCAAGTATCGCGGCCCATAAAAATTGCACCTGCGTGTTTAATTTTTTTACTAAAAGCTAGCGCATCATCCATAGAAAGCTCTAAGTGCTCAGGCGCAATATAATTACAGATGTTGGCAGCTTCGTCTAAATCACGCACGTGAATTAGCGCACCACGATTCACTAACGAAGTGCGGATAATCTCTTTGCGCGGCATTTCTTCTACTTGGCGGTCTATGCTAGCAGCGACTTTGTCTAAAAAGTCAGCATCTGGCGAGAGCAAAATGGCTTGGGCAAGCTCATCATGCTCAGCTTGACTGAACAAATCCATTGCCGTCCAATCAGGGTTGCTCTTGCCATCTGAAATCACCAAAATTTCTGATGGGCCAGCGACCATATCGATACCCACTACGCCAAACACACGGCGCTTTGCGGCTGCTACATAAGCATTGCCAGGGCCAGTCACTTTATCCACTTGCGGCACGGTTTCTGTGCCATACGCCAAGGCTGCTACTGCTTGTGCGCCACCTATACAAAACACGCGGTCTACGCCAGAAATCGCTGCCGCAGCAAGCACTAATTGATTACGCTCGCCATTGGGCGTGGGCACGACCATAATTAACTCTTGCACGCCAGCTACTTTAGCGGGAATCGCGTTCATCAACACGCTAGAAGGATAGGCCGCCTTGCCGCCTGGCACATAAAGGCCAACGCGGTCTAAAGCTGTGACTTGTTGCCCAAGTAAAGTACCGTCAGCTTCTGTATAGCTCCATGATTGCATCACTTGCTTTTCGTGATAGCTACGCACTCTATCTGCAGCCTCTTGCAAAGCTGTGCGCTGCTCGGCGGGCAATCCATTTAAAGCAGCTTGCAATTCGGCTTTGCTAATTTCCAGCTCAGCCAAACTATTGGCGTTGGTTTTATCAAAACGGTTAGTATATTCAAGCACAGCAGCATCGCCACGCGCTTTAACATCACGCAAAATATTGGCTACCACTTGGTCTATGCTGTCGTCTTGCGCCGTTTCAAAGGCGAGCAAATCTTTTAGATTTTGCTCAAAATTACTGTCTTGGGTTGAATAACGTCTAATATCCACGCTTACGATTCCTAATTAGCTTTTGCAACGGCAGAAGCAAATGCCTCAATAATAGGCTGCAATTCTGCGCGTTTGAGTTTGTGTGATGCTTGATTGACCACCAAACGCGAACTTATATCCATAATATCTTCTACGGCTTTTAAATTATTGGCACGTAGCGTACCGCCTGTACTCACTAAGTCGACAATTGCATCGGCCAAACCAACCAAAGGCCCTAGCTCCATTGAGCCATAAAGCTTGATTAAATCCACATGCATGCCTTTATCAGCAAAGTGGTCGCGCGCGGTTTTAACGTACTTAGTCACCACTTTAAGTCGTGCGCCGCGACGAATTGAGCCTTCGTAATCAAAATCATCACGCACCGCTACCATCATTTTACATTTGGCAATTTGCAAATCTAAAGGTTGATACAAACCTTCGCCACCATGCTCGTGTAATACATCTTTACCAGCAATGCCTAAATCTGCCGCGCCATATTGCACGTAAGTAGGCACATCAGAGGCGCGCACGATAATTAAGCGCACATCGGGGCGATTGGTTGGCAAAATAAGCTTGCGTGAAGACTCGGGCGCTTCAAGCGCGTGTATACCCGCTGCGGCTAATAGCGGCGTAGTTTCTTCAAAAATACGGCCTTTACTTAAAGCGATGGTAATCATATTAATTTGCACGGCGCACATTCGCGCCGAGTTTCGTTAACTTTTCTTCTAAAAATTCATAACCGCGGTCAAGGTGATAAATACGCTCTATCACCGTTTCGCCGCGTGCTACTAAACCCGCAAGCACTAAACTTGCTGAGGCACGCAAATCGGTTGCCATCACCGTTGCGCCATCTAAGAACTCCACACCTTTTACCAAGGCGGTATTGCCGTCAATGCTAATGTCTGCGCCTAAACGCTGCATTTCTTGCACGTGCATAAAGCGATTTTCAAAGATGGTTTCAGTCACCTTGGCCACACCTTCAGCCACGCTATTGAGCGCCATAAACTGCGCTTGCATATCAGTAGGGAAGGCAGGATGCGGTGCAGTACGAATATTCACCGCTTTAAGCTTGCCATTGCCTTCTACTGTAATACTATTAACGTCATGCGTCACCGTTGCGCCAGCATCACGTAATTTTTCGATGACGGCATCTAGCAAATCAGCTCTAGCATTAAGTAGTTTTACCTTACCGCCTGTCATTGCAGCAGCCACCATGTAAGTGCCTGCTTCTATACGGTCACACACAATATTGTGACTCGCGCCATTTAGCTTTTCAACGCCTTCAATGGTAATAACATCAGAGCCTGCACCTGTAATTTTTGCGCCCATTTTATTGAGGCACTCTGCCAAATCAACTACTTCAGGCTCTTTAGCCGCATTCTCTAACACGGTTGTACCTTG
>CAZAHP010000022.1:15656-22552 GCA_964484985.1 uncultured Methylophilaceae bacterium
CCAAATCAACTACTTCAGGCTCTTTAGCCGCATTCTCTAACACGGTTGTACCTTGCGCCAGCGCTGCCGCCATCATCAGGTTTTCAGTACCCGTAACCGTCACTAAATCCATGTAGTAGCGCGCACCTTGCAAGCGACGATTGGGCAAATGTAGGGTACTTGCTTGAATATAACCATGGGTAATATGAATGGCTGCGCCCATGGCTTGCAAACCTTTGATGTGCAAATCAACTGGGCGTGAGCCGATTGCGCAGCCGCCAGGCAATGACACCCGCGCACTGCCAAAACGTGCAAGTAGTGGTCCTAACACAAGGATAGAAGCGCGCATGGTTTTCACCATTTCATAGGTCGCCTCAAACGAGGTGACGTCGCTCGCATCCAAACTCACTTTATCAGCATTGCGCGTAACCTTAACACCCATGGTGTCGAGCAATTTAAGCGTGGTATCAATATCTTTTAATGCAGCCACGCTGCTTAACTCTAAAGGAGTTTCAGCTAGCAAAGCGGCACAAAGTATGGGCAAGGCAGCATTTTTTGCGCCCGAAATAGTGACTTCGCCGTTGAGCTTAACACCACCTTCAATAATGAGTTTATCCAAGACTATTTAGCCTCTGCTAATAAAGTTTGTAATTCGCCGCTTTCATACATACTACGCATAATATCTGAACCACCCACAAACTCGCCTTTAACATAAAGTTGCGGAATGGTAGGCCAATTAGCAAATTGCTTAATGCCTTCACGAATGGCTTGGTCTTGCAACACATCAACAGCCACATATTCTACGTTGCAAGCACCTAAAATTTGCGTCGCCAAGTTAGAGAATCCACATTGTGGAAACTTAGGGCTACCTTTCATGTAAAGCACTACTGGGTTTGATGTTACTTGTTGCTTAATGATTTCTTGTGTATCCATATTCTAAAATCTCCGAATCTCTTAAATTATCTTTTTGCCCATGCTTCGGGCGTATACGTTTTCATCGACAGCGCGTGAATTTGCTCACGCATTCTATCGCCTAGCGCTTGATAGACAAGCTGATGCTGTTTCACCATATTAATGCCAACAAATGCTTGGCTTACAATCACAGCTTCAAAGTGTTGTCCATCATCACCTAATACCTGCACAAATTCGCAGTTTAAGCCTTGCTCTATATAGATTTTTACATCATTTGCACTGGTCATATTATCTCGCTTACTTTAACCCCTGAGTTTATACCCTGATTTTAACAGGCTTAGCGTAAACCAAGAAATGACAATTAAACTCACCGTGACTACGCTTAGGCTAAACCACGGTGAAATATCACCTTGCCCAAAAAATCCATACCTAAACCCATCAATCATATAAAAAAATGGATTGAGGTGAGAAACTGCCTGCCAAAAAGGCGGCAGCGAATGTATTGAATAGAACACGCCTGATAAAAATGACAGCGGCATAATAATAAAATTCTGAAACGCTGCCATTTGATCAAACTTATCTGCCCATATCCCTGCAACTATACCGAATGCGCCTAACAAGCCACTACCAAGCAAAGCAAATATCAGCACCCAGAGTGGATGCACCATAGGCAAATCAATAAATAGAATTGCCACTAGATAAATCACCAAGCCCACGCACAAACCTCGAATAATCGCTGCGCCCATAAAAGCGAGGAAGAACTCTAGATATGAAATGGGGGTGAGTAGCAAAAATACAATACTTCCCATGACTTTAGATTGAATCAGACTAGACGAGCTATTGGCAAATGAGTTTTGTAATAGCGACATCATGATTAAGCCAGGAATTAAAAACTGCGTATAACCCACACCCTCGTATACCTGCACGTGTTTATCAAGCACATGAGAAAACACCAGCAAATACAGCAAAGCTGTCATCACAGGCGCTGCTACTGTCTGAAAACTCACGCGCCAAAATCGTAGCAACTCTTTTTTAAACAGCGTCCAAGCACCACGCCATGGTTGTATAGGCCTTGTATCAAGCATGATTACCTACCAAATCCACAAACACGTCTTCTAAATCCGCCTCTAACAACTGCATATCTTCAATCACAATATTCGCCGTGCGTAAGGCAGACAGCACCATTTCAATTTGTGTCACCTCACTCAGAGACAAAGTAAATGTGCGCCCATCTTGATGACGCAACATGGTTTGCAAACTGGCAGGCAAGACCTCTGAAGCGAGTTTTAATCGTAAATTTTTACCTGGAATACTCTTAAGCAAGTTGGCTGTACTGTCCAAAGCCACCACTTTACCTTGCTTCATCATTGCCACACGTGAGCATAGAATCTCAGCCTCTTCAAGATAATGCGTAGTAAGCACTATGGTATGCCCTTCACGATTGAGTCGCTTGATAAACTCCCACATCATTTGCCTGAGCTCAACATCCACGCCCGCAGTCGGCTCATCTAGCACAATAACAGGTGGCTTATGCGCTAGCGCTTGGGCGATTAAAGCTCGGCGCTTCATGCCCCCAGAAAGTCTGCGCATATTAGTGTGCGCTTTGTCGGTTAAGCCTAAGCACTCAATAATTTCATCCACCCATGCGTCATTTTCTTTACCGTGCCCAAAATATCCAGCCTGAAAACGCAACATTTCACGCACATTAAAAAACGGGTCAAACACCAACTCTTGCGGCACCACGCCAAGTGCACGGCGTGCCTCTCTATATTGGCTTTGCACATCAAAACCCATCACAGCAATATTGCCACTTGAAGGCTTAAGCAAACCTGCTAAAAGATTAATAAGCGTAGACTTACCCGCGCCATTCGGGCCAAGTAACGCAAAAAATTCGCCCTGAGCGATAGACAAATCAATTCCTTGCAAGGCGTTTAAATTGCCAAAGGATTTATGTATTTGCTCAATTTTAATGGCGGGGGTCATAATCACCTAGTTGAACACAATAAACGAGATTAGCCATTAAAATGGCTAAAGAAAGTGGCTGCAACTAATTAGCCGTGATGGGTATCATTTCTAGCACTTCATACAGGCTAGCGAGCGCAATTAAATTTTTAGGTGGGTTTTTATATTGTAAATTGCATTTATGCTTGCGCGCTTGTCGCAACCATTCCATCAACAAGCTTACACTTGCAGTATCAACATCAGACACTTCAGACAAATCTACAATTAAATCACCGCTAACACCTGTCATGTCTGCCTGCTCAAGTAAAGACTCAACCTGAGAAACATCCATGGCGCCGTGCAGACGCCAGATGCCTTGCTGCTTGATGATATTGCCTGAAATTTGTGTCATAACGTTTAATTAAGTCTTTAATATTAAGCTTTGTTTTGCTTATTTTTTTCAACCAAGCGCTCAATTAAGCCATCAATACCATTTTGGCGAATTTCATTATTGAATTGACTACGATAGTTGGTAACCAAGCTCACACCCTCAATCACAATGTCATACACTTTCCATGTATCACCTTGCTTAGCCAAGCTGTAATCAATCGCAATCGGCTGTCCACCCGGCTGAATCACCTCAGTTTTAACAGTCACTTGCGTTGCATTAGGTTCAGCACGCAAAGGTTTGTATTCAATTTTCTGATTACGATACTTAGACAAAGCACTCGCATATGTGCGTAGCAATAAAGTACGGAATTCAGCTTGAAATTTATCTTGTTGCTCTTTACTTGCTTTAGTGAAATTTTTGCCCAAAACCAAGCGGCACACACGGTCAAAATTGAAATTTGGTAAAATCTTTTGTTCAGCTAAAGCAAAAATCTTTTCTTGGTTACCCGCTTGAATATCTTTATCATTTTTAACAATTTCAATCACTTCATCTGCTGTAGTTTTAACCAAAACATCAGGCGCAACTTCAGCGAACGCACCACCAGAAAAACATAGGGTTACCAATATTGCTGTGCCGAACACTGTTTTAACAAGTGAGGTTGCTATTGAATTTTGCAGCTGTTTTACCATCATTACTCCGTTTTAGCTTGATTATTAATTTGTGTGCCCTCTGTAGTCGCGCTTGGCGCAACAGGGTCTACTGCGGATGCACTTACAGCGGTAGGACTATTTTCTTTTGCATTAGTTTCAGAGGCTTTATTGTATAAGAACTGACTAATCATTTTTTCCAATACTACCGCATCTTGCGTATGCTCAATTTTATCACCCGTTTGCAACATTTCTTCGTCGCCACCTGCTTCAAGACCTAAGTACTGCTCACCTAGCAAACCCGCTGTGTATATATTTGCAAAAGTATCTTTGGGGAATGAGTAACGCTTATCCACTTGAATGGTAACAATCGCTTCAAAAGTTTTGGGGTCAAATGTAATGTTATCTACACGACCAACCACCACACCAGCACTCTTCACTGGTGCACGTGCTTTAAGCCCGCCAATATTTTCAAAAGCGGCTGTTACGGTGTAGGTCTCACCAATGCTTGAAGTGGTTAAATTACCAACCTTCAAGGCCAATGCCATCAATGCCGCCATACCTGCTGCGACAAAGATGCCTACCCATAAATCTATTTTTGTACGTTCCATCCAAGCTCTCCAATACCGATGTCATCACCATTCACGGACTTACTACAACCCCATGAATACACTGTACTCTGCAAACCGCCTACACACTCAGCTTGCGACATGCACATCAAATTAAACTGTTATCATAAATGCAGTTAACACAAAATCTAGCGCCAATACTGCTAACGAAGAATTCACCACTGTGCGCGTTGTAGCGCGACTCACACCCTCTGCCGTAGGAGGCGCATCATAGCCTTCAAACAGGGCAATCATGGTACATGCAACACCAAATACAATACTTTTAATGACGCTATTCACAATATCGGTTTGAAAATCCACATTCGCCTGCATTTGCGACCAAAATGCGCCATCATCCACCCCAACCAAAGGCACAGCGACCAAGTAACCGCCTAAAATACCCACCATAGTAAATAAGCAAGAAAGTAGGGGCATTGAAATTACACCTGCCCAAAAACGTGGCGCTATCACCCGAGCAATAGGGCTCACCGCCATCATTTCCATCGCCGAAAGCTGCTCAGTAGCCTTCATTAATCCGATTTCAGCTGTAATCGCTGTACCAGCACGCCCTGCAAATAACAAAGCCGTGACCACTGGGCCTAATTCGCGAATAAGCGAAAGTGCCACCAGCATACCAATAGACTCTGAAGAACCATATTTTTGCAGCGTATTGTAACCCTGCAAGGCGAGCACCATGCCCACAAAAAACGCAGAAACTAAAATAATAATGAGCGATTTAACACCCGTGTAATAAATTTCACGTAAAGTTAAATGCAGCCTGCGAAAGCTATCACTTGAATAAACCAAGACGTAAAACAACAAACGCGCAGCTGAGCCTAAACGCCACAGCTGCTCCACAAAGCGATGCCCAATAGCAATTAATGAGTTTGTAATAATCTTAAACATCGAAGCCTCGCATGATGTCGCGCTGATAGCTAGGCGCTGGGTAGTGGAACGGAACTGGGCCATCCACTTCACCATGTACAAATTGATGAACAAAAGGCATTTTAGACTCACGCAACTCGTCTGGCGTACCTTCTGCTATCACCACACCCTCAGAGACAAAGTAGACATAATCAACAATAGAAAATGCCTCTTTGACATCATGCGTCACAATAATAGAAGTCGCGCCTAATGCATCGTTGAGGCTGCGAATCAAATTACACACTACCCCCATAGAGATGGGGTCAAGCCCAGCGAAGGGCTCATCATACATAATCAAGCTAGGGTCTAGCGCCACTGCTCGCGCCAAAGCGACACGACGTGCCATACCGCCAGAAAGCTCAGTCGCCATCAAGCTACGCGCACCGCGCAGACCAACAGAATTGAGCTTCATCATCACCAAGTCTCGTATCATAGACTCTGGCAGATTGGTGTGCTCACGTAGTGGAAAAGCGACATTCTCATAGACAGACAAATCTGTGAACAAAGCGCCATGTTGAAACAACATGCCCATTTTACGGCGCATTTGCAACAATTCATCACGGTTTTTATGGTGAACCACCTGCCCATCCACCAAGACCTGCCCTTGTGTAGGCTTAAGCTGACCGCCAATCAAGCGGAGCAAAGTGGTTTTACCACTGCCACTACCACCCATAATCGCCACCAACTTACCACGTGCAAAGGCCATGTTGATGCCCTTATGCAACATACGGCCTTTGTAACCAAAGGAAAGGTGATTAATTTCGACGATGTTATCAGTCATAGCTTTTGTTAATTTTTATGAAGCTGTATTTTAATGCAATTAATGGTTGCATGTCACACAAATATAAAAAAACCCGCCGAAGCGGGTTTCTGCACAACCAAATCTATCTAAAACGCCATACAAACAGTATATTGACCGATAGTATTCGCTGCAATTGCGTCTGCAGCCCCAACCACAGCCGGGGCTGCAGCCGTCAAAACAGTCTGCACAGCTCCAGTAGTGGTTACCCCATCATCTAAAGTTGTATCTATTTGCAACGCAAACTGTGCCTCAATACCTGCAGAGCAAACATAATATGACCCCAGCATACCTGTTATTGGCGGCACACTTGAAACACCCATTCGACCACCTACTGAATTCGTAGGCACAAACGCTGCTACACCCCCAGCAGCAGGCGCTGCTGTAGGTCCAGCGGCCAACCTAGCCAAGCGCACATGTTGCCAAAACAAAATTGACTCATCAGTTTGAGTATTTGAATCCCAAGCACCATTAATTTGTCCGTTAGCAAGCGTGCCTGCAGGAGTAGTTGCCACCACCCCCCCTACATGAGTATTCGCATTCGTGTCATCTCCAGGCAAAGCTCTATATCTATCCTGATAACCATAAATAAACACGGGAACATTTCTAAAGTCAGCTGCTAAATTTTTAACTCTGGCATTATTAATCAGCTCCTGCCCTTTTAATACACCACCGAGCAACAAACCAATAATCAC
>CAZAHP010000022.1:22652-23968 GCA_964484985.1 uncultured Methylophilaceae bacterium
CCACCGAGCAACAAACCAATAATCACTAGCACAATCGCTAATTCAATTAGGGTAAAACCTGACGACCTCTTCATTGTGCTATCCTTATCTCCACCACCCAAATATTGACCGCCGTAACCACTTGGCGCCTTTAGTTATATCAAGCTGCTGTTTTTTCATAAACATGTGCAAGTTACATGCCAAAGACAAAACCACTCAAAAGCCTTGTTATTACTAGCTTGCAGCAACAAAAATCCTCTAAATAAATTTAATTTTTGTCAGAATTTCATCACTTTCGTCAAAATTACATCACTTTATGATGATTTTGTGACGCATTGTGAATCAATCGCTTATACTGATAAACTCTTGATTTACTCGAACTACAGAACAAAAATGATGCTCAAAATTCTGCCCAATACACTTACAAATTTAGTGAGCCAACTTGCGCTTGGTTTGATGTTATTAAGTTTACATGCAGTTTTGCTATGGGGCTTCGATTCTCCTACACAAAAGATGCTACTGCTTTGCCATTACGGCTTCTTTCTAGTTTGGCAACCTATTTGGCAGACCAAAAAGAATATGAGCGTCACCCTAGCTCTTGCCTTCGCTGGTGGCGGGCTATTGCTTACTGCATTTGCAAGTTGGTGGCTGATTGCTTTCTGGCTTTCAGGTCTGTTCGGGCTACTAGGCGGCAGAGCGCTTTCTACGCGCACACGTGGTGCAAAACTCAATTATCTAGTGGCTACTGGTTATTTAGTCGCTATTTTACTGTTATGGGTGGTGCCACAACTGTTGGCTAACCAAGCCACTTTAAGCATGATGGAGCTTCTGATTAAGTATGTGATGCCTATCGCGCCTTTATCCATCTTATGTATTGCATTTATTTTTAACAATGAAGAGTCTCAGGCATCCACCTTGCCGCCGATGCTAGATTTCTTTTACTCGCTACTGCTCATGTTGTTAGTAGTGATTATTGTATTAGGAAGCTACATTTTAGGTGGTTATGCAATTGAAGCATCCAGCAAAACCAGCTATGGCGAGGTATTACTTCAAGTGCTGTTCGGTTCTTCTTTAGCTTTGGTGATTATTAGTTGGTTATGGAACCCTCACCTAGGCTTTTCAGGGATAGGCCAATTGCTGTCACGTTACTTATTAAGCTTAGGCCTACCTTTTGAAGATTGGATGAAAAATATTGCTGAACTTGCTGAGCATGAGCATGACGCGCATGCTTTCACCGAAGCAGCCATGCTAGAAATCAACAAACTGCCTTGGGTAAGTGGGCTAAAATGGGATTGTTTAGATAGCCACGGCGAGCTAGGCAAACCTACGCCTAACCG
>CAZAHP010000023.1:0-23752 GCA_964484985.1 uncultured Methylophilaceae bacterium
TGTGATAGTCGCGCGTAGTGTTGGCTGAGGCGGCGAATAGGTCTGATGTGGTAGCAGTTGCAGCGACATGCCCACCTTCACCCCCACGCCTACCTTCACCCCCACCCTTGCCCTCCCCCTGAGAGGGGGAGGGGATGAAATTGTTTGCAGCGGTTGAACTGGGCATATTGTCTAGTTCGCGCTTCCAGCTTCTAAATTCAAAGCGGTCAAATAGCTCGGCTAGTTTGACTTTGTCGGGCGCTTGTTGCACTAGTTCGTCAAAATGCTCACGGATGCCGACATCGCAGCGTATGGTAATGAGTTCACGCGCGGTGGGCAGCCAGTCGAGGGCAGCACGTAGGTTTTCACCCACTTTGCCTGTAATGCTGTCTGCGTTGGCGACAATATTCTCTAGCGAGCCGTATTGCTCTAGCCATTTGACGGCGGTTTTGGGGCCGACTTTTTCAACGCCAGGTACGTTGTCTGAGGTGTCGCCGATGAGTACTAAATAATCAATCATTTTGCTGGGGGGCACGCCAAATTTGGCGGTTACGCCTGCAATATCCAGCACGTCATCAGTTTTGCGGAAGGCATCGCGCATGGTGTTGACCACGGTAATGTGCTCATTCACGAGTTGGCTGATGTCTTTATCGCCTGTAGAAATAATGGTGCTAATGCCTTGGCTTTCGGCTTGTTTGGCCAGCGCGCCTATGACGTCATCGGCCTCTACGCCTTCTTCAACAATCAGCGGCCAGCCCATGGCGCGTATGGTTTCAAATAGCGGCTCGATTTGCACACGCAAATCATCGGGCATGCTGGCGCGGTTGGCTTTATATTCTGGGTAAATATCGTCTCTAAAAGTTTTGCCTTTGGCATCAAACACACACGCGCTATAATCAGCAGGGTAGTCTTTATGCAAGCGACGTAACATATTAAGCACGCCCTGAATCGCGCCAGTGGGCTCATTGGCTGAGTTGCGTAAATCGGGCATGGCATGAAAGGCACGATAAAGATAAGATGAGCCATCAACCAAAAGCAATTTTTTCATATATTTTGAGTACCTAATTTATTATGTCTTTTACAAAAAAACTTCCTAAAATTACCGATGTAGATGCACAAGGTAAAAACCATACGGCGCATGAGTCATGGCATGCATTTGAGATTATGGCAGAATTTGTCGCCGCGACGGAAAAGCTCAAAGAAATTACGCCTGCGGTCTCAATTTTTGGCAGTGCGCGCACCAAGCCAGATCACCCTTATTTTAAACTGACTGAAGAAATTGCGCGTTTACTCTCTGACGCAGGTTTTAGCGTGATTTCTGGCGGCGGGCCTGGCATTATGGAAGCCGCCAATAGGGGCGCTTACCCAGGTAAATCGCCTAGCGTGGGGCTGAATATCGAGCTGCCATTTGAACAATCGGGCAACCCTTACCAAGACGTGAGCCAGAATTTTCAGCACTTTTTTATGCGAAAAGTGATGTTTGTGAAATACGCCAGCGCCTATGTGGTAATGCCCGGTGGCTTTGGTACGCTCGATGAAATGATGGAGGCGATTACCCTAGTACAAACAGGAAAAGCGCGCAAAATACCGATTATTTTGGTGTGCTCTCAGTTCTGGGGTGGGCTCATGGATTGGCTCAAAAACACACTGGTGGCAGAAGGCATGGCCTCGCCGCATGATTTAGACTTGATACAAGTGATTGATGAGCCTAAGGCAATTGTTGAGGCGATATTTAAACATTATGAAACCCGTGGTTTTGAGCTTTCAGCAGAAGAGAAGCAAAAGCTGCTTTATTTGTAGAAATAAACACCTTAGCGCACCGACGGAGTGCGCTTTTTGTTAGAATCTACACATAATCTAAATTGGTGACCAAAATGCGAACTTCTAAAATTTTAGTATTGATGTTGCTCATGCTGCCTAGCGTGCTGTTATCGCATTCAGTGATTGCGGCAGATACCCCGCCAAACCTTGAGCCATTGCCTGATGTGCCGCCGCCTGTGGGCGCTGATTTAGATGGCGCAGATGAGCCTGAAGTGACTATTGTTAAAAAAGGCGAAGATACTGTAGAAGAGTATCGCATCAACGGTGAGCTCTATATGATGAAAGTGACGCCTTCACATGGTGTGCCTTATTATCTTTCAAGAGAAGATCAAAACGGTGGTTGGTCTAATGTTGGCCCGAACCCACCTTTAATTATTCCAAAATGGGTGATTTTCCGTTTTTAATCTTTTGGCCTAAGCGCAATTAATATTTATTTATGTCTGTTTTTACCACTGTTACACCTGCACAACTTAGCCACTGGCTTGGCAACTACCCATTAGGCGAGCTGCTAGAGTTAAAAGGCATTGCCTCAGGCATTACCAATACTAATTACTTTGTAACGACCACTACTGGGCGTTATGTGCTGACATTGTTTGAAAAAAACACCCCAGACGAGCTGCCTTATTTTTTAGATTTAATGGCGCACCTGGCAGATAGAGACGTGCTTTGCCCGCACCCAGTGGCCTCTAAGCAAGGGCAGAACTTGGGTGAGATTAATCACAAACCAGCCGCCTTGGTAACTTGCTTAAAAGGCCATTCGCTTGAAACGCCTAACGAGATTCATTGCGCTGAAATTGGCCGCGCGATGGCGAGCATGCATTTAGCGGGTGATTCTTATAAAGTGCATAGCAATAATCAGCGAGGTGATGCTTGGCGCACCACTACGGCAGCCCAAGTCATGGGCTTTTTAAATGCCGATGATAAGCAACTGCTAGAGCAAACACTTGCCATGCAAGCCAGTTTTGATAAAAGTGCCTTGCCTCATGGCGTTATACACGCAGATATGTTCCGCGATAATGTATTGTTTGATGGCGATAAGCTGGGCGGCATTATTGATTTTTACTACGCTTGCCACGATGTGTTGTTGTACGACATAGCCATCGCTGTAAATGACTGGTGTGTGAACGCAGACGGTAGCTTAGATGCAGCGCGTGCTGAGGAACTTATTGCAGCTTATCATTCACTACGCCCTTTAACGCAAGCTGAGCAAGAGGCGTGGCCTAGTATGCTATGCATAGCCGCCTTGCGATTTTGGCTATCTAGATTATATGATTTTCATTACCCGCAAGCGGGTGAGCTGACACATGCAAAAGACCCTGAGCACTTCCGTAAAATTTTGCAGATTCGTGTGAGTGCGTCTTCGCAGTTGAGTATTCCAGTATTTCAATCGTAACTATTATTAAAGCATAGAGAAGTCATCATGTTTGAACAAAGCGCTAAATTAAGTGTTGCTTGGGTACGTGCAAGCTTAAAAACTTTTTGGCTAAGCCCTCAAAAGTGGATGTTAGTGGCTTTGGCTTATTTGTTGACGATGATTATTCCAGCAACATTGCCTTTAGTGCTGAGAATGGTGTTTGTGATATTGAGTCCTTTTTTCTCTGCAGTGATTCTGACGCTTTTTCGCGAGGCAGATTTAGGACGCGAAACGCCTTTGCCAGAAGTGCTAAAGCAACTCCAACCACACATAAGCAAGCTTGCTGCATTAGGGTTGGTCGGTACTGTATACAGTGTATTGATGAGCTATGTCACCGCTGGCGACGTGCTTGCTTTGCAAACAATCTTTGCCAGCAAAGTAGAGCCTGGCGTCATGATGTCGCAAGCCTTGGTGCCCTTATGTAAGGTCATGTTGTTTCTCTCACCTGTGTTAATGGTGACATGGTTTTCACCCATGCTCATTGCGCATCATCACTTCAGCGTATTTAAGGCGATTAAATCAAGCATTGCGGGCTGTTTAAGCAGTGCTATTACACTGCTATTTGTATGGTTAATCATTACAACAGGTTTGGCTTTGTGTATGCTTTTTAGCGGTATTTTTATTGCCTTGCTGACGCTTTTGTTTAGTCCACTGGGGCAGTTTTTAGGGCTGATTACTTTGCTAGCATTTTCTCTGTTTTCAACCGCGATGATGTTGGCCATACAATATATTAGCTATCGCGATTTGTTTGCTAAAAACTTATAGCAGCACATTAAAACCAGCGCAGCTTACAGGCTTGTGCTGGCTAAACCTTTTCTAGCTTGGCATATTCTAAAGCCAGCCACTTTAGGCCTTCTTTGCCAAAATTCACTTGCACACGCATATCACTCGCGTTGCCTTCATAACTCACCACCACGCCTTGCCCAAATTTAGCATGCGCTACGCTTTGGCCTATTTTCCAAGGCATTGCATTTTTTTGCTCACTGCTTTTGTGTTTGCTCATTACTTGCGGCAGCTCGTTGTAGTCGCGCCCCATGCTTGGCTTAGCCACTGGTTTTGCGTTGAGATGCTTTAAAAACTCATCAGGAATCTCATCTAAAAACCGTGATGGAATGTTGTAACGCACTTGTCCATGTAACATGCGGCTTTGCGCGTGGCTTAAATACAGACGCTGGCGGGCACGTGTGACGGCAACATACATCAGGCGGCGCTCTTCTTCTAGGCCATTGGTTTCATAGGCGCTTTGTTCATGTGGAAAAAGGCCCTCTTCTATGCCGCTGATAAACACCGTTTGAAACTCTAAACCTTTGGCTGCATGCACGGTCATCAATTGCAAGGCATCACGCCCTGCCTCTGCCTGATGCTCACCCGCTTCTAAAGCGGCATGGGTTAAAAATTGCGTCAGTAGCGAGCCGGCCACTTCACCATTTTCATCCACATTGGTCGTGCCTAAATCTTGGTTCATAAAGGCGGTTGCCGCAGAAACTAGCTCTTCTAAGTTTTCTATACGGTCTGCGCCTTCTTTTTCACCTTGATAAAAGGTTTTAAGGCCTGAGAGTGTGGTCGCCAACTCTGCAATCTCTGGCAAACTAATGCCGATAGACTCTTCTTGCATTTGCTTAATCAGCGTCACAAACATGCCAATTTTGCCTGTACTTTGTAACGCGGCTTGCCACATGCTGCAATCTTGCGCGCGCGCTGCTTCTTGCAGCTGCTCTAAACTACGTGCACCGATGCCGCGTGCGGGGAAGTTAATGACGCGGAGTAGGGCGGTGTCATCATCTGGGTTTGCCATGAGGCGCATATAGGCCATGGCGTGTTTAATTTCAGCGCGCTCAAAAAAGCGTAAGCCGCCATATACTCGGTAAGGCAGTTGCGCTGCAAATAGCGCTTGCTCAAGCACGCGCGATTGCGCGTTAGAGCGGTAGAGCATGGCCATTTGGCTTAAATCTACGCCATCACGATGCAGTGATTGTATTTCTTCTACAATGAAATTAGCTTCGTCTAAATCGTTATAAGCTTGGTATACGCGCACTGGCTCGCCCGCACCTGCGGATGTCCATAAGTTTTTACCTAAACGATTGCGGTTGTGCGAAATAATAGCGTTGGCGGCATCTAAAATATTGCTGTGCGAACGGTAGTTTTGCTCAAGCTTAACGATGTTTTCTACGGCAAAATCCTGCTCAAAATCGCGCATATTGCCCACGCGTGCGCCACGGAAGGCATAAATAGATTGGTCATCATCACCTACCGCAAACACCGCGTTATTGGTGCCTGCCAGTAATTTAAGCCATAGATATTGCAGACGATTGGTGTCTTGAAACTCATCGACTAAAATGTATTGAAAGCGGCTTTGGTAGTGCTCGCGGATATGCGGCTCGCGTTGAAGCAACTCATAGCAACGCAGCAATAACTCGGCAAAATCTGCCACGCCTTCGCGCTGGCACTGCTTGTCGTACTCTTCAAAAATCTCACGCATTTTTTGGGAGTGCCCGTCATAGGCTTCAACCGCATGCGCGCGCAGACCTTCTTCTTTACAGCTATTGATATAGCCCATCACTTGTTTTGGTGGATATTTTTCATCATCAACCTGCATCGCTTTCATCACGCGTTTAATTGCGGAGAGTTGGTCGGCAGTATCTAAAATCTGAAAGGTTGAAGGCAGCAAAGCCTCGCGGTAATGCGCGCGTAGTAAGCGATTACACAAGCCATGAAATGTGCCAGCCCACATGCCACGGGTGTTGATTGGCAACATCGCAGAAATACGTATGAGCATTTCTTTGGCGGCTTTATTGGTAAATGTAACCGATAAAATACCTTGTGGTGAAGCTTGGCCTGTTTGTATTAACCATGCAATGCGAGTGGTGAGTACTCTGGTTTTTCCACTTCCTGCACCTGCCAAAATAAGTGCAGATTGGCGCGGTAAAGTCACCGCTTCAAGTTGTTTGTCATTTAAGCCAGCAAGCAAATTGCTTGAGGCGTTTTGTGTTGAATATTCGCTCATAGTGCAATTATCGCAGGTCACCCCTGCTTTGATAAGAAATAGTTATACCCTATGATTTTTAAAAAGAAGAATTAAACAATAAATTGCCCTCTTATTGCAGGAACTTTCTAATTTGTTTTGCGTCATAGTATGTACATGCGGTGTGAAAACATCGCACCACGTTTATCCTCCCTGAGCGTGGAGCCTTCTGATGAGGCTAGTTTCCCCCCGATTTTAGTCCCCTTTAATCGGGGGTTTTTTTGTCCATTTTTTCTCTCATTAAGCAAAGCGTCAGCCTTAGCAACGCCAGCCTAAATCTAGTCCGATTTCACATAAAATTAAAATAAACTTTTACTCAAGTACGTTGTGATATAGCCGTTATCCACTATAAGAGACTTATAGCAATGATGTTGATCTCATGATGCTGCATTGCTGATAAAAAATTACCTTATATATCATGCATATATTGCGTGAGAATTTTTTATCCCAGCTTGTCTATTTAAGCGATAGCAAGCTAACTAGATGATTACTTTAAATTTATATGGTTAATTTAACAATATACTCAAGGTGACAGATTGATTATCCCTGAAATCCCTGAAAATGAAGCAGCGCGGCTAGCTGTTTTAGCGAGATACGAAATTCTTGACACGATTGGTGAGCAGGAATTTGATGATATTACGCTGCTTGCATCTCAGATTTGCCAAACCCCCATTTCACTCATCAGTTTTGTAGATGCTGAGAGGCAATGGTTTAAAAGTCGCATTGGACTCGATGCTGTTGAAACCTCTCGTGATATTTCATTTTGTGGTCATGCCATCAATGGTAATAACCTTTTTGAAGTGCCTAATGCATTAGAAGACTCTCGTTTTGCAACGAATCCACTCGTGGCTGGAGCGCCAAATATTCGTTTTTATGCGGGTATGCCACTAATTACATCAGATGGCTACAAGCTGGGTACTTTATGTGTCATAGACCAGCAGCCGCATCAGCTCACAGAAACGCAAAAGCAAAGCTTAGGCGCACTGGCTAGACAAGTGATACGGCAGCTTGAAATTCGCATTTATCGAAAATATAGCGACACGGTCTTAGTCACCGCTAACACTCAACTAGAAGCAGCACTTGAGGCCATACCCGATTTAATTTGGGTAAAAGATGCACAAGGTGTGTTTGTGAAATGTAATCATACTTTTGCGCGCTATATGGGCATGTCTCAATCTGAAATATTGGGTAAAACCGAGTATGACTTTTTTTCAAAAGAGGTTGCAGATTTTTATAGGCTACATGACCAAAAAGTCATGGCTGAGCAAAACCCTATCACTATGGAAGCTTGGCTTGATTTTGCCGATGGATACAGAGGTTTGTTTGAAGCGGTAAAAACCCCAGTGTTAGATACGGGCGGTAAAGTCATAGGCACATTATCTATGGCGCATGATATTACCCATCGCAAACGTAATGAAGCTAAAGTTCGCCGTAAACAAGAGGCGATGCAAACACTGAATGAAATTGCCTCAAAAATTTTTCATGAAGATTTTAAAGAGCAGCTACGCGCTGCAGTTGCGTTGGGGGCAAGTTATCTCGGCTTAGAGACAGGCTTAGTGTGTGCATTTAATAACAAAAAGCTCAAAGTTGAAACCAGCGTTTCAACCAAAGATTGGATATTTGATGGTGCAGAGTTTGCGCTTAAAAACACTTGCACTTATCGATTGTTGAGTAAAACCAACGAATATGAAGTGGTGGCAATTACCGATTTTGAAAGCCAGACTGATTTGCTGAATTATGCTGACTCATCCGAGCAAGCTTCATTTATTGGCATATTGATTCTAATTAATAAAGAAGTATACGGCGCCCTGAGTTATTTCAGTAGCTCAAAAAGACTTAACCATTTTGAAGCTTCAGAAATTGAGTTTGTGCGATTACTCTCTGCTTGGATTTCAAGTGCTATACAGCGTGAGCAGCTCGCAGAAGCCTTACGTAACAGTAATGAGCGCATTGAGCTAGCCTTAGAGGGTGCAGATTTAGGGCTATGGGATTGGCATATTCCGAGTAATAAAGTAACGTTGAATGAGCGCTGGTATGAAATGCTGGGGTATGCATTTGAAGAGATTCCGCCCTCACTTCATACTTATGAGTCCTTACTTCACCCTGATGAGTGCACCAGTGTGCTTGCATCTGTGCAGTCACACCTACGCGGCGAAACAGCGCATCTGGATATTGAGTTCAGAATGCGTCACAAACATGGTCAATGGGTCTGGATAGACAGCCATGGCCGTGTGATAGAGCGTGACAAAAAAGGCCTGCCAGTGAGAGTGATTGGCACGCATATGGACATCACGCATCGAAAATCTACCGAAGAAGAAATTAAGCACTTGGCTTTTTATGATGTGCTCACTGGCCTACCAAATCGTAGATTATTATTAGATAGATTAGCGCATGCGATGGCATCTAGCGTTCGTACAGGCGGCCATGGAGCGTTGTTATTTATTGACCTTGATAACTTTAAAACAATTAATGATACGCTGGGGCATGACGAAGGGGATAAATTACTTTCTGAAGTCGCAATACGCTTAATTGGCTGCGTGCGTGTAAGTGATACCGTGGCTAGGCTAGGTGGTGATGAGTTTGTGATTATGCTTGAAAGCTTAGATAAAAATATCGAGCAGGCATTTAAGCAAATCGAAGTGGTTGGGGAGAAAATTCTTACCGCCCTGAATATGCCTTACAAGCTTACAACGCAAGACTTTCACAATACCCCTAGCATAGGCGTTACTTTATTTACGGGTCATCAAGATAGCTTGGATGAGCTGTTAAAGCGCGCAGATATGGCGATGTACCAAGCTAAAGCAGCTGGGCGCAATTGTTTGCGCTTCTTTAACCCCGCCATGCAGGCTGCTGTGAGTGCATTTGCTGCCTTAGAAGCTGATTTGCGCTACAGTTTAGATTCGAATCAATTTATCCTTTATTATCAACCACAAATAGATAGCTCTGGTAAGTTGATGGGAGCTGAAGCCCTATTACGTTGGAAACACCCTTTGCGAGGTATGGTTTCACCAGCTGAGTTTATTCCTGTGGCCGAGCAAACGGGCTTAATTCTGCCCATAGGTTTGTGGGTGCTAGAGGCTGGATGTAAACAGTTGGTAGATTGGGCGCGTCATGACCGCACAGCACATATACAACTCTCAATTAACGTGAGTGCGCGCCAATTCCGTCAGCCAAGCTTTGTAACACAGGTGTGTGAGGTCATTAATAAAACAGGCGCCAATCCTAGAATGCTGAAACTAGAGCTTACTGAAAGCATGCTGGTTGAAGATGTTGAAGATGTGATTAGTAAAATGAATACCTTGCAGGCCATAGGCGTGAGCTTCTCGCTTGACGACTTTGGCACTGGCTTCTCATCACTGTCTTACCTTAAGCGCTTACCACTTAATCAGCTCAAAATTGACCAATCATTTGTACGTGACGTACTGACTGACCCCAATGATGCGGTCATTGTTTGTAGTATTGTCGCCTTAGCTAGAAGCCTAGGTTTCAATGTAATCGCTGAAGGTGTAGAAACTGAAGCTCAGCGAGACTTTTTAGCGGAAAATGATTGCCATGAGTATCAGGGCTATTTATTTAGTCGACCACTACCAATTAAAGAGTTCAACGCCTACAGCAAATCATTGCCACTGCCAAAGCTGACGCTTATTCATTCCTCACATGCTAAATCTGCATAGAGCGCATCATGACGAATAATCTAAATGATGTTTTATCGCAGCTTATTACGCTCACCTCAGAGCGTGATACAAACTCACTAGAGCTGACAATGGTGCAAACCTTGTTTAATTTGGCTGCGCCCGGTGCTGTGGTGATTTATCGTGTTGTAGACGCTGAAAAATCAATTTTTTCTATGTCTCAAATGACGGGTGTCTCAGAGTGGAAAAGTATTGCAAAGCCCTTACAAAAAGAGCTGATTGAGTGTATACGCGGCAGGGTGAGCCGCAGCATATTGCTTGCTGGTCACGCCCCTATGTTGTTATATCCTGTGTTAGGTGCAAAAAATCAGCCTTTGGCAGTAGTCGCTTTAGAGTCATTTGAAGACCAATCTGAATGTCATCAGGTGGCTACAATGCTATTGGATATTTATAAAAATTTCATCTCGCTGATGAATGATAACGAACGTGATGCGCTCACAGGTTTGCTCAATAGAAAAACATTTGATTTAAAAATCAACAATATAATAAAGTCTCTGGCTTGGTCTAGCCAACGTCAAGATGACGAAAATCGGCATCCATACTTTTTGGCAATTTTTGATATTGATCATTTTAAAAGGGTGAATGATACTTTTGGGCACTTATTAGGTGATGAGGTGCTGCTCTTATTTTCTCGCTTGATGGCGCAAACATTTAGAGAGCGTGACGAGTTGTTTAGATTCGGCGGAGAGGAGTTTATTGGCGTATTTCAGTGTAGCTCTGAAGTAGAGGTGGAAAAAATTTTAGAGCGCTTTAGAGCGTCAGTTGAGGCCTATGCATTTCCGCAATTGGGGCAGATTACGGTAAGTACAGGCTACACTAAGATTATGCCTTTTGATATGTCTTCAATCATTATTGACCGTGCTGACGCAGCGCTTTACTTTGCTAAAAATAATGGACGTAACCAAGTGTGCTCTCATGAGCAGCTCATATTGCAAGGCAAATTAGAGCAAAACAGTCTAGAAGGGGAAATTGAGCTGTTCTAGGACACATAAAACAGCTCGGTACTTTGCTAGGTTTGATTGCTAGGCCTAGATTGATGCTAGACCCAGGTTGGCACTATTTAGCCTCTGCGCATGCTGTCAAAAAAGTCACCATTGTTTTTGGTAGCTTTGATTTTATCAAGCAAGAACTCCATCGCCTCGAGGTCATCCATAGGGTAGAGCAATTTACGCAATACCCAAATTTTTTGTAATACGTCTTTTTCAATCAGCAACTCTTCACGACGTGTACCCGATTTATTCACGTTAATAGCTGGGTATAAACGCTTCTCAGCCATGCGACGGTCAAGATGGATTTCCATATTGCCCGTACCTTTAAACTCTTCATAAATCACGTCATCCATACGTGAGCCAGTATCAACCAAGGCGGTTGCAATAATCGTGAGTGAGCCACCTTCTTCGATATTACGTGCAGCACCAAAAAAGCGTTTAGGGCGTTGCAGTGCGTTAGCATCCACACCACCTGTTAGCACCTTGCCAGAGGCTGGCACCACTGTATTGTAAGCACGTGCTAGACGGGTGATAGAGTCGAGCAAAATGACCACATCTTTTTTATGTTCAACTAAGCGTTTGGCTTTTTCTAACACCATCTCAGCCACTTGCACGTGACGCGTTGCAGGTTCATCAAAGGTCGAAGCCACTACTTCGCCTTTCACTGAGCGTGTCATTTCAGTTACTTCTTCTGGGCGCTCATCAATCAAAAGTACGATGAGTTGCACATCAGGATGGTTAGCAGTAATCGCATGTGCAATATGTTGCATCATCACGGTTTTACCACTCTTAGGGCTGGCGACTAATAAACCACGCTGACCTTTACCAATAGGTGCAATCATGTCAATGACACGGCCGGTGATATTTTCTTCACCGCGTATATCGCGTTCTAATGTGAGGGGGATGGTAGGGAAAAGCGGGGTTAAGTTTTCAAACAGAATTTTGTTTTTGGTGTTTTCAGGCGGCTCGCCATTCACACTGTCTACTTTAACTAAGGCGAAATAGCGTTCACCTTCTTTTGGGGTGCGAATCTCGCCGTTAATCGTGTCGCCAGTATGTAAATTAAAGCGACGAATTTGTGAAGGCGACACATAAATATCATCTGGCCCTGCTAGGTAAGATGTATCAGGCGAACGCAAAAATCCAAAACCATCTTGTAGCACTTCTAATGTGCCATCACCAAAAATGCTATCACCTTTTTTGGCTTTGTTTTTTAACAATGCAAAAATAAGGTCTTGTTTTCGAATGCGGCTAGCGCCTTCAATTTCATTGGCAATCGCCATTTCAACAAGTTCGGTGACTGGTAGATGTTTTAAATCGGATAAATGCATATGGGAGGCTCGCTGACTATCGAATTACAGAGGTGGGGATATTTAGGAAAATGCGCCTGATTCCTGTGGCTTTAAGGCGCGATTAACAAACTTCTGAAGTTGAATAACAGGAATCAGGGTATAGCGTATCTTGATTATATGTTGCTGTCAATAAATGCTGTGAGTTGAGATTTTGATAAAGCACCCACTTTAGTCGCTTCAACATTGCCATTTTTAAATAACATTAAAGTTGGTATGCCGCGAATGCCATATTTAGGGGGCGTGTTTTGATTTTCATCAATATTAAGTTTTGCTACTTTGATGCGGCCTTCATACTCTTTAGAAATGTCATCTAAGATAGGCGCAATCATCTTGCAAGGACCACACCACTCAGCCCAGTAGTCTACTAAAACGGGGAGTTGTGATTGCAGCACTTCTTGTTCAAATGTGTCGTCGCTTAAATATGTAATGTGCGTACTCATGATGTACCTTTGTGTGAAAATTGTCTGTGTGAACTGCTTGTTAGATAACTGCTATCGTAGCGAATTTTTTGCTTTAAGTGAAGCGCTGATATGCATTTTACTTAAATCTTCATGTAAATAAAGTGCATATCAGCTGTTTTTGGTAGTTGCCATGCGCTTAAGAGAAGGCGCTAAACAAAAAAGGTTAATTTAAAAGAGGCTGATTATAGTGTGCTAAACAAAAACCGCTCAAAACTAGTAGTACGTTCGATTAAACGTGTCACCATAATTCTTGATACGATACCGTTTTCATCTAGCTCTAGTATGCGGGCAGGGCTATATGTGCCGCACTCTGCAATGACGGACACGTCTTGTTTTAAAGCGGGCATCGCTGGCAGAATGAGTACAGGTTGAAACTTGCCCTGATTGAGTACGCGTGCGCCGCCCGCCACTGCTTGTGGTGAAATAAGTTGAGTGCCGATATCTAATTGATGCTCATCTCCATTGGTCGCCCAGCGTATTACTCCCACAGACCAGCTAGCGTCACCAGGATTTTTTAAGCTGAGTAGTTCGCCCACTCGAATTTGCCCTTGAGTGGCAGGCAGCTTGCGCAAAGCTAGGCCGCCAGCGCTGATGTTGACGACTTGCCAGCGTGCAGACTCATATGTGTCTGGAGTGCCTTTGGCTGTATTTGCCGGAGGCTGCTCTGTTTGGAGTTGTACGGTTTTTGCTGCACTGAAAGGTTGCAAGTACAGTTTTTCATCATTAATGAAGTAATGCGCTGCTGCTATCCCCACGCCAATGTCAGAAGCATTGATGCGGCTGGAGCGATTAAATACACGTTTAGGTGGGGCACCCCAGTATTTAATGAGATGTATCAGCATGTCAATGTAACGTGCACTGTTGGCATTATCTGGCAACTCTTGTGGGTTAAAAGACGCTTTTGACTGCAAGGTTTGAATGTGCTGGTGTATTAGGCGAGCTAAATCTACCGTGACCAGCAGAATATCGCTGCCTTGGTCGGTCGGGTTGATGTTTTTCAAGTACGGGATAGGCGGATTATCTGTCTTCAGGTTAACTAGAAAAATTCCCGCAAAATTATCTACAATACCTAGACCTTGTAATTGAGTTCTCTTTGCGTGGCGAGCTGTGTAATCTGCCACTAGCGCCATATCTTGTGGGTTAAGATGCTGTGGGTCGGCCAATGCTAATAGCAATATTTCTTTATATGCTAAATTAATGCTGCTTAGTTTTTCATAGCGATGATCAGCTTCTAACTCAAGTTCATGCATGGATTGCTGCACGGCAAAGTAGTACATTTGGTGTACGTCATGCCATACGCCCTCTGGCACAGGGAAGTAGGTTTGATAGTAAGCAAGGTTGAGCCTCGCAGCAGATTCAATAGCGCGCAAAATGGCAAATGCCATGGCTTTGCTGCCACCTAAGTTAAAGAGTTGGGTTTGCATATCAAGCAAAGCTAACTTGTAGCCATAGCCAAGCTCTAGCCATAGTGATTGGGCTAAAGTGGCGGTATCTTTAACACTTTGTGGTAGCGGTAATGTCGAGTTGGTGTAGGTGACGCTGAGTGACTCACATAAGTTAATGACGGTAGGGCGATAAGCTTCTAAGGCTTTGACGCGCGTATCACCACTTACTTTTTGTCTGTTGAGAATCTCAAGTTCTTCTAGCAACTCGGTCGCTGCCACATTAGTTTTCGCGAGTGGTAATGTCGCAATAAACTCTAAGATTTTGTGCGGACGTGTGTCAGCCACAATCAGTGGTTTGTCTTCTAATGTAGGAACTTTTAAACTAAGTGCCATGTAATTTTTATCCGTAAACTTAGGAACAATTGATAATAAATACTATCCAACAAAATAGCCATGCCCCAAACGGGCTAATCTACATGTTAAACTTGAAGCTATGATTAAATTATTCTCTATTATATTTATATTATTTCTTGCTAACGCTGATGTGAGCGCCGAGCCAGAGCTTGCTTTAAAAGATATGGCGGGGAAAACGCACCATTTGTCTGATTATAAAGGAAAATGGCTGATTGTAAACTATTGGGCGACTTGGTGCATACCATGCCAACAAGAAGTCCCTGACTTAGTTGCTTTGTACGATAAGCGTAAAGACAAAGATTTAATGATTCTTGGTGTGGTTTTTGAGTACAAAGACACCAAGGAAGTCACTAAATTTGTTGATGATATGTTGGTTTCTTACCCAATCGTGCTTGGTAATGAAAAAATCACGAATCAGATAGGCAGCGCAGAAGTGCTGCCTACGACCTATATTTTTAATCCAGAAGGCAAGCTTGTAAAAACTCGCCATGGTTTAATTACCAAAGCTTATATTGAGAAGCTTGTCAGCCAACATTAGCGGTTGCTGAAATTGCTTCTATCATTGTGAGTCTTAAACTTCGAGGCTCACCAATTGCCAGCTATAACCGCCCAGCTACAACACGCTAAGTGTACGCAGTTATTTAGTTAGGCACTGGAATGCTATTGCCTTGATTGTCTAAAATGTTCAGTTGATTTTCTTCAGCAAAGTGCATCAGCTGTGAAAAACCTTCAGGATTCACTTCTTTGAGTGTGAGATCTACCATCAAGCAACGTACGCCGTTGACAACTTCTGGCTTAAGGTAGGGTGAGTAGCGTAGCTTACGGTCTGCACCAAAAGTGGCGTAAGTGCTGCACATACGGTCAACCCAGTCGCTAGGTCTAAATGGTTTGCCTGCACGGGTTAGGCCTTCAATAATTAATTTTTCGCTCATAATACTTTCACTTAATAATAAAATTGGTCATTTCATTGTGGTCACTCAGTGTTATATGCTCAGATGATGACCATATACTTAAGCAAACCACCCTTAAAGCGTTGCCTGATAGGCTACGCTTGGTTTGAATAATACAGTTTAATCCAGACATTTCATTAGGTGACTTATCGTCTACTTGAATGCCAACCTTTACAAGGTTGCCATTTCAAGTCCTAATGAAAAATCTGGGTTTAATCTAGATACTCAAATACTTTTACTACTTTTTCTACATCTGTGGTTGAGCGCGCAATTTCAACCGCATATTCTGCTTCTTTGTGAGATACGATGCCCATTAAATACACAACGGAGCGCTCAGTAAATACTTTAATATCGTTTGCTGAAAGGCGCGCGTCATTCACCATATTGGCTTTAACTTTTGAGGTGATAAATGCGTCATTGCTGCGTGAGCTTAGGTCACTTTTTGGTCCAACAATCATTTCATTGATGACGGTTTTAACATTAATGGTACTTTTTACAATGCTTTCAGCTTTTGCTTTGCTCGCTTCGTCATAAGCTTCACCAGTGAGAAGGGCAACAAAGTTGTAGCTGACAACGTTGGCGTGTACTTTGTCGCCAAGTTGGTCGGCAATGGCTTTTTCAGATTTGAGCTCTATGTTTTGGTCTTCAACATAAGTGCCTGCAGTGCGGCGATCTATAGCTACTGAGCCGCCCGCCGCCGCGCCGCCCACTACCAGTGGTACGCATGCGCTTAGCTGGCTAAGGAGTAGTGCTGCACCAATGGCTTGTATGGCGATTGATTTTAAAGGTGGTGTTTTTGTGTACATTTAATGTACTCCTAATAAAAGACAGTCAATTGCATCGCAAAGGCAATGCAATATAAGGATATACGCTTCTTGTAGGCGCGAGGTGTTCTCGTGCGGTACTCCGATATGAATGTCATCCTCGTCAAGAAGTTCAATTAAACTGCCGCCATCGCCGCCGCTCATAGCGATAATCCTCATGCCACGCTCTTTTGCGGCTTTAATGGCGCTGAGCATGTTTTTTGAGCTGCCGCTGGTGCTAATGGCTAATAAAATGTCGTGAGGCATGCCTAATGCCATGATTTGCTTGGAGAAAACTTTCTCAAAGTGGCTGTCAATTGCAATTGAGGTAAGCGTCGAGTTGTCTGCGCAGAGAGCTATGGCGGCAAGGCCTGGGCGCTCGACTTCGTAACGATTCAGCATGAGCGAGGCAAAGTATTGTGCGCTGGCAGCCGAGCCGCCATTGCCGCATGAGAGTACTTTTTTCTCTTGTAATAGCGCAGCAACAATGGCCTCAGCCGCGTTGGCAATGGGCGCAGCCAAGAGGTGTGCTAGGTCTAGTTTAAGTTGGCCGCTTTGTTCAAAGTGGCCTGTAATTCGGGCTTTTAGAGGCATGTAAGTATTTTACCATAAGCGTTTTGCTTGGGTGTTGCTGCATTGTGTTTAGCTATCAAAGGCATTTTTTATCCATTCGATATGCTCAATGCTGGCTTTTGTCATCAAAATTGCGTCAAATCGGCAGTTGGTGTTGCCGTATTGTTGTAAATAATGTTCGGCGGTGCGCGTGAGTTTTTGCTGTTTGGAGGGAGTGATGCTCATGGCGGCACCGCCAAATTGATGGTTGCTGCGCATGCGCACTTCAATAAAGACTAAAGTTTTGCCGTCTTGCATGATTAAATCAATCTCACCGTAGCGACATTGGTAGTTGCTGGTGATTAAGCGCAGGCCTTGCTGTTTTAAATATTGCGCGGCAATACTTTCAGCATCTACACCTAGTTTGTTCATGGTTTGTTCATGCAGAGTGACGAGCCATAGGCTTATGGCGCTTTTTCTAAAAGCACGCCTTTAGTGCTAAAAATACCCGTGGAAAGTTGGCGTGTGATGACGCCTTGATCACTTATACTGATTTTGCCCGTTAAGCCATAAAAGCTGACCGCTTGTTTAGGTTTTTTTGCAATAAGGGCAAGTGTTTGGTAGGCATCTGCACCCAGTGCAAACCAGCGCTGCATTTGGCCTTGTGGTAAGCCCTCAGCAGTTGCTTTGTAAGGTTCAAACTCTGGATTATCTATATTGAGCACCCAGGGCATGTCGGTAAAACGTACCGAGAGCAGGGCTTGGTCTAGCGTGTCAAAATTTAGCCCTGAGTAAATGTGTGAAAACCCATAAGTGGGTGTGGTATTGCTCAAGAAGGGGCGCACACTACGGGCTAAATCATAATCACAAGCAAATACAATGAGGTCATGAGATGCTAGGTTTGCTAGGATATTTTGAATTTCATCGTTGCTAGCATTTTTTTTGATATTAATTTTAGCGGCAATTTTTCCGCCTTCAGCTTGCCATGCCTCATAAAACACCTTGCTCATGCGCATGGCGACGGTGCTATCGGTGGTGATAATGAGCGCGTTTTGTAGTTGGCTATCACGTGCCATTTTAGCTATTTGTAAGGCTTCAGCTTCGGCAGAAAGGTTGAGTGTGTACATATTGGCTAGACTTGCCTCTTGCTCACCTTGGTTGAGGGTGAGTGTTGGTACTGGTAATTCGCCGTTGCTGGCCGTGCTGAGGCTAGTCACTTCGTCGCGGGTGAGTGGACCTACCACGTAGCGAGCGCCATCTTTTAAGGCTTGTTGGTAAATGGCGTTAATTTCATCTTTGTTGCCGCTGCTTGGGTAAATTTTGAATTCGCTGCTATCTTTAGCGGCTGCTTTTGCTGCGCTAAATCCTTGCTCAATAGCGTCAGACGTAGGATAAAAACTTGTATCATTGAAGGGTAGTATGAGGGCGATTTTTGCACCTATGCCCGTTGTTGTTGAGTTGTCGCTGACGGTTGCTTGATTTTTTGTGAGTTCAGCTAAGAGTGCTTCTGTTGCTGGGTGATCAGGATAAAGCTTGCGCCAGTCTTGTAAGTTTTGATTGGCTATTTGCGCAAGTGCTAAATCTATCCAGCCTTGAATGTTTTGCTCATCACTTGCGCCGCGCAGCTCTATGAGTTGGGCTTTATCAATGCTGCCAAGTAATTTCCAGATAGCCTCTTGGTTAGCCTCAATTTGGTCGATTTGGCTGAGTGTTTGTGCTGTGAGATCGTATTGCATGAGGGCGCGCAGGGGGTCGCCAATGCTTTCATAGGCGAGTGCTAAGCTTGCGTGTAAACTGGAGGCTGCGGCAGGGGGCAACTTTGTATCTGCTTGCAAGGGCAAAAGTAGCCCTAAGGTTCGGTCTGCATCGCCCTCTTGCATGGCGATAGCACCATCCAGCACTTTTGCTAGGTTGGTTTGGCTAGGCAGCTTGTTTAACTCAAGCTTAGCGCAGATAAAATCTGCGCTTTTAAGGCAGCGTAGGCCATCAGTAAAAGTGACTTCCGCACTTTTGCTGACTGTGGGCTTGGCTGTTTCTGCATAAGTGTTGGCCGTAACTAAGGCCATGCACAACAACATTGAGGATATTATTTTTTGAATCATAGTGGCATATTATATGTGGTTGCGACCCCAATTGGGAATCTACAAGACATCACTTTGCGTGCTTTAGACATTTTAAAAAGTGTAGATGCCGTGGCGGCAGAAGATACACGGCATACTTCTGGCCTGCTCTCGCATTTTGGGCTCTCAAAAAAGCTCATAGCCGTACATCAGCATAATGAGCAGCAATCTGCGCAGATGCTGCTGCAAAGGCTGCAAGCGGGCGAGAGTATTGCCTTGGTGACCGATGCTGGCACGCCTGGCATTAGTGACCCCGGCGCTATCGTGGTGGATGTGCTGCGCGAGCATGGGGTGAAGATTGTGCCTGTTCCGGGTGCGAGCGCAGTGGTTGCAGCGCTTTCTGCAGCAGGTATTACCAATAATAATTTTATGTTTGTCGGCTTTTTACCAGCCAGTGGCTCGCAGCGCCGCAAGCAGTTAGAAGTACTCAAGTCACAAACCGCCACACTGGCTTTTTATGAAGCGCCGCATCGTATAGTAGAATGTGTTGAAGATATGGCCAATATTTTGGGGGCTAATCGTCGCATCACAATAGCACGCGAAATCACCAAAACCTTTGAAACTTTTCATCGCTGCGCGCTGGCTGAGGCTACAATATGGCTTAACAGTGATAGCAATCAGCAGCGCGGAGAATTTGTGCTATTGGTCGAAGCAGCGCCAATAGTAGAAGCCGCAGCGATTAGCGAAGAGGCTGAGCGTATTTTGCGTTTATTGCTTGCTGATTTGCCGCTCAAACAAGCGGTTAAGTTGGCGGTAGAAATTACTGGAATTAAGAAAAACGAACTTTATGAATTTGCACTTAAGCTAAAAAATGACGAATAAAATCACACTTACACGCCCAGATGACTGGCATTTACACCTAAGAGACGGCGCAGCACTTAAAGCGGTGTTGCCTGATACCGCAAAGCGCTTTGGTCGCGCCATTGTGATGCCGAATCTACGCCCGCCAGTCACCACCACAGCGCTTGCCGCTGAATACTGCGCTCGCATACTGCAAGCGCTCCCCGCTGGCGCGAAGTTTGAGCCGCTGATGACGCTTTATTTAACTGACAATACCAGCGCTGATGAAATCATCAAAGCAAAAGCCAGTGGTTTTGTGCATGGCGTTAAACTCTACCCTGCGGGGGCTACCACCAACTCTGATTCAGGCGTGAGCAATTTGGGGCACTGCGTCAAAGCCTTAGAAGCCATGGAGAAAGTGGGTATGCCACTCTTGGTGCATGCAGAAGTGACTGACGCCAATGTTGACGTATTTGACCGCGAAAAAGTGTATATAGAACGCATCATGCAGCCGCTACTTGAAAAGTTCCAAGGCTTAAAAGTAGTGTTTGAACACATTACCACACGTGATGCCGCTGATTTTGTCACTTCAGCCAGCAATCACGTAGCTGCCACCATTACCGCGCACCACCTATTAATGAACCGCAACGCCATGTTTACAGGTGGCATACGCCCGCATCACTACTGCTTGCCTGTGCTTAAACGTGAAGAGCACCGACTAGCCTTGGTTAAAGCGGCAACTTCAGGCAGCCCTAAATTTTTCTTAGGTACAGACAGCGCCCCGCATGCTAAATCAGCTAAAGAAGCCGCTTGTGGCTGTGCTGGCATGTATACCGCACATGCGGGCATAGAGTTATACGCAGAAGCCTTTGAAGCAGCCGATGCGCTTGATAAATTAGAAGGTTTTGCTAGCTTTTATGGCGCTGACTTTTACGGCTTGCCAAGAAATCAAGAAAAAATCAGCTTAGTAAAAACCAGTTGGGATGTGCCAGAAAGCCTACCGTTTGACGGAGATGTTTTAGTTCCTATGCGCGCGGGGCAAAGCATCACATGGCAGCTAGCTTATTAATTGCACTGAGTATAGTCAAACATTCTGCTAGCAATGACCCAAACGGGTCATTGCTAGCAGAATGTTTGACTTGTAGTATAAATAATACTGGGCTATAGTTATACAGTGTATTATTTTATACTTTGGATTATATTTTAGAGAAAGTGAGATTAACATGAGCAATTTGGTTAAATTGTTGTTAGCTACAGCGTTGTTGGTCAATATATCAACGGCAAGTGCAGCATTTGTGCAAACTAATACTAATGGTGGTGATGGTACTGTAGTTGATTCAGGTTCAATTATTATTACATCAAGTGCGGATAATAATGTTGGTGCTAGCTTAACTACCTACACTGACACATTTACTAGTGCGGGTACTTTTAGCTTTAGCTGGTCATACACAACCAATGATGTCGATGGCTCTGGTTTTGACCCAGCTGGCTATTTAATTAATGGCACTCAATTTCAATTGTCTACAAACGGCCTACCACAAGGTTCAACAACTTCAGGGTTTACTTCAGTCACTTTGGCTGCGGGGGATGTATTTGGATGGTATGTTTTTGCAACGGACACCGTTTTGGGTCGCGGTGTTCTAACAGTGAGTGAGCCTAGATTCTCTACAGCTTCTGTGCCTCTGCCAGCTGCTGCACCATTGATGCTTACAGGTTTGGGCTTGTTGGGTTTTGCTGGGCGTCGTAACAAAAGGGCTTAATTTTAAGCTTCAAATTAAATCGTTTTAAAATAGGTCAGCTTTGCTGGCCTTTTTTTATGTCATTTTGAGATTTTTAGTTTTTGAGTTGTATTGGTGGATAGGCGCTTAAGGGTTGGATGACTTTTATTTTAAGACGATTGGAGTCACATCAAAACTGCCTGTCTCATGGCTGACTAATATTGTGCCATCTTGCATGGTGCAGCTCACGTCCATATTGCGGGTGCATGCTTGCGTGAGCGCTTCAGTGTCGGGCAGGTTGATGATAGTGAGGTTATCTAGTTTTAAAAGTGCTTTGCTGTTTTGCTCCCACCACATATCGGCTATTCTGCCGCCATAAAGGACGATAGCTACTTTTTCTGAGCGTCCGCAGGCTTTGCGAATTTTGCGCTCATCGGGCAGGCCAACATCAATCCACAACTCAATCGCACCTGTGAGGTCTTTTTGCCATAAATCTGGCTCATCTTCATCGCTCAGGCCTTTGCCAAAAGTGAGTGCTTCATTTGCAAATAATGCAAAAGCGAGTAGGCGCACCATGAGGCGCTCTTCGGTTTCAGAGGGATGTCTGGCTAAGGTGAGGCTGTGCTGTTGGTAATAGTGCGTGTCTAAATTGGCAATATTGAGTTCAGCTTTGTAGATGGTAGATTTAAGTGCCATGAGCGCCTGTCGTGTTTAAAGTGTTAATTGTTCAGTGCTAAGGTCGTAAGTGTGCGCTCACGTACTTGTTTTAGTAAAGCAGCGTTTTCAATGAGCGACTCACCGTAAGAAGGCAGCATGGCTTTCATTTTGTTATGCCATGCAGGTGTGCGCATTTGTGTTGCAAAGCAGCGCTCTACCACTTCAAGCATGGCTTGCACTGAGGTGGAAGCGCCCGGTGAAGCGCCCAGTAAGGCGGCAATAGAGCCATCTTGCGCGGTGACGATTTCTGTACCAAATTCTAGTTTGCCTGTTTTCTGGTCACATTTTTTGATAATTTGCACGCGTTGCCCTGCATTGGCGAGCTTCCAATCTTCTGCTTTTGCTTCAGGATAAAATTGTTGCAAAGCCGCCATGCGCTGGGTGTGCGTTTGGAATACTTGGCCGATTAAGTATTTTGTTAAATCAGTGTGCTGCACACCAACTGCAAGCATGGGTTTAATATTGTTGGGCTTGACTGAGGCGCTTAAGTCTAGCAAAGAGCCTTGTTTTAAAAAGCGGCTGCTAAAGCCTGCATAAGGGCCAAATAAAAGCGCAGGTTTGCCGTCGATGTAGCGTGTGTCTAAATGCGGCACTGACATAGGGGGGGCGCCTATGGGGGCTTTGCCATAGACTTTAGCTTGGTGTTGCGCAATGACCTCAGGCTTTTGACACACTAACCATTGACCGCTGACGGGGAAGCCACCATAACCTTTGCCTTCGGCGATGCCTGATTTTTGTAATAAATGCAGTGCGCCTCCGCCAGCACCTAAAAATACAAAGCGCGCATTGAGTTTTTCAGTTGTTTTCGTTGTGCTATTGCTAATCTGAACCTTCCAACTGCCGTCTTGAGATTTTTTGAGTGTTTTAACACTGCTATTGAGTTTAAGCGTAAACGCTGGATGAGTTTTGAGGGCTGCAATTAAACTGCGCGTGAGTGCGCCAAAATCCACATCAGTACCATATTTTACTCGCGTGGCAGCAATAGGCTGCGAGTGGTCACGTGATTGCATCATCAACGGCATCCATTGGCGAATGATGCTTGCATCCTCGCTGTATTCCATATCTTTAAATAGATGATGTTGGCTGAGTGCAGCGTGGCGTTTGCGCAAGAATTTGACGTCAGCTTCTCCCCAAACCGCACTTTCATGAGGTACTTGGCGAATAAAGTTTTGCGGAGCAGGTAAGGTATTTTGCTCAACTAGATATGACCAAAATTGCAAAGAGCTTTCAAATGCGGCATTGATTTCTAAGGCGCGTTTAATGGCAACGCTGCCATCGGCTTGCTCTGGTGTGTAGTTCAGCTCGCAATATCCTGCATGGCCTGTACCTGCGTTATTCCAGCCATCGCTGCTTTCTAAGGCTACATCATGGAGCTTTTCTACCATTAAAATATTCAGCGATGAATCAAGTTGCGCCAGTATAGTGGCGAGCGTTGCGCTCATGATGCCGCCGCCTACTAATAAGACATCGACGGTTTGATGAGCTGATTTTAGATGAGGGAGCGCCATATACCTTAAGCTTAATGTTATTGGAGCGGGTGACGGGAATCGAACCCGCGTATCGAGCTTGGGAAGCTAGCGTTC
>CAZAHP010000024.1:0-3505 GCA_964484985.1 uncultured Methylophilaceae bacterium
GCGCATGATGCAAGTGCGTGGACGGCGCGAGTTTTTTAATCCTAACTTTGAGTAATCTCGAGGTAAGCCATTATGAATCTAGAAAAGTATGACCGCTTAATCTCTAGTCTTGAACAAAAAGCCTTAGAGAACCCTAAGCGCTATCTCAAGCAAGTAATCTTTGTTACCTTGCTTGGCTTTATAGTACTTGGCATATCGCTCGCTTTTGCGCTCCTACCTATTGGCTTATTAGGTTTGTTAATCATGTTAACTATTGCCACAAAGGGTAAAGCTTTATTTATCTTACTCAAACTAGGCAAGCTGCTTATACTGCTACTCATCCCCACTTGGTATTTGCTAAAGTCTTCAGTAAAGCTTTTATTTACGCGCTTTCCTCAGCCCATGGGAACAGAAATAAGACGCACAGATGCTCCCTTATTATTTAGCGAAATAGACCAAATACATCAAAAAATGCAAGGGCCAAAAATACACCATGTGCTACTCACTGGCGATATTAATGCTGCAATCGTACAACATCCTCGCCTAGGCTTATTTGGTTGGGAGCAAAACTACCTCATTCTTGGCCTGCCTTTACTACAAATACTCAATAAAGACGAAGCGCTTGCCGTCATTGCCCATGAGTATGGTCATTTATCTGGCCACCATGGACGCTTTGGTGGATTTGTCTACCGATTCAGAAACACCTGGGGGCAATTACAACAAATGTCAGAGTCTTGGCATGATTGGGGTTCTAAACTGATTGCCAAACTATTTCGTTGGTATGCCCCTTACTTTAATGCATACACCTTTGTTTATGCGCGCCAAAACGAATATTTAGCAGACCAGCACTCAGTCAACTTGGTTGGCGCAGAGCATGCTGCAAAAGCACTCATGCGCTGCCAAATTGCAGCTCAATTTGAAAGCAAAGATTTTTGGCCACGAATCAACAAAATCATCATAGACCAAGCGCAGCCCATAGACAATAAAAGTGATTTTTGGTCTAACATCGTCAACACTCAACTAGATGAAAACAAGCGTATTGCATACTTAGAATACGCCAGCAAAGTGATTACAAATCACGATGACACGCACCCTTCTTTAAGCGACCGTTTAAAAGCCATCGGCGTTTTGGCAGATGAATCTGCCGCAAAAAAAATGGTGCCTCCCGTACAAAATGCAGCGCAATCCTTGCTTGGTGAGTCGCTAAAACCACTTAGCCAGCAGCTTGATAATGAGTGGAAAAACAATGTTGCTGAACAATGGCAACAACGCCATGCCTACTTAAATGAGCGCAAACAAAAACTGACTGAAATCAATGCTAAAGCAGAACCCACAGAAGAAGATGGATGGGAGAAAATTAGCATTACTGAAGATTTAGACCCAGATGCTGAGTTATTACCACTAGTACAAAACTTTCTATCGCAATTCCCTGAACATATCTCAGCTCGCTATCGCCGTGGCTTATTGCTATTAGATAAAAATGATGAGCAAGGCATTGCTGATTTAGAGCATGTCATGGAAAAAGATGAAGAGGCAATATTGGCCTGCTGCGAAGCCGCTTGGCGCTTTTATGTAGACAGCGACAAAGATAAAGCAGAGCACTATCGCTCACGCTGGATTACACGCACTGACTATTTAAACTCACTACACGCTGAATATCAAAACATTTCACCAAATGATGAAATTTCAGAGCACAATTTAGATAATGAAACCTTACAAAAAATTGCTGAAACCATTCAAAATAACGGCAAATACATTAAAAAAGTCTACTTAGTACGCCGCAAACTCAAAACCAATGACAAAGTAAACTGCTACGCCTTATGTTTTGAAGCTAAATGGCTCACATTGGGTGATAAGAGTCAAAAAATCATAGCCCAATTAAGCGCACAAGACTATCCTATTGAAGCGCACATTGTGAATTTAAAGCACCCCAGCTTTGGCAAGTTTCGTAAATCAATCAAAAAATTGCAATTACAACCCATCTATCAGGCTTAAATGACTCAAACAAAATTAGACAAGCTTACATCGCAAGCTAAGCAGGGCGAAAAAATCGCCATGCTCACCTGCTATGACGCAACTTACGCAAAGCTAATGGCGCTTGCTGGCGTTGATATTTTGCTAGTAGGCGACTCTCTAGGCATGGTGTTACAGGGTGCAGAAAACACACTCAACGTGAGCATGCACCACATGACTTACCACACCAAAAGCGTGGCCGCTGGTGCGCCTAACACCGTCATCATGGCTGATATGCCGCTCGGCAGTTATGAACACGACCATGACGCCGCTTTTAAAAACGCACAGTGGCTGATTAAATCTGGCGCGCACATCGTTAAAATTGAAGGTGGTGGCGAGCGTGTAAGCACCGCGCGCTATCTGATTGAGCGTGGCATTCCTGTTTGCGCACATTTAGGCTTTACCCCCCAATCAGTCAACCAGCTTGGCGGCTATAAAATTCAAGGCAAAACGCCAGACTCTGCACAAAAAATTCTTGATGACGCTAAGGCCATGAGTGAGGCTGGCGCATGTTTTGTCTTACTAGAAATGGTACCTGCTGCGCTTGCGAAAACCATTACAGAACACATTAAATGCCCCACCATAGGCATAGGCGCAGGTGTCGATTGCAGCGGCCAAGTATTAGTCCTGCAAGACTTAATCGGCATATACACAGGCGTTGCAGACAAAAAACCTGAAGACTTCAAAGCACCACGATTTGTGCGCAACTTTTTAAAAGAAACCAATAGCATACAAAATGCCGTGCAACTTTATGTTGAAGCCGTCAAAAATAAAAGCTTCCCCGCTGCTGAGCATAGCTACTAAATCATGGCTGTTGAAATCGAACGTAAATTTTTAGTCACAGGCCTCGACTGGCGAACCACGACCGGCGTCTCTTTCAGCCAAGGCTACTTGAATCGAGACAAGCATAGAACCGTGCGTGTAAGAATAGCTGGTAATAAGGCCTATCTCACCATCAAAGGCATTACAGAAGGCATCACTAGAGCCGAGTTTGAATATGAGATTCCAGTGAGCGACGCTGAAAATCTTTTAATGCTGTGCGAAAAACCTTTAATTCAAAAAATTAGACACATCATCCCCTACAAAAACTTCAAGTGGGAAGTGGATGAGTTTCTTGGTGACAACCTAGGTTTGGTTGTTGCCGAGATTGAGCTCACTAGCGAAACTGAATCTTTTGAAAAGCCAAGCTGGATAGGCGAAGAGGTGACACATGACCCACGCTATTTCAACTCAAACTTAGCGCAAAACCCCTACAACACTTGGTAAAAAATTTAATTGCAATGATCCCAGATTTTCCGTTAGGACTTGAAATGACAACGCTGCACAGTTTGATGGATTTTTTGTGCAAATTTGAGGAGAATAGTCGTTCTATTCGCCGAAAATTTGCGCAAAAAAGACGCAAAATGGACAAGTTGACATTCAAGTAGATGATAAATCGCCTAATGGGAAATCTGGGATAATAGCAAGCCGCCATGCAAATCATACACAATATACAAGAACTAAGAGCTGCGCT
>CAZAHP010000024.1:3605-7230 GCA_964484985.1 uncultured Methylophilaceae bacterium
AATAGCAAGCCGCCATGCAAATCATACACAATATACAAGAACTAAGAGCTGCGCTAAGCACGCAAGACAATGTCGCTTTTGTGCCTACCATGGGCAACCTACACGCAGGCCACGTGCAACTTGCAAAAATGGCAAAACAACATGCCCAATGCGTAGTAGTCAGCATTTTTGTTAACCCGCTTCAGTTTGGAAAAAATGAAGACTTAGCTAATTATCCCCGCACATTAGAAGCAGATTGTGAAAAGTTAAAAGAAGTTGGTGTTAATTTTGTATTTGCACCTTTGGTTGAAGAAATGTATCCCGATTTTGATGGTCAAAACCTCAACCAAAACATGCTTATCACACCACCTCCCATTGCTAAGGAGCTATGCGGGGCGACACGTGCGGGGCACTTCGATGGTGTTGCCACCGTTGTCATGAAACTTTTTAACATTGTGCAACCCAATGTTGCACTATTTGGCAAAAAAGACTTTCAGCAACTATTTATCATTCGCGAACTGGTACGCCAATTTAATTTAAACATTGAAATTATTGCAGGTGAAACAGTGCGCGAAACAGATGGCTTAGCCATGAGCTCGCGCAATGGCTACCTAAACGCCATGCAACGCAGCGAAGCACCGCGATTAAGCAGAGCACTTAAACTTGTGGTTGAAGCCGCACAAAAAGGGCAGCTAGACTTCACCACGATAGAGCAACAAACCACACAATACCTCACTCAATTAGGCTGGATAGTTGACTATATTTCCATTCGTTCCGCCAACACATTACTGTCAGCCAAAGAGACTGACAAGGCGTTAATTGTGTTAGGTGCAGCAAAGTTAGGGACAACGCGCTTAATCGACAATATCGAGTTTATGCACTAAATACTAAAAGCGTTTACGTTTTGAAACACTTTCATCGTTTGTCGATTCTCCACTTTGCTTTATAATCATCGCTTTACTTCTGCCAATTAGCCGAGAAGACCAGTATTTATGCAAAGAACCATGCTCAAATCCAAACTGCACCGTGTCACTGTGACACACTCAGAATTGGGTTACGAGGGCTCATGCGCCATTGATGAACACTTGCTAGAAAATGCAAACATCAAGGAATACGAGCAAATCGCCATTTACAACGTCACCAATGGTGAGCGTTTTACTACCTATGCAATCCGTGCAGAACGCCACTCGGGCACGATTTCCGTGAACGGAGCCGCCGCACACAAAGCTAACCCAGGCGACATTATCATCATCGCCAGCTACGCCATATACAACGAGCTTGAATTAGAAAAATTCAAACCACAACTCGTGTACGTTAACGAGAAAAATGAAATCGTTGACCAACGCCGCGAAATTCCTGTCCAAGCGGCATAACTCATCTATTTAAGGATGCTATGAATCTAAAAAATGTGGGCGTAAAAGTCACAGAAATGCAAACAGCAGAGTTAGAAGCCATGAAACTAGCCGTTATTGACGCGTTAGAAGACATTAAAGCTTTCGACATCAGCATTATGGATGTGCGCAAACTCACGTCACTCACCAACTATATGATAGTGGCTAGCGCCAACTCAACACGCCAATGTAAAGCGATTGCTGACAATGTGCGTGAAAAACTCAAAGAAAAAGGCTTTGATATTCGCGGCACTGAAGGCGAAAAAGAAGGCGAATGGGTGCTCGTTGATTTAGACGACATCGTGGTGCACATCATGGTGCCCGCAACTCGCGCTTACTACAACCTCGAGCAACTTTGGGGTGAAGCAGAAAACCGTCGTAGCGGCCATATCACACAAGACAATATCAATCCTAGCCAATCAGCGGCTTAACCTATTCACGCTTTTCATGAAGCTTAATATCATCTCAGTCGGCCACAAAATGCCCGACTGGGTTGAAACTGCTTGCGCTGAATACATCAAGCGCATGCCTCGTGAACTCGCCACGCATATTATCGAAATTAAACCTGACAAACGCGCCTCTGGAAAAAATAGCGAAGTGGTACAAGAGGCTGAAGCCAAACGCATTTTAGAAGCGGCAGGTAAAGATTATTTAATCGCTCTAGACGAGCGCGGGCAAGAAGTGACAACCACCCAGCTCGCAAGCAAAATGCAGCATTGGCAAACACTTGGGCGCGACGTTTCACTTATCATAGGTGGCGCTGACGGCCTGCACCCCAGCCTAAAACAAAAAGCCGATTGGCTATGGAGTTTATCAAAACTCACCATGCCACACGGCATGGTTCGCGTCATGCTCGCAGAACAACTATACCGTGCGCATACCGTTATACAAAACCATCCCTACCATAGAGAATAAGCTCACTTTAATATCAAGCACGCTTCTTGCTTATCTCTTTCACGATACTGTCATGATTAGCCCGCAGAATAAGCGCTATTCAATGTGACAATGCACAACAACAAGGGAGCTATCAAATGGATAATGATTTACTTATTTTATTATCAAGATTCTCAGTCACCGCAAGAAAACAAATTGGCGCAGTTAACCCCGCAAAACTATTTAAAGATAAAGAATACGCTAAAGTCATTTTTGAATTAGCCGCTACTGAAGGTAATGAAGAGCTAGTCATGATGTCTCTCAACTTGCAAACCAAACTTGGCCTACTCACCCCTGTTGTCATGCAAAAACCTATAGAAAACAAGCGTGAAGACACGCGTGTAAAATATATGTATGGTGCGAGAGGTTAGTATAATCACATCATCGTGTAGATTTTCCATATAATGAGCAATTCAACTGCTCATTATTATGCCTGCAAATACAAGTTCCTCTTTAGTTTGGTTTCGCCGAGACCTGCGTGATTTTGATCATGCAGCTTTTTATTACGCCCTCAAACAAACTACAGCCGTTTATTGTGCTTTTGTATTTGATAAAGATATTTTAGACAAGCTCAGCGATAAAGCTGACCGCCGAGTAGAGTTTATTTGGGAGAGCGTGCGCGAACTTAAATCTGCCCTTCAAGCGCAAGGTGGTGACTTAATCGTGCTCCACGATAGTGCAGAGCGTGCGATTCCAGCGCTTGCAAAATCACTTAATGTACAAGCCGTTTACGCCAACCGTGATTATGAACCGAGTGCGATTGACCGCGACAAAATTGTAGCTGATACGCTTGCGCAAGCAGGCATTGCTTTTCACGCTTATAAAGACCAAGTCATTTTTGAGCAAGATGAAATACTCACTCAAGCAGGCAAACCTTATGGCGTATTCACACCTTACAAAAATGCATACTTGAAAAAGCTTAATGATTTTTATCTCAAAGCTTATCCTGTCGGCACATATATCCAGCACCTTGCAAAACTTGCTCCCAGCGAATTACCTAGTCTTGAAAATCTAGGATTCGAGCGCACCAATCTTGGAAACATGAAGCTGCCTACAGGAATGTCGGGTGGGAAAACCTTGTTTGATGACTTCACCCATCGCATGCACCATTATCAAGACGCCCGCAACTTTCCCGCAGTAAAAGGCTGCTCTTACTTATCCGTTCATCTGCGATTTGGCACAGTTTCTATACGCCATTTAGCACGCACCGCTTGGCAAATGAGTGGCACAGGCGCAGAAACATGGTTAAGCGAACTGATATGGCGAGATTTTTACTTTCAGATTCTGCACCATCGCCCTGATTTAGCCGATGGTCGCGCTTA
>CAZAHP010000024.1:7330-10385 GCA_964484985.1 uncultured Methylophilaceae bacterium
ATTTTTACTTTCAGATTCTGCACCATCGCCCTGATTTAGCCGATGGTCGCGCTTATAAAGCTGAGTATGAGTCACTCGCCTTCCCTAATGACAAAGCACTATTTGAAGCATGGTGTAAAGGTGAAACGGGCTACCCGCTAGTAGACGCAGCCATGCGACAACTCAATCAAACAGGCTATATGCACAATCGATTGCGCATGGTCACAGCAAGCTTTTTAGTCAAAGACTTACTCATAGACTGGCGCTGGGGCGAGCGTTACTTTGCTCAAAAACTCATTGATTTTGACTTCTCTGCCAACAACGGTGGTTGGCAGTGGGCTGCATCTACAGGCTGTGATGCACAACCTTACTTTAGAATTTTCAACCCCATTGCACAGTCTGAAAAATTTGACCCGCAAGGCAAGTTTATTCGTAAATATGTACCTGAGCTAGAGACTTGCAACGATATAGAAATTCACGCACCTTGGTTAATAACTCCAATGAAACAACAAGCGCTAAACCTCAAGTACCCTGCACCTGTTGTAGACCATGCAACTCAGCGTGCTATTGCGCTTAAGATTTACAAATCTTGAGCTTAAAAAACAGCATATTAAACGGCACTTTAATGTGCTGTATCAATAAACTCAAATGCCGCCGACAAACGAATTAAATCTTGTTGGCGCTTGCTATTGGTTTTTGCAAGAATCGATGCCAAATGAGTACGCACCGTGCTAATTTTAATATCTAAAATCTCAGCGATTTCTTGTGGTGTTTGATTTTTGAGTAAGCGCTCTAACACTTTACCTTCTGACAATGTAAGGTTAAATAACTCCGCAATTAAATCTGCGCTGGTTTTGCGTTGCTGATCATTTTTGGTCAGCCATACCACCACATCATCGCCTGAACCTTCATTTTGAAAATGGGGCATGTGTTTAAGCTTTGCTGCCATCACAAACCACTCTTCAGATTGATTTAACAGCACCTTTTTACAGCTCATTTTTTTATTGGCTGCAACACTTACTATATCAAGCAAAGCGGTTGGTAGGCCTATCATATTATTTTTTTGATTCTTTAATTCTGAAAGGTAAACGCTGCTTAAAAAACGCTTTGCAGCGGCATTGGCAAAGCGCATTGCCCCTTGTTGATTTAGTATCAACACACCATGACTCAACTGATTTAATGCGCCCTCAAGCGAAGTATTCAGTGTTTTATATTTTTCTGCTTGCTCATGCAACAGCCATGCACGTTGTATATGTGGCAATAGTTTATTGAGTACGTTGACCTCATACTCAGAAAAAGCCGATTGGCTCGCTGGCCGATATAAAGACAATACCACCGTGGGCAGCCCATAAGAATTATCTAAAGTAAATGGCAGCCCAACTAATAATTGCCCTTGATTATGCTTAACTAAAAACTCATGATAAAAACGTGTCGTTTTTAAATGGCTCATCGGGACAAGTTCATCCCCAGTAATCACAACACCCATTCTAAATAAATCACGACTTAAAGCTGAGGCGTTATAAGGGTCTTCTAATAAAAAATTTTGCAGATAATCGTGAATGGTATCTGTCGAATATTTGGATGACCAATAATGCCGCAAATCAAGCAATTGTGGGCATGGTGTAAATATCAAAGCCGAGTCAGCCCCAACTGCCTCGCACAGGCTATCTAGTGCAGCCTGCCAAAGCCCAGGCTTACCCACTGCACTATAAAGTGGGTCTAGCGGTTGCGTCCAATCAGTATTAAATTCCATGATGCACTCTTTATGGGGTTGCCTCAAGCATACCCACATATAAAATATGAGTACATTCAAATCACTAGGTTTTAAAAATTACGTTTTTTAATGCTATTGATATTTTTAACACCCTCAACTGGCACCGTGGATAGAGGCGCTGTCACAGGCGTATTGTCTACCGCCTTTGGTACCGAAGCATCAATTCTGGCTTGCATCTGCGGGTTATAAGTAGCATCCATCTTAGCTTCGGTTGCCACCAGAATACCATTATTACGCAAATCTGTGCCTGTATCTAACATTCTTAATACTTCGTTAATCCGTTTTGCGACTAATGCGCTAATTTCTGACTTACAAGGCTCATTTTTACACTGAGGCACCCACTTAGCTTCAAGATTTTGGCGCGCGACTCGCTGATATTGCTGACGGTCAAATGGAGCCATTGGCGCAGCTGAGGGCGCTAATGATGTGTTATTTGCAATCCCCCTTACTGGTGGCGGAGCGTTAGCTGTAGGTGCGCCGCTAGGTGTTCTGCCTACCCCCACATTAGTAGCGGCACTCACAGCAACACTGCTGCCAATATTACCAACAGGCATTGCTGCAAGACCTCGCGTATTATTTAAGTTGCCTGAGCCAACGTTGTCTGCAGGTTTGGTCATATCTCTTATTGGAGGGAGGGCAGCACTTGGCGGCGAATTAGCTGCAATAGAAACGCCAGGGCTTAACCTTCCACCCTGTGTATTTTGTTGTGCCGCCTCACTCGCATTAGCTGTAGCTGGCAAACCAATCGCCCTTGGCATGAGTACAGCACTAGGCGCAGCAGGCTTAGCAATATCAAAACCAGCACCTACACGCGATGGCATCTCATCTTTAATGCCTTGCGAACCGACTCTGTTTTTAAGTGCGTTTTGGCTTTCTTCTAAACTAGTAACAGCGGCTGGCTTTCCATCTTGGCTGTCTGGCGCAGAGCTTGGTTTAAGACTGTTCGATGTAAGCCCACCTGACTTGCTCTCCTGATATTTATCTGCCTTATTGGTCGCCGCTATCATGCCTGGTGCAGCGCGCATACCCCGTACCTGTGGCTTTGCTTCGCCATCTAGGCGTGAGTTGCTTTCACCAGCAAGCTTATTCAACCCCTTAGACAGGTCATTGTCTTTGCTCTGATCTTTTAACGTTGGCGATGAGCCATCACTCCTTGGGCCAGGTTGGTTCAAAGCTTCCGCTTTCTTTTCTTTAGACAGCTTTTCAACCAGGTTGATATCAGCGCTGCGTCGATTGGCTTGATTAGACGCTGAGCTTACTATTGACTTAAATTGCGGCTCAATATTTATAATCTCTTGCTTA
>CAZAHP010000024.1:10485-18309 GCA_964484985.1 uncultured Methylophilaceae bacterium
CGCTGAGCTTACTATTGACTTAAATTGCGGCTCAATATTTATAATCTCTTGCTTATATTGATTAATCACCGCTTCAAATTTAGTTGCATCAAAGGCTTTATTAGGTTTGGTCACCTGTTGTAATGCAGTACGCTCCGCGTTAATTTTATCGACCAAGTTCACCCATTTTTGATACATCGCATCACTACAGGCTTTGCCATTACATTTTTTAATGTACTCTTCGTATTTGCCCTTTAGACTTGATTGTAAATCAATAAATTTTGACTCTTGAGCAGAACGTACATCAGACTCTCGCTCCCCAGCTTTCGCTAGTATTTGCGGAATAATATTATCCGCAGCTTGCGATGCCGCAGGCTCTGCTGCATTTTTCCATGCATTTTTAGCGCGTGTATACGCAATCTCATTTTTCTCTTCTTGTGTCTTTTCTTTATATTTAACGACAGGCGCTTGATTTTGCATGTCTCTCATAAACTCAGCTCGCGCTATATCGTAAACAGCACTACCTTTTAGCTCAGTGCCAACGACATCCTCAACTTTCTGAAACTCTCCTTTAGTCACCGCTGGCGAAATGGCGTAACCAAATGCGCTTAAAATATCCGCAACACATAAAGTATCGTGACCTTTATAGTTAGTTAAACCAGCAGGACACTTATTAATCCCCCCTGCCATTTTAAAAAATGTCCAACCGCGATAGGTTTTATCTAAGTAGTCGTAGGGAATTGCTGCAACTTCACCTTGATCAGCAACTTTTTTGTATTCCACCTTATATTTATCTTGCACCGCCACCACTAAAGGGTCGACAGCGAATGAGGCGTTAATAATCGCAAGTTGGTATACCTTGCGTGAATCTGTTATCCATTTGCCTGTAGGAATTTTTGGCAGCCACCCATCTATTGTTTGTGGCAGCCCTGCGCGCGCTAGCTCTTTATAACTTGTTCCACCATTTTTACCTTCAATAATTGCCGTGACTTCTTCAGCACATCGATTTGATATATTGGTTAAGATAGCATTTGCACCGCCATCATTCCCCGATAACGAAATGCCACCAGGTGCAGGGCAACCACTGACCCCATGTGAAGATAGAACATCTGAGTGTTCAAAAAAGTATTTATTAAATAACTTACCATTTAACTGCTCAAGCAGTAATGGGTGATAGGTTGGGTTGTAGGACTGCAAGGCGATAGCTGTACAAATCCTTCCACCATCTTGGCAGCGATTGTCATAGTGCCTTTTACAAAACCCCAACTCCGCATTAAACTGGTTTTGATGAGGGCTGCCCTCCATAGGGATGTCAGCCAAGTCTTGCTCTAACTGCGAGTTTAGCATGTACTCAAAATGCGTATGGTACATATGGTCAGGCGTGACTGCTGGACCATCTCCATCGGCAAGTTTACATGCCGTATCACCAACAAACTCAACAGCATCACCCACACCATTGATTAGCCACTTACCCGTATCTAAAGCTTGTCTTAAACCAGGACAACTATTTTTTGCCTTACCACACTTCTTATATGCAGCATCGGCCGCTTGCGCAACTTCTCTTGCATTATCAATCGCCTTGGCACCCGTACCTAAAAGATGGCAACCACAGCCAATCTGTAATGACACTGAGGGAATCGGCGGCGGCAAAGGCACACCCCCTAAGATTCCTTCAACAGCCTGTGCGCCAGCACCTTCAATTTCTTTGCTGTACTTATTAGTGCTTAGCACCTTGTCAATTAATGAAGCAATTGGCTTAGCCGCCACACCGTAAATATCAGCTTTACAATCATTTTCATGCGGCCTGACAATGCCGGTTGCCCCTAAACCCATAATCATGCCTGTAAATGTAATGGTCGTTGGGTCGCCAGCCGACATTGCGGCGATGCATGGACCACCCGCCACAATGTAGGCAAGCATATCTGCAGAGTTTTCTAAGATTTCATACCCTAAAGTCCCTGCTGCTTTACCGCATGAATATAAATCTTTTGCACAATCAGCTTTGGCAATATTTGTAGAAAAAATCAACGCAAATGCCAATGTTAGGCAAGCAATATTTTTTAAGGCTTTAAGGCTTAACATAGAACCACCGTGTGATGACTAAACGACATTTAAGGGTTAACTCTAAACATACTAGTGGTTACTTTGCCTGTTTTAGGATCTGTATGTCTGAAGGTAATCGTTGTTGCGCCGTTAATACTAATCACACCATTGTTTGGCACGACTGCACCACCTGCAACGTTAAAGCCAGTGCGGATAAATGTACCCGGCGTAGTCTCATTTAAGGTCAATGTCTCTCTGTCGCCATTGCTAGCTGATGCTTCGATTTGCACCATGCCTGCTCTAGCCTGACTTGGGCTCACTAATGTGATTTGAGTAGATATAGTGGTAGAGCCCACATTACAGACAGGCGTACCTGCTGGATAGGTAATTGTAGCGGTGCAGCTCAATGAGCCGGATGCTGTTTGTCCATTACCACTATTGCCACTTACGGGTATAGAGGCTGTGACAGAAGTTGAGCTATTCGCTGGGCCTGTGCTAGAAAATGTAGTAGTGCCAGTTGCATTGTATAACACTGTAATAGTTGGAGTTCCCGCACAATTCAGCGTGCCTGAAGCAAAGCCAGAAAAACCTGCAATAGAACAGTTAGGCGTTGTTGAAGGTGTACATGGAGGCGGTGGAGAGCCAACAAGTGCAATCAAAGGTTGCGTTGCAGTAGCACTCCCCGTAAAAGTGCTAGTTGAGCTAGGGCTGCAACTTTGAGGCAAGCTACTCACATTAGTTTGAGCTGGGCTAACACCCAGAGTCGCGGCCACATTACTCAAACTCGACGCAAATGGGTTATCCCCAGTAATGCCGCTCAACTTCCACTCCCCAGCCTTTAAATAGGTGAGCACAGAAGCTTGGCCTGTTAGCAAACGTGGCTGAAAGCTGACCAAATCTATAAAGCGTTTTTCCCATCTAAAATTAATCACAGCCAAATCGCTGCCGCATTGCGCATTGCGATTTTGAATTAAAAAGCGAATTTGTTTTTGTGCAGTAGCGTCTTCCATCATGCTATTTAAAAAAACGTTATACCCTATCATGTTAGGGTCTAGTCGCCGCTGTATATAGGCGATATCACCACGTTCATAGGCACGAATAAAATCATCTAAACTCTGCTGCGCTGGGTTATCCCCTGCACAGTTCATTGGGATGCGAGTTTCACCACTTTCAGCATTTCCACCGCCACGTTTCTGTTCCGCAACTTGCGATTGCAAAGCTTCGCTCTCGGAACCATTTGCAGCAAACTGCTTGATAAGTGCTTGCGTTTTTTCTTCAAGCACACTGGGTTTAAATAAGCCAGCTGGCGCTGCCTCTAAAAGCTGAGGAGGCGCACTCGAAGTCGATAAGCCATATTGTTTCGCGGCCACATTCACGCTGATTCCTCGATTAGTCATGCTAATTTCGCCTGCATTTACCTTAGAAAAAGTACCTGCGGCAAGCCCACCTTGCGCTACTTCTATTACATGCAACTCGTAATCGGTGCCTCGTATACCAATGGTTGAGGTTGCAGTGGTCACTTTATAGCGCTTTGGTGCTGTTTTACCCACAAAACCTGTCACAGCACGTAAGCCGCCTTTAATCAATTTAGCAACCAGTGCATCTTTATCGTTACCCTTTGCAGAATAGGCCTCTATGACGAATTTAGAGTTGGGCCTTATGGCAAACACGCCATCATCATCTGTTTTAATCAGTACTTCACCAGACTCTCCGGTGACTATGGTTTCTCCTGCTTTAACACGACCACCTTCAAGCAACTCAGCGACTTGTCCATCAAAATCAATAAGCGACACTTTACCTGTAGCTGCCTCAACCTTGCCAAACGCCCATGCGTTATTAGTTACTATTAAAGTAACAAGTAGTAATGCTATTTTTATTAGTTTGCACATCATGCTAGATATCCTTTTAATCATTACCACAGATAGTCTGCAATAAAGCCTACTGTTTTCTCATCCACTCTTTGCAAGCGGTCTCCGTGGTTTAGATAATTATTTCTAATGTAAGCTTTAAGCGTTAACGCATCAGAGACTATTTTCGTCCAATCTAAATTAACAATTTTGCTATTGAGCACAGCTCGCTCAATGGTCTGACGTCTATCTTGATTAATAAAGCCTGCAGCAAGCTGACCAAAGGTCTTAGATTGCACATTGATAGTGACGCCCTGTGTCCCTATTGTGGTTTCAGTGCCATTATTAATACGTTGCTGCTGATAGCCCGCATTAAAGCGTAAGCCACCTGAAATAGACGGCAAAGCTAGTAACTCACCCTCTTGCACCTGCCGCCCTATATTAAAATCGGCACTGTCTGTGTTGCTATTAAACTCAGGAGTGTTACTAAAGCGCTGCCTTGCATTGCCTACAGTAATGCCGCCGTTATAATGTTGGTTAGCATAAAAGGTACTAAGCTGAGTTGAATTATTGCGGCTATTAATATCTTGAAACTCTGACCAGTTGCGCATGTCTTGCACGCTCACATTAAGACCTGGAATTAGCGCTACGCTATAACTCAGCTGATTAATCAACGAGTCGGTTTGTGTAATGTCGCCAACCTTACCCTGCAAATCAGCAAGACGCGAATCACTGCGCGCAATTCGGTTGCCATAAATAAGACTAGGAGTAATCACCCAGTTTGAACCGACAAAGCTTTCACGTATACCAGAGATGACGTTTGAAGAAAGTGAGGTGTAGTTTGCGCCTAAATTATGATGGCCACTAAACACGCTAAATGTTTGCCATGCGTATGAAGCATCTAATAGCATCGCAGCATCGCCAAAATCATCGCCACCAGGCTCATCAACCTTTTTATTGCTAGTACCCAACTCAAATGCTAGGTTAGCTTGGTTAGTTTTGTAATTTACACCCGCAGTACCCGTACTACCACTGAAGCCAATTTGCTGATTTGCCAGACGATCAACCACACTAGATTGGCGGTCTTTATAGGTTTGCGCTGTGCCAAAGACTGACCATTGCTCATCAAACTGATAATTAACCTTAGCCCCAGCTACATCTCGCAAAAAACGTGTACGCGCAGGCTGGTTATTAATTGGTGTACGATTAATCAGTGCCTCCCAGCTATCGGTCACAGTCCCTGTATAGCCCTGAATAGTCAGTGCATTGATTTGTTTAGCGCCATAAATACCGCGCAAACCAAGACTAGAACCTATATTTGAAAAGCTCGCCACAACATCGCCCGCAGAAAGCTGATACCCTACGCCTGCGCGGCCCACTTGCAAATTTTCAATGCGGCTAGAATATAAAGTTTGTCTGGCGCGGTCACGGGTAAGTGCTATACCGCCCTGCCCGTAAGTAACATCGCCATCTTGCTCAACTGAGCGCAAATCGCCAAGTAGCCTTGTTTGAGTAAAAGTACCCTCTTGTAACCCAGAAAGCTCACCGCTGTTTTCGTCATACGACGTATCAACATTGTAAACTTCCTCAGTTGCCTCACCATGCCACTCCAAAGTGGCGCCGCCTTCACCGCCAGAGACACTGCCTGACTGGCCGCTGACACGCTGCCAATCTTCAAGCACTTTTTCGTTTGAGTTTGCACTTACTGGTACTGTAGATGAGTCATCTTGTGCAGATGCACATTGAACAAAAAACAAACTGCCAAACACACCCAAGACTAAACACCAACAAGACTTTGCCACTTGATACTCCCTAATTCTTATTTACTAGGGATGTTATGTAAGTTAAGCAAAAGCAACATCATTCATATGAATGACTATTGTTTAAATACACACGTACATTGCGATTTACAGGCTTAAGCCATATGAATTTAGTCTTATTAGTGAGTTATCACGGTCGTTAAATCACTCTGCTTTTTTATGATACTTACTTTTGATGATACTTGGATAAAATCGCCACTTCGTTTTTAGAACCCAACATCACCGCCACACGTTGATGTATGCCAGTAGGCTTACGCTCTAAAATGCGCTCTGGCCCAGTAATCGCCATACCGCCAGCCTGCTCCACAATATAACTCATGGGATTAGCCTCATACATTAAGCGCAGCTTACCGCCTTTGTTGCGAATTTTGCTATCAATCGGGTACATGAACACACCACCACGTGTGATAATGCGATGCACTTCAGCCACCATTGATGCCACCCAGCGCATATTAAAATCTTTTTTACGCGGCCCTTCTTCGCCCTGCAAGCACTCGTCCACATAACGCTGAACTGGCTCGTCCCAAAAGCGATAGTTAGACATATTGACCGCAAACTCTTTTGTATCAGCAGGAATCTGCATATTCGGATGAGTTAAGTAAAACTCGTTGGCATCACTATCTAAAGTGAAGCCATTGACGCCATTGCCCACGGTTAACACAAACATAGTTGAGGTGCCATAAAGCGCATAACCTGCGCAAATTTGCTGTGTGCCCACTTGCAAAAAATCGACCAAATCAGGATTATTTTTAGGCGCTTTTAAAATTGAAAAAATTGTACCTACAGAAATATTCACATTCACATTCGATGAACCGTCTAATGGGTCAAACATCATCAAATATTGACCATTTTTTCTTTCTGCTTCATCAAATACTATATGCGCCTCAACCTCTTCAGAAACCACCCCTGAAACCAAACCACTCTTTTTAATGCAATCTACAAAAATATCATGCGTAATCACATCCAAGGCTTTTTGCACTTCACCCTGCACATTTTCAGAAGCGAGGCTACCCATACTACCAGTAAGGGCACCTTTATTAATCGCCACAGCAATTTGCTTACACGCAGCCACTACATCATCCAACATAGGTCTTAAATTGGCAGCATGCTCGCCTTGTAAATGTTGAGTTAAAAACTGTGAAATGGTGATATATTGAGCCATGTGAGGTTCCTCAGATTAAAAGTCTAAATACGCCATAAAGTGCACATTTTGAGCCGTATTTCATCTTTATGCTAGTGTTAATTTAAATGCCAAGCCCATATCACTCAAAAAACAAATTATTGAGCGACAGCACAACCACACCAAGGGTTTACTCCATATTACACCGACCCAACTACCGTTCAAAAAACAACATAAATACAACACAAACACAGCCAAACATAGGCCAATCATCAGCAAAGGACTAGACATTTCGCCCCTGCTCGTTTAAAGTTAGGCATCGTTTTGTCGTTAATATTTAAACTCAGTGTAACAACACTAGTGTAACAGTCACAAATTTGAGGTCATGAATGCGCTTTAAAAAAATTATAATAGCTGCTGGTTTGCTTTCGCTTACTACGTTATCTGGCTGTGCAACAGTAGATAACAAAGACCCGCTAGAAGGCTTTAACCGTGGTGTATACAAATTTAACGACACTGCAGATAAGGCAGTTATCAAACCTATTGCTGGCGCATACAAAGCTGTTGTTCCTCAGCCAATTCGCACTGGTGCAACCAATTTCTTTGGTAATCTAAACACATTTATATCGGTTATTAACGACTTACTACAATTCAAATTTAGCAAAGCGCTCACCGACAGTGGTCGTTTAATGATTAACACTACTTTTGGTATTGGCGGCTTAATTGATTTAGCCTCTATGGACGGCATTCCTAAAGCAAATGAAGACTTTGGCCAAACATTAGGTTACTGGGGGGTGGGTAGCGGCGCATACATCGTTTTGCCATTCTTCGGCCCAAGCAGCTTACGCGACACCACTGGCCTTGTCGTTGACACCCTAGCGTTTGACCCTATTAGCTACATTGAAGAGCCAGCTGTGCGTAATAGCATGCGTGCATTCAGCTTCTTGAATATTCGCGCTAATTTATTACCTGCAAGTGATTTGCTAGATGAGGCAGCTTTAGACCCATATGCATT
>CAZAHP010000024.1:18409-23712 GCA_964484985.1 uncultured Methylophilaceae bacterium
GTCATTTGCTCTATTAAAATTGAACCTACTTGTTTTGAGCCTTGCACCAGCACATCATTGCCAATATCCACAATCTGCATCAACATGTCTTTCATATTGCCCGCAATAGTGATTTCTTCAACTGGGTAAGCAATCACACCATTTTCCACCCAAAAGCCAGCTGCACCACGTGAGTAGTCGCCTGTCACCATGTTAAGGCCGTGCCCCAAAAGCTCAGTAACCAACAACCCTGTGCCCATTTTCTTAAGCAAGCCATTTAAATCTAAATCACCATGACTCACGATTAAATTATGGTTACCGCCTGCATTACCAGTACTCGTCATGCCTAATTTACGGGCAGAGTAACTTGAAAGCACATAACCTTGCAGCACACCATTTTCAACCAATGTTCTGGCCTTAACGGCGACGCCTTCGTTATCAAATGGGCTGCTAGCAAGACCACGTAGTATAAATGGGTCTTCTTGAATACTGATTGCTTTTGACGTGACTGACTTACCTAAACTATCCAGTAAAAATGACGATTTGCGATATAAACTGCCACCAGAAATCGCGCTAATCAGGCTAGAAATTAAGCCTGAGGCAAGTGGCGCTTCAAAAATCACAGGCACTTGTGCAGTTTTAACGCGTTTACATCCTAAACGTCTTGCGGTGCGCTCTCCAGCAATGCGCCCCACCAATTCAGCCGCATCCAAATCTTCAGCATGACGTGCGGTAGTGTACCAATAATCGCGCTGCATATTATCTTCACTGCCAGCAATGACTGAGCAGCTAATGCCATGACGCGAACTTGGGTAACCTCCGACAAAGCCATGGCTGTTTGCATATACAAAAATACCTTCAGAGCTTGAAACGCTAGCACCTTCTGAGTTGCTAATACGGCTATCCGTTTCTAGTGCTGCTGCTTCACAGCGTTTTGCAATCTCCAACGCCTCTTCCACACTGATATTCCATGGATGATGCAGCGCTAAATCAGGCTGGCTTGTAGCCATTAAAGCCGCATCGGCTAAACCGCAAAACTCATCTTTTGCCGTATATTTTGCAATATTACATGCTGCGGCAACTGTGTCTTGCAGGGCTTGTGGTGATAAATCTGACGTACTGGCGTTGCCTTTTTGCTGCCCAAAATAAACAGTGACCGACATGCCTTTGTCACGGTTATATTCTATGGTTTCTGTTTCGCCCATGCGCACTGAAACATTTTGCCCAAAACTTAAGCTCACTTCAGCCTCAGTAGCGCTCGCGCCAGCTGCCTTTGCCATGCGTATCACACGCTCGCTCATCTCTTGTAATTGTTCTTTTGAATAACTAAAACGTGGTTCGCTCATGCTTTTATACCGTTCAGGCGCAAATGATTAGGTGAAAACTGCTATCATATCGCACATGAAAGCAAATAAGACAGTTTCAAATACAACAGATGCTGATTTAGTACCGATTAGCAAAACCAAGCGCAAGGCTGAGGCCGATGCTTTGCAAGATATTGGCGTTAAATTAGTTGAGCTTAGCAAAGATAGGCTGAAGAAGCTTAACTTACCAGAAGCCTTAATGGACGCTGTTCTGGAGGCCAAACGCATTACTGCAAACGGTGCAACTCGCCGCCAAAAGCAATATATTGGCAGCTTAATGCGCAATATCGATGTTGACCCTATCAAAGAGCAACTCGAAAAATGGGAAGGCAAAAATACTGCTGAGAATGCTTATTTTCATCAGCTAGAGCGCTGGCGCAGCCGCTTGATTGCTGAAGAAAATGCTTTAGCTGAGTTTATTGCACAATATCCAGAAGTAGATACGCAACAGATTCGCGCACTTATTCGCAATGCGCGTAAAGAACAAACAGACAATAAACCACCTAAAAGTAGCCGTGAGTTGTTTAAGTTATTGCGCGAAGTGACGGAAATAAAAAGCAACGATGATATAAGCGAAGATTAGCTTCAACAAATCATTTACTTCGAGCTAATGCGTCATCTGATATTGGAATATGTAGACTGCAATACCTGAGAAATATCCAATCAAGGCTAGCCAGCTAATCTTTTTTAGATACCAGCCAAATTGGATTTTCTCTAGGCCCATTGCAGCCACTCCAGCGGCAGAGCCAATAATCAAAATTGAGCCCCCTGTACCAGCACAGTACGCAATAAACTCCCATAAGAAACTATCGGCAGGATATTTAGCAAGGTCATACATCCCCATCGAAGCAGCAACTAAGGGCACATTATCAACGACTGCACTGGCTAGCCCCATTAAGGTCACGATTAAATCTTGTCGCCCAACATTTTGATCTAGCCACGCAGCGAGCATATTTAAGATGTGACTATGTTCTAGCGTTGCGACTGATAGTAAAATTCCTATAAAGAACACGATTGAGCTCATATCAATACGCATTAGTGCATGCGTGAGTGTTAAATGCTCTTTCTCTGCGGCATCTTTATTTTTATGCATTAAATCACCAAGCAACCAAAGCACACCTAAGCCCAGTAATATGCCCATAAATGGCGGCAAATGGGTCACTGTTTTAAATGCTGGCACCAACACCAATACGCCTAAGCCGACCAGAAATATTAAATTTCTTTCTCCGTTACTAGATTTAGACAAATGCGCACTCAGTTTTGCTTCTGGTGAAACGATGCTTCTACCGCGCAATTGATAGCTGACAATACTAAGAGGTGCTAGCAAGTTGATTAATGAAGCAAAAAATAATGATTTAACAATCGCTAGGGCCGTTATCTGACCACCTATCCAAAGCATAGTAGTTGTGACATCACCAATTGGTGACCAAGCACCACCTGCATTCGCAGAAATCACGATCATTGCAGCAAACAATAAACGGTCTTCTTGTTTGTTTAAAATTTTCTTAATGAGAGAAACCATGACAATGGTTGTAGTTAAATTATCTAAAATAGCACTTAGAAAAAATGTGACTATCCCAACTAGCCACATTAAGCTTGAAAGTTTTGTTGTTTTAATGCGAGAGGTAATCACCTCAAAACCATTGTGTGCATCAATCACTTCTACAATAGTCATTGCTCCAATTAGAAAAAATACTATCTGCGCAGTCGCGGAGACAGTCTCATTTAATTGATGCGTAACCAGCGCATGATTCTCAACATTAAGCGCGTAGATGGTCCACAACACACCTGCGCCAACTAAAGCTGAGGCAGACTTATTGACATGAATAGGGTGCTCAAAAGCAATTGCCGCATAGGCAAGTATAAAAATGACAGAAAGTGTAATGAGCATATAACTACCAAGCGTATTAGATAGCTATAGATTTTACGCTAAAAGCTACCCGCCATAAAACAAACTGCCACTCAATGAAGTGTTTTACATTAGCGCTTATTGATAGTCGCTTGTGTCACTGCAGCTTGTCCGTCACGCACGTAATTTATCTCAACTGTTTTGCCTTGGTTTTGCACCACAGCTTTTGAAAGCTCCTCAGGCTTTTCTAATGAAACACCCGCAATATTCAGAAGCACATCACCACGCAATATATTCGCTTTTTCAGCAGGTGAGTCTTTAATCACTGCAATGACTTTTAAGCCTTTTTCTAATATCGCCACTTCCGCTTCATCCGCATTCGCATTTGTCGCTTTAAGCTTCACCACGTGTAAGCCCAGCAATGGCTGCGGCAACTTTACCCAATAACTAGCAAAATAAGTATATTTCTTACCATCATCTGCAATGTCTTTTTCATCTAACACCCCACCGTTCTTTTTTGCAGCTTCTCGCAGTTGTTGTATGCGGCTCGCTGCTGATTTTTCAGTGAGTGCTTTCACATACACTAGCACTTGGTCGGCTCTGATTTCTTGTGCATGAGCAAGAGCCAAATCAGGTGAAACATCGCCTGCATCAAAGCCAGATGAGCCCATTAAATCAAAACCATTTTCCAGCATGCTAATGTTGTCTGCTGCCTTATCTTTACCTAGTAACATTTTGGGCGAAACCAATGCCTCTTTTGAAGCCATTCCACTGGCATTCTGGGCGTGGTAATTAGCTGCATAAGGGTTGTCTTCTGCTGCGTGGCTATAGCTTACCCAAGCGAGCAAAGTCAGTAGCAACAGCGCAAAGCTCAATTGTAAGTACTGCTTATTGTGTATTTTTGTGATTGCCCGCGCCATAAAAAATCCCTTTTTGTTCTATGATGGTATGATTAAGCATTAATCCTGCAGTATTGACAAGTAAATGAGCAAACAATTCATTCGTATCGGCTTAGTTTCTATCAGTGACCGTGCATCTAGCGGCGAGTATGAAGATAAAGGCATCCCAACCCTTAAAGCATGGCTAGATAAAACACTGCTTAACCCATGGGAAAACATGGCTAGGCTTATCCCAGATGAGCAAGATGAAATTGAGTCTACGCTGATTGATTTGGTAGATAGCGAAGCCTGCAACCTCATTTTAACTACTGGCGGCACAGGCCCTGCCTTGCGTGATGTCACCCCTGAGGCCACTCTAGCGGTGGCTGATAAAGAAATGCCCGGCTTTGGCGAGCAAATGCGCCAAATTAGCCTTAATTTTGTGCCAACGGCTATACTTTCACGCCAAGTAGCAGTGATACGCAAACAGTGTTTAATTATTAACTTGCCCGGGCAGCCGAAATCTATCACAGAAACGCTAGAAGGCTTAAAAAACGCCAACGGTGAGCAGCTGGTGCATGGCATCTTTGCCGCAGTCCCTTATTGCTTAGACCTCATAGGTGCACCTTATATTGAAACCAATGCTGAGATTGTAAAAGCATTTAGGCCGAAATCAGCATTAAAGCCTGCTGACTAATTGTGACTATAGTTACATAATGATGATGAACTCACTGTTAATATAACAGTCAGATTCAAGTAAAGTACAAGGCAATTCTATAAAATTAGGTGCTCATAAACGCTTAAGCGCTAACACCTTTATAAAGCAGCATTTAAGGAGATTATCATGTTAAAGCCCACCACGTTAAATCGCGTGATGTTATTTGCAAGTTTTTTACTCGGCTTCGTCAGCTCTGCTTTTGCAGAATCTGACCCGACCAAATGGCCTCTGGTAAAAGAAGCTTTTTTTGCAAAACGCACGATTGAAGATGCTCCATTTATAACACTCACCGCGCCACGCCGTGCAGAGAGTGGTGCACAAGTGCCATTAGAAATTTTTGTCAATCAAACACAGGCCGATGCCAACCCAATTAAAAAAATCTATGTCTTGGTTGATGCTAACCCGATTCCGCTCACAGCCACTTATCACCTCACCGAGCAATTAGGCAAATTCAAATTAGCCACGCGCATTCGCATGGAGATGGATTCATTCGTGCGTGTAGTTGGCGAAACCGC
>CAZAHP010000025.1:0-20923 GCA_964484985.1 uncultured Methylophilaceae bacterium
TGGTCGCTGGTTTTATGTGGATGGTGTGTATCCTTAGCTAGGTAGTTGTATTTCTACATTAAAGCCTATTGGCTTTAAGTTTTTTGCAGTTACGTGCCCACCGTGGGCTTCTATTACTTGTTTGGTAATTGCCAAACCTACGCCGTGGCCTGTGGTTTGGCTGCCTGATGAACCTCTGACAAATGGTTTAAAAATATCTTCTAGCTCTGTTTCTGCAACGCCTATTCCTTGGTCGCGCACATTGATTTTTAGCGTTTTTTGTGGCGTTTGCTCGCTACATTCAATGGTCACTTCACTACCCTCTGGTGCGTATTTAATGGCGTTACGCACGACGTTTTCTATTGCTCTGTAAAGCAAATCGGCTTGCGCATCTATTGAGTACTCTTTAGGCATGTGCAAATTAAGCTTTATCTCTTTGGCATCTGCTTCAAATTGCGCATCGCTGACGATGCTTGCTAGTAGGTGGTTGAGCAGCAAGCTTTCTTTGCTGAGCTGAACTACGCCTGACTCTAAGCGTGAAAGCTCTAATAGCTCGCCTACCATTTTATCCATACGCGTGGCTTCTAGCTCAATACGGTCTAGTGTGCTGTTGATTTTTTCTGGGTTTTGTCTGGCTAAACCAAGTGACATTTGCATTCGGGCTAATGGTGACCGTAACTCGTGCGAAACATGGTGTAACAATCTGGTTTGGCCTTGCAATAAGCTGCCTAAGCGGGTGGCCATAGCGTCAAAATCACGGCCTAAATCTGCTAGTTCATCACGTCGCCCGTCCATGGCCTCCCCTACGCGTATATCTAGCTTACCACTAGCGGCTTGCTCAAAAGCATGCTTTAAGTTGTTGATGGGCTTAGAAAAATACCTTGCCAACATGGCGGCAAAAATAAAGCTCACAACAAAGCCACCCGCTAGAGGAATCCATGGGAATCTTGATGGTGGGCGATGTTGAGCTTGTTGAATATGAGGGCGCATGCCTTCTCGCATTGGAGGTGGCATGTCTTCTCGCATAGGTGGAGGTGGCATATCTTCAAACAAGGGAGGTCTGCGCATGCCTTGTTGCATAGCTTCTTGTTGCATATTCTCTTGATGATGTATGGTCCAAAATGCAAAACTTACGCCCGCTACAGTAGTGAGCTGTGCAAAAAAGAAGAACGCAAAAAACTTCCAGTACAGTCTACCCATTACTCTTTCACCAATTGATAGCCCATGCGATATACCGTCTGTATACAATGCTGCCCTTCAGGGTAGGTGCCTATTTTTTGTCTAATACTGCTCAAGTGAACGTCTACACTGCGGTCAAAACGCGAAAGCGGCCTGCCAATGGCTTGTAATGAAAGGTCTTCTTTACTCACTACTCGACCTGCATTTTTCGCTAATAACTCAAGCAAGTTGTACTCTGTGCTTGTGAGCGTGAGTGGCTGCGCCTCCCATTCTACTTTGCGTTGCTGTGGCCACAAGGTGAGTGCGCCCACTGTGATTTTTTCCACTTCTTCATCTGCTTCTTTGGCATATTTAATGCGTCGCAAAATGGCTTTGATACGTGCCATGAGCTCACGCGGGGTGCATGGTTTAGCGACATAATCATCAGCTCCAAGCTCTAGGCCAAAAAAGCGGTCTGACTCATCACCACGCGCTGTAAGCATAATGACTGGTATGTGACTTTTTTCTCGAATCAGGCGCAATGTTTCAATGCCGTTGAGCTTTGGCATCATCACATCAAGTACTACAAGCTCAAATTGCCCCGTTAGTGCATATTGAGCGCCTGTTAGGCCATCATTCGCAATACTCACTTCAAAATTCTCAGCATTTAGATACTCTTTAAGCATTAAAGTGAGGTCAATATCGTCGTCTATCAATAAAATTTTGTGCATGTTTACAAATGTAAATAAGTAAAAGATTCATTATCATAGTAAGTTAAACCCTACATTTGCAAGCAAGTGCGCCTACATTTACTTAACTTTACTATTGCTTAACGGCAATTTACAGCAACGAAACACATAATGCAGTTGTTAATTCAACAGGCTCATTGCCACATTAACACTTTAAAGTTAACAAAAGAGGAAATATCATGAAACCTATTAATCACTATAAGCGCTTATTCGCATCTGCTGCATTATTGCTTGCGCTACCTTATATAAGCTTTGCTGAGCCCGCAGACAAAGAAATGACTAAGCATCGCTGCGAGCAACATCATGGTTTTGAACATAAAAAGCTGGGAGAAATCCCCCCATTTTTATCTAACATCAGTCTTAACAATGAGCAAAAGAACCAAATTAAAACACTAATGGAAGCTGAAAAATCTCAAATGCAGACAATGCATCAAGAACGTGAGCAATTGATGCGAGAGATGTTTGAGCTATCTGGTGAAAATCAATTAGATGAATCAAAAGCTCAAAAAATTGCTGAGTCATTAGGCAATTTAGAAAAAGAATTTGCTCTTAAACGCATACTAAGCGGTAATAAACTACTCTCAACGCTTACACCTGAGCAGCGTGCTAAAGCTTTAAATAATATTAAAGAGCATATGCAAAAAGCTAAGTTTAAGCCTACTAGCTACAGCTTGTATAAGCAAAAAGTAAATAGCTGGATTAAAAGCTAGCAAATAGCAAATGTTGGCCGCAACTTTACATAGGTTTACCCAACTTTACACATTGCGGCCAACATTGCTTAATTTTCAAGCCGTTATCTTCTCCATAGCCAGCATATTTTATGCTGGCATTTAATTAAGATAAGGAGAACGTAATGAGCAGTGTCATTTCAAGCATATCTTCACAAATTACTAGTAATATTTTTTCTAAGGTAGATACTAAAAACCAAGGTTATATTGAAAAAGCAGATTTAACCAAAGCTTTGAATGCTGCCAGCAACGACGATGCTAACGCAGATACCGATGAGTTATTTAAATCAATAGATAGTGACAGCGATGGAAAAATCACCAAAAGTGAAATGTCTAAAAGTATTGAAAATTTACTCAGCCAACTCAACAACAGTAAAACCAGAGGTGGTGAAGCGCCACCCCCTCCGCCAGATGGTATGCCGCCTAACGGCCCTCCTCCTGGCGAGGGCGATGATGCTGGTGTAACAAAAGAGCAAGCCACCAAAATGGCTGCTGATACTAGTGACCAAAAGCTTTCAAGTTTAATGTCAAAAGTAGCCGAGAACTTTGAGGCAGCTGATACGAACGAAGATGGTAAAGTAAGCTTTCAAGAAGCTAAAGCTTACGAAGAGTCTACTAAGCAAAATGAAGGTTCTCAGGAGAGCACGTCAACGAGTGAAAATAGCGCGCTTAAAAACATTGCCAAGCTTGTGCAAACCTATGGTTTAGGCAATAGCAGCTCACTGAGTACAACGGCCTAATGCGCTTGCGAACGATGCGTCAGCCAGCAAGCCACCTCGCCTGCATTCAAGGCAGCAATGGTTTCTGGCTGTAAAGTGATGTGAGCGATATTAAATTTATCGGCTAGTAAGTGGTTTAAACCATCAAGCACCTCATGCCATTTGGTAATGTCATCTAGCACCACGTGCGCAGACAGTGCAACTTTCTCAGATGAAAGTGACCAAACGTGTATGCCATGCACTTCATGCACATGTTCTACACCTGCCATTGCCTCAGAAATTTTGGTTAAATCGATGTGTTTAGGCACACCTTCCATCAGCACGTGTAAGGCTTCACGTAATAAATTGATGGTAGAAACTAAAATAAGCCCTGCAATTAATAATGAAAGCAATGGGTCTACCCATAACCAATTAGTAAAATAGATAATTGCACCCGCCAATATAGCGGCTACTGAGCCTAAAGCATCACCCATCACATGAATAAATGCTGCGCGATTATTTAAATTATCTTGGTGCAGGTGTAATTTTTTAGCCACAAGCAAATTCACTAATAGACCAAAAAATGCTACGACTATCACAGAGATACCTTGTACAGGCTGAGGGTTTTTAAAGCGAGCTAAGGCCTCAAATATAATAAAAGCAACCAATAGCAACATGGTTAGGCCATTAATAAATGCCACTATCACTTCTGCTCGCATGAGGCCATAACTATGGTGCTTTGATGCTGGTTTGAGTGCTACCCAAGCGCCAAAAAATGCAAATCCTAGTGCAGCTGAATCTGAAAACATATGCCCTGCATCGCTCAGCAATGCTAATGAGCCTGTTAACCACCCACTAAGCGCCTCAACAAAAGCATAGCTTAGTGTTATTAACATGGGCCACATCAACACATGACTATTTTTACTATGAGTATGACTGTGATCATGAGTATGGTGTGAGTGAGCACCATCGTGATGATGATGCGAGTGTGAACTGTGTTCGTCGTGATGTGTATGTTTCATAAGCAATATGCTAGCACTTTTTCTTGCGATGAAAGACCCCATGAATAACTTAAACGCATTTTAGCGTATGTAAGCGAATTACAGGCAGGTATAAAGCTTTATAATATCGCCATTATCACCCAAACATTCTGATTATTTATGCTGAGCTACCGTCACGCTTTTCATGCAGGCAACCATGCCGATGTATTAAAACACTTTATCTTGCAACAAGTGTTGAGTTACGCCACCCAAAAAGAAAAAGCGCTTTACTATATTGATACGCATGCAGGTGCTGGCATGTATGCATTAGATGCTGGGTTTGCCACAAAAAATGCAGAATATGCCACGGGCATAGCGCGCTTATGGCAAGCCGACGACCTACCTGAGCCACTAAGCGACTTTGTCTCAGTGATTCAATCATTTAACCCCGATAGCAGCCTAAAACTATATCCTGGCTCCCCTGCCCTTGCGGCGCACTTATTGCGCGATGAAGACAAACTACGTCTATTTGAACTGCACCCAAACGACTTTAAAATTCTAGACCAAAACTGCAAGGATATTAGCCACTATAGACGCAGAGTAATATTAGAGATGAAAGACGGGTTTAATGGAATTAAGGCTTTTTTACCCCCGCCATCAAGACGAGCGGCTGTGTTGATTGACCCACCTTATGAGCAAAAAGAAGATTATCAACGCGTTGTAAGCATGCTAAAAGACAGCCTAACTCGCTTTGAAACAGGCACTTATATGTTATGGTATCCGATATTGCAGCGGCCAGAGCCTGCTCAAATGGTCGCTGATATTCACAATCTAAACCCCAAAAACTGGCTACATGTGAGCTTAAATGTGCAAAACCAATCTACTGAAGGTTTTGGCATGCATGGTAGTGGCATGTTTATCATCAATCCGCCATGGACATTGCCTAAAATCTTAGCAGAAACAATGCCATATCTTGTTAGTAAGCTGGGTTTAGATGACGGTGCAAGCTTCAGCCTAGATAGCCACATTAGCTAGCAGCATTTTCATCAGCGCTAAAAAATATACTCCATAGAGCGCTCAGCACTCGGCTCACCTGTTAATACGGTAAAAGTATGTATCGCAACTGTGCGCCCACTTTCAGTCTCTACGCTCACCCGCCACTCACCAGCCTGCACATTTTGCTTATAGGTATAGCCTCTAAAGCCATTATCACGCCCGCCAGAGAGACTAAAGCCTATACGTGAGGTGGTCACCCATCCGCGTTTATCATCATGAAATTGCCAGCGATGGTATAAACGTGCACTTAAACCACGCGGCGCAAACACAGATGAAACGCAATATAACTTAGCACCTGCGGGCAGATGTAGTTCATTATCAACATTACGCCAAAATACCCACCAAGCAGATTTTTCTAGGGTAATTTTATAGTCACCGCTGCTTTTATCTAAATTAAGCCCAACTTGTACATCACGCTTAACCAAAGGCACGGGTGGAATAATATCTAATGGATAAGCAAGTGCCAGCACTAGCGCAATTACCCACACAGGGCTAGCACGCCCAGGGCAACCTGGAGTTTTAACTCGTAAATAATGCGTGAGCGCTGCCCCAGCAAAGGTGCTTAAATAAAACCAGCCCCATGCAATACTGCCAACAATGAACGGTAAAAGAAAATTTAAAAGCAACATGGCGCACAATCCAAACAATGCCCATGTAAGCGTAAAGCGATGATATTTATCATCTAAATATTCATTGGCTACTAGCAAACTACCTAATACAATCGCCAAAAACCAAGCTAAAAGGTGGTTTGCGCTTTTAAAGTAAAGGATAAATAGCGCGCTAAACAAGCCCCCAAAGAGAAATTGCAGTAGCAAAAACGGAATGCGATCTTTCCACTCACGTTCGCTTGGTGGCAAATGCGGCACATGGGCTTGTGCCTCATCAATACTCAGTTTTTCATGGCGATGACCTAGCCACCATAAAATAATGGCTGACGAGACTAAAAAGGCAAATAAAGTCCACAAATCACTATAAGCAACTTTGCGCCCTATGGTGAGCGCATCCCACAAAAAACCACCAAAAAAGGCGATTACTGGAAAATAGTCTTTAAGTTTTTGTAACTTTGTCGTCATGTTATGAGCGTCTTAGCACCAGATGGTTGTTCTATGGTTTTATATTGAATAGTCATGATTCTAACTAATTAGGCCTTATTGTCGCATAATCCCAAGCTTTCCATTGGGCCTTGAAATCTCAATAAGCTACTCCATACTTGCCATAACAGCCTAAAAATGAAGAGCCACGATTACGCTAGTAATCGCGGCTCTTATCAATATAAAACACAAAGCCTATTTAGGCTAAATTTAATCTAGTTTTATAAAGTGCTCGCGGTAATATTTAAGTTCCTCAATAGACTCGTAAATATCAGCAAGCGCCTCATGTTTACTCGCTTTTTTAAAACCTGAATATATGCTTGGCTTCCAACGGCGTGAAAGCTCTTTAAACACGCTTACATCTAAATTACGATAGTGAAAAAAGTTTTCTAATTCAGGCATGTAACGTGCCATAAAGCGTCTATCTTGGCAAATAGAGTTGCCACACATAGGAGATTTACCAGCAGGTACAAACTCAGATAAAAATGCAATCATTTGCTCAGTTGCGGCCGCTTCATCTACTGTAGAGGCCTTCACCTTATCAATCAAGCCAGAACGGCCATGTGTACCTTTGTTCCAAGCATCCATACCATCTAATACAGCATCTGATTGATGAATCACAAACACTGGAGATTCACCTAATACGTTTAAGTCTGGATCTGTAACTACTGCGGCCAGCTCTAATATACGGTCTGTATCAGGCATCAAGCCACTCATCTCCATATCAAGCCATATTAGGTTGTCGTTATTAACTGCCATCATGATTTCCATTAAAAATATGTAATAATTGATTGGAATAAGATTATTGGTGAACCTTATTGCAATACTTCCTTCTATAATGTTACCAGTTTTAATTAATCGCTCTTAAAGAAAAGCTTATACCAAGATATGACCTCTATACTGACTATTACTTTTGTGTCTTTACTCATTTTGACCTCAATCACACGTTTGTGGTTAGGTCGCAGACATATTAGCCATATACAATCACACCGTAACAGCGTGCCAGCGGCGTTTAGTCAAGACATTAGTCTTGAAGCACACCAAAAAGCGGCAGACTATTCAAGCGATAAAACCAAACTCGCACTGTTAGATGTCATTATACAAGCGCTATTGCTTATTGCCTTCACCATAGGCGGTGGATTGCAATGGATAGACGACAATTGGCGCGCGATACTGCCTGAGCATGAGATTATACGTGGTGCATTGGTCATACTATCGGCATTCTTCGTGAGCACTTTAGTGGATACTCCTTTTGAGTACTACCGCACCTTCACCGTTGATGCGCGCTATGGCTTTAACAAAATGACGCCAAAAATGTTCTTTTCAGACATGATTAAGCACGGCCTCGTGGGGCTTGCCTTAGGTGCGCCTATATTATTTGCGGCGCTTTGGTTGTTGCAAAGTGCTGGAACGTATTGGTGGCTTTATTTGTGGCTTGTATGGAGTGCATTTAATTTGCTCATGCTTGCGGTCTACCCTACTTTTATCGCGCCTTTATTTAATAAATTTTCGCCTTTAGCAGATGAAGCACTTAAAACACGTATTGAATCATTATTAACTAAATGTGGTTTTAAATCTCAAGGCTTGTTTGTGATGGATGGCTCAACACGTAGCAGCCACGGCAATGCTTACTTCACAGGCTTTGGCGCAAGTAAACGTGTGGTGTTTTTTGATACGCTACTTGAGCGCCTTGATGGTGACGAAATTGAAGCGGTACTTGCACATGAATTAGGCCATTTTAAACATCACCATGTAATTAAACGCATAGCGATGATGTTTTTCTTAAGTTTTGTTGGCCTTGCCTTGCTTGGTTGGTTGCAACAACAAGCATGGTTCTATCATGGCCTAGGCGTGACGGAAATGAGTGGTTACATGGCCTTATTATTATTTATGTTTGTCAGCCCAGTATTTATGTTTTTATTGCGCCCCATCATGGCGAGCTATTCACGTAAAAATGAATTTGAAGCAGATGAATATGCGGCCAATCATGCAAATGCGCGCCACTTGGTTGAGGCTTTAGTGAAGCTATACCGTGACAATGCGTCTACGCTCACGCCAGACCCATTGCACTCAGCATTTTATGACTCGCATCCACCTGCTAGCATACGCATTGCTAAGCTTGAAAAGTTCATGGCTTAATATGTTAAATTACTTTAATAAAATTATTTAAATAAATGATAAATATAATATTTTTATTTTCATTAACGCTATTTAGCATCGGCATAGCTCAAGCCGAGCCTTTTGCTGAGGGCAATGCAAAAATCGGTAAAAGCATGGTAGAAAAGCACTGCATTTCATGCCATGCTACCCGCTTTGATGACAATGGTGATGGCTCTAGTATTTATACGCGCCCAGACCGTAAAGTTAAGTCTTCTGCGGCACTACTTACACAATTACGCGCCTGTAATACCAATTTAGGTTTAAAATGGTTTGAAGATGAAGAGCTACACGTAGCCCGTTACCTCAACCAAACTTATTACAAATTTGACAAATAATTGACACAATCTCGTTCGGCAAAAAACTCATCCACAGAAGGCCCTGCACTTGATGGCCTAGTAGTTGCCGCATACGGCAAACGTTACGGCGTAGAACTCTCTGACAAACGCCAAATTAGCTGCGTAACACGCGGTAAAAAAAATGATTTAGCCTGTGGTGACCATGTAGAAATTCAGCTCACCGATAACCATGAAGGCGTGATTGACCGATTTTTACCACGTACTAATTTGCTGTTTCGCAGCAATACCTATAAAAGCAAAATGCTCGCAGCTAATGTCACACAAGTGATTATCGTGCTCGCCACCACCCCCAGCTTTTACGAGGCGCTACTTAATCGCTGTTTAATTGCTGCTGAAGCTGCAGGCATCAAGCCATTGATAGTGTTAAATAAATGTGACTTGGCTGATAATAGCGCGGCGCTTGCTACTTTGCAGCGCTACACTGACTTAGGTTACCAAGTACAGCCGCTATCGGCTACGCAAGATATAAGCCCCTTAAAGCAATGGCTCAAAGGCAACACCAGTGTGCTTGTAGGGCAATCAGGCATGGGTAAATCGACCATTGTGAATGCGTTGCTACCCGATTTAAACGTGCGGACTCAAGAAGTTTCCGCAGTGCTAGACAGCGGCAAACACACCACCACCGCCGCACATCTTTATCACTTAGATGAAAGCAGCCATTTAATCGACTCGCCCGGCTTACAAGAATTTGGTTTGAACCACTTAAGTATTGATGAACTAGAGCAAGCTTTTATTGAATTTAGGCCATATTTGGGCAAATGCCGCTTTCAAAACTGTCGCCACCATAAAGAGCCTGATTGTGCGATTGGCGATGCGGTAAAAGCTGGCAAAGTGAGTGCAGAAAGATTAGGTTTTTATCAAATGCTCACTGAAGAAGTAGGTCGTGAGCCTAGCTATTAAAACCATGTGATAAACCATGACCACCGCTTTTATTAGCCACCCAGATACCTTACTCCACATCATGGATGGCTCACATCCAGAATCACCCGCCCGCATTAGCGCAATTAAAAATAAACTCAACGCCACTGGCCTTATGCAAAAGCTCAGCTTGTATGAAGCGCCTGCCGCCAGCACCCATCAACTAGCGCGTGTGCACAGCGCTGAATATATCAAACACATTCACAGCATAGCGCCTAAAGCAGGCTTAGTCAGGCTAGACCCAGACACCGCCATGGGGCCAATGTCGCTTTCCGCCTGCTTACATGCCTCTGGCGCTGCGATTTTAGCCACTGATTTAGTCATGTCGGGCAAAGCACACAACGCCTTTTGCTGCGTGAGGCCGCCGGGTCACCACGCTGGCAAAGCAAACGCTGCTGGTTTTTGTATTTTTAACCATATTGCCGTTGGTGTGGCGCATGGCCTAAGTGAGCATAAATTAGAGCGGGTTGCCATTATTGACTTTGACGTGCACCACGGCGACGGCACTGAAGATATTTTTAAAGATGATAAACGCGTCATGCTGTGCTCCACCTTTCAGCACCCTTTTTACCCGCACCGCGGCGCAGATACGCGCACAGAGCGCATAATTAATGTGCCCTTATCTGCCAATACCGACGGTGCAAGCTTTCGCAAAGCGGTATTAACAGAGTTTGCCCCTGCGCTAGAACGTTTTAAACCACAAATGATATTTGTCTCAGCAGGCTTTGATGCCCACGAGCAAGACCCGCTTGCGCAGCTGGCTTTAAACAAAGCCGACTACATCTGGGTCACGCAGTGGATACTAGAGGTGGCAAAAACCTATAGCCATCAACGCGTGGTTTCTTTGCTTGAAGGTGGCTATCATTTAGCCTCATTAGCAGAGTCAGTAGAGGCCCATGTGCAAACGCTAGTCGCGCAGCCTGCTAGCTAGCTGATATAATAGCGTCATGCAAATTACTACACGCCTAGAATTCGATGCGGGTCACCGCATCCCCTGCCACAAAAGCCAGTGCCGCAACCTGCACGGGCATCGCTATGCCATTGAAATTACGCTATCTGGCGATATTATTCAAAAAGAAGGCGCCTCTGAAAACGGCATGGTGATGGATTTCTCCGATGTAAAAGCCATTGCACGCAAATCAGTGGTAGATGTTTGGGACCATGCTTTTTTAGTCTACAAAGACGACAAAGTGGTTTTAGACTTTTTGAACAGCATGCCCGACCATAAAACCGTGATTATGAACAGCGTACCCACTGCCGAAAACATGGCCGCAGAAGCGTTTAAAATCCTCAAAGCACAATATCAAGACACCTACGGCAACCACCTAAAACTAGAGCGCGTGCGCCTCTACGAAACGCCTAATAGCTGGGCAGATGCGCTAAGCTAATGATGCATATGCCCACTGGGCTTGCGTACTGTGAGTTCCACTTCTGCCGCTGATTCCTGTGTTGTTTGTCTTTCTATTTTGGGCACATCGCTAGACACTTCATGCGCGAGAGTGCCAGCGGGGTGTTGATAGTCACCGGGGTCTTTATAATCGCCTTTGGCTAAGCTTTCGCGCACTTTAAGCACGGTAAACATGCCGCCCATGGCAATTGCGCCAAATTGGCCTTTGCCCATCATCATCGGTAATGTGTTCTCAGGGAGTGGCATGGGCATCATGTCTGCCATATCGGTCATTTCTGCCATGCCCGTTTCGCCCATGGGCATGTAATCTGGCACTAAATTACCAATTTTATCTAGCAAATCATTTTGCTTAACGCCTATCAAATTAGGCACTTGATGCCCCATGGCGTTCATAGTGTGGTGGCTTTTATGGCAATGAAAAGACCAGTCACCTAGCTCATTGGCCACAAACTCTATGGCGCGCATTTGCCCCACAGCAACATCTGTGGTCACTTCTGGCCATCTTGCGCTTGCTGGCACCCAGCCGCCATCTGTTCCTGTGACCATAAACTCATGCCCATGCAGATGAATCGGGTGATTGGTCATGGTAAGGTTGCCAACACGTATGCGTACTTTGTCATTCTTGCGCACGACTAATGGGTCTATACCAGGAAAGACGCGGCTATTAAATGTCCATAAATTAAAATCTAGCATGGTGTTTGTTCTAGGTTTATAGCTGCCGGGGTCTATATCATAGGCATTGAGCAAAAACACGAAGTCTCTATCAACAGCCATGAATTTAGGGTTTTTAGGGTGTGTAACCCAAAAGCCCATCATGCCCATGGCCATTTGCGTCATCTCATCCGCATGAGGATGGTACATAAATGTGCCTGCTCGCTTGGCTTCAAACTCATATACAAAGGTTTTACCCGGTGCAATTGGCGGCTGAGTTAAGCCGCTTACTCCATCCATGCCGTTAGGTAAACGCTGCCCATGCCAGTGCATGCTGGTCACCTCTGGCAGGCGATTGGTGACAAAGATGCGCACACGGTCGCCCTCTACCACTTCTATGGTTGGCCCAGGGCTTTGCCCGTTATAACCCCATAAATGCGCCTTCATGCCGGGCGCCATTTCGCGTAGCACGGGCTCGGCTACTAAATGAAACTCTTTTACGCCATTATTCATACGCCATGGCAAGCTCCAACCATTCAGCGTTACCACAGGGTTGTAAGGTCTGCCAGTTGCAGGGTGCAGCGGCGCTTGGGTATCTGGCTTTTCAGTTAAGATTATCTCTGGCAAGCCTGCAAGCGCAGCTTTACTTACTGAGCCAGCGGCAATGCCCGCCCCTGCTACTTTTAAAAAGTCGCGTCTACTTACCATGATGTTTTACCTTCCATATTTTTAGGGCACTTCTATAAATACAAATTCCGTCGCGATACTGCGTTGCTCATAAAAAATTTATCCTTACATATTAATTATATGCGGCGTCAAAATTTTTTATTCACGCCTTGTCTGGCTTAGCAATTTGAATTAATAGAAGCGCCCTTTAGTATTGGCAATTCGCGTCATTTGCAGGGCGTTCTCCGCAAGCCAAAATTCACGCAATGACTCAATATAGCTTTTAACACTGCTCACTTGCCCACGCGCGTCTGCAAAAAGCTCAAACGGGCCAATCAGCATGCCGTTGTAGCGCAATTGACTTTCTGAAAGTATTTTTTTTCGCAATGGCACAATTTCATTGCGGTAATGCTGTGCGATTTTGTACTGACTTTGATATAGGCCATAAGCCTCGCGGATTTCAGATTGTGCGTTAATCGCCATTTGAGAGGCACGATGCACCGCTTGCATATAAGTAGCCTCAGCACGTGCCACACGCGCTTGTCCCCAATCAAACAAAGGCAGCTCAAAGCTAATATCGACCCCCGTTTTAAAGGGGGCGTGTCGCGCGCCTTCTAACACTCTCGCAGGGCCAATTTCTAGCACATTGATAAAACGTGTTGCTTTAGTCAGGCCAAGTTGCTTAGCAAGTGCTTCCGTCTGCAACTTCATGGCTTTTAAATCTAGGCGCTGCTCAAAGGCGGTTTTTTCAAACTGCGCAAAGTCTATTGTGCGCTTAGGTAAATCTGGCAAACGCTTTTCTAAAGTGATTTGTGATAATGAAACACCTAACAAGCGCGCTAAAGCTTCATCGGCAATGATTTTTTTATTTTTTGCACTGGCTACCTCAACTACGGCATCCACATAAAAACTCTGTTCGCGCGCTTGCTCTAAAGCGCTCCAGTTGCCTGCTTTTTGCATACGTTTAGCAAGCTCGGCGCTTGCCTCAGCAGAATCTTGCACTTGTAAACTGTAGTTGACCAGCTCTTTAGCCGCAAGCGCCTCAAAATAAGCTTGCCTAGTTTGATAGGCAAGATTCAGCACCTCTATCGCCACGCGCTGCTTAGTTTGCTCAAAACGCTGGCGTTCAATGGCTTGCATTTTCGGCATGGTGAATAGGGAAATAATATTAAAGGTGAGCGCCTGCTCAATTGTATAATCGCCGCCATTTTTAGCGTATAGCATTGAAAACCTAGGGTTAGGCAAGCGCCCTATTTGCACTAAATCAGCCTCTGCAATGCCTAAATCGTACATCGCCGCTTGCAGACCTTGATTATTCAGCAAAGCGATTTGCACCGCGCAATCGGCATCTAATGGTTGAGTAAGTAGCTCAGCAACACGCTCAGCAATACTATTTTTTTCATCTGCGGTTTTAGGCCACACCAGCTCTTGCCGCACAAACGGCTCTGTGGTGGTTTTAACATCACTCAACCCACCATCTTTTGAAAAACTTGCGCATGCGCTTAGCGCAAGCAAACTGACAGCCAACACTAGGCTATTTCTTAATGTCATGACACTCTCCAATATCAGCAGTCGCCCTCATGGTGAAGGCGACAAAAAATCAAACTATCTGATTATGTAGAGATGGGAGGTTTTTGCGGTAGGTCGCTGATATGTGAAAGACAGCTTAATTCATAAGCCACTTCAGGGGTGGTACTTTGTTGAATATTTAAAAATACAATTGCTGTATTCTGAATCGCGCTAAAACAAGCTAAACAATGCCCACAGCTTGTACATGCGCTATGCTTAACAGGTGTTTGATGTGCTAGTTTTTGATGTGTGTGGTCAGCAGCATGGTGCGCATGTGCAATGTTTTCATGACAATGAATACTCGATGACGCGCTTAGTTTAGAAGCCGCTTGGATTAACATCATCTGATTTGCGCATACGCTATTTGCAAAAAATAGCGCTATGAGCAAAAAGATGAAGCTTTTAGCAGTCATTAAAAATCTAGTATTCATTTAAATTTGATTATAAAGCCTAAAAATAATTCCCTTAACTCTTCCAAACAATCTTACCTGATTTCGCCAACCCTTCAAGGTACTTTTGATGCGCCTCTAGCTCTTCGCCCGCTGCCATAATTACTCTAAGTGGTGCGGTACGCACGACCTTTTCAACTTCTTGCCCTGCATTGGAGCTTGGACTTAAATCCATCATTAAGCTTTCCTGCCCGCGCGTCATTGCCATGTACACTTCAGCAAGCAGTTCCGCATCTAGTAGTGCGCCATGCAAGGTTCGCTTAGAGTTATCTATGCTGTAGTGACGACACAATGCATCTAGGTTATTGCGCTGCCCGGGACGCATATCTTTAGCGATTTTTAGCGTATCAATAATACTTGTCACTGAAGTTTCAAGGTTAGGACGGTCAACTTTTCCCAATTCAGCATTCAAAAAACCCATATCAAATGGCGCATTATGAATAATGAGTTCTGAATCAGTGACAAAATCTAAAAACTCATCGACCACCTCATCAAACTTGGGCTTATCTTGCAAAAACTCTAAAGTAATGCCGTGAACCTCTTGGGCGCCTTGGTCTATTTCACGCTCTGGGTTGATGTAAACATGAAAGTGGCGGTTAGTCATGCGGCGATTGACCATTTCAACCGCTGCAATTTCAATAATTCTATGCCCTTGTGCAGGCGACAAACCCGTAGTTTCAGTATCTAAAAATATTTGACGCATTCGCTTTAAACCTTATTCAAAAAGGCTTCTACGCCTTTATTTGCCAACGCATCCGCGCGTTCATTCCCTGCATGGCCTGCATGGCCTTTTACCCAAAACCACTCGACTTGATGCGTTTGAGTAAGCGCGTCGAGCTGCTTCCATAAGTCATCGTTTTTCACTGGTTTTTTATCGCTAGTGCGCCAATTGCGCGCTTTCCAGCCAGTTAACCACTCAGTCATGCCTTTTTGTACATATACTGAGTCAGTGTAAACTCTGACCTCACATGGGCGTTTTAAAGCCTCTAAAGCACGAATCACGGCAGTCATTTCCATGCGATTATTAGTGGTGAGTGCTTCACCTCCGCACAGCTCTTTTTCATGCCCATCAAAAGCAAGCCATGCACCCCAGCCACCAGGCCCAGGGTTACCTTTACAAGCGCCATCTGCGTGAATTACAACTAAACTATTATCTTTATTACTCATTATTTTTAACCCAGACTTTCCATTAGGACTTGAAATGTCAATGCTGAACAGTTTGATGGATTTTTTGAGTAAATTTGAGGTCAATAGTCATTCTATTGGCCGAAAATTTACTCAAAAAAGAAGCAAAATGAGTTAGCAATACTTGCCTGTTTACAGGCTTAGTAGTGCTTATGCCTGTGGTGCAAGTTGACATTCAAGTAGATATTTTATCGCCTAATGGCAAATCTGGGTTTAATATCATTAATTTGTTGTGAGGGTTGTCTCTGTGATGGCACCGAGACCATACTAGGTTTTATTTTAGCCTTATTCCAGTTGGGGCGTATCACGCGCATGCCTAACACACGCTTTTTAGCGACAATAAAATATACGCCGCCCATCATTAGCCACCAATGGCTACTTGCTTTATCCATGCATTGAAATCGACTTAACCAAGAGAGGCTGTTAAATGGTGGTGCAAAACATGCCATTTTAATATCGACTATTTCGAACCCCAATAATGCAAGCCAGTCTTTTATGCGCAGTAAAGGCAAAAATTCACCATCCCAAGGAAAGCCCGCATCACGATTAAAACGTTGTTTTAAGCCCCACATGCTAAACGGGTTAAACCCTGTCATCATCACATGTCCTTCTGGTACTAATACACGTTCAGCTTCACGCAGGGTTTGATGTGCATTCAAGCTAAAATCTAGGGCATGGGGCAATAATAGCAAATCTACACTTGCTGCCTGCCAAGGCATTTGTGTGGTGTCGCAGCTCACTTTATAAGAGCGCTCTTGGCAGGGCATATCAGCGCTTATAGCAGGCTCGCTAGTCGCGTAAACCATATGCGGCATACGTGAATGTTGCAGCAAATCAATTTCAAGCAGCCCCATTTGCACCGCATAGAAGCCAAAAACATCACTCACAGCCTCATCGAATAATGTTTGCTCCTGCGCCATTAAATAAGCGCCTAGTGGGCTAGCCAACCATTTTTGCTGTTTAGTATTTGACATGTAAGCTTGACATTCACTGCCTAAAAATTAACTATCGTGTATTGCTACCAAACTAGCTTAACCGAGAGTGCAAGAAAAAGCCAAAACATGTTAGAAATTTTTCCTATACCAGCGTTTGATGACAATTATATCTGGTTGCTACACAATGGCACAGACGCTATCGTGGTTGACCCAGGTGACGCAATGCCTGTGTTAGCTGCATTAAGTAAAGCACATTTAACCCTACGTAGTATACTGATTACCCACCACCATTCAGACCATATTGACGGCGTTCAGCATCTGCTCGATTATGCTCCCAATGCAATCGCCTACGCTCCGCATGGTAAGCACTACACTTTCAAACACCAATCAGTGGCAGATGCAGACAATGTTGTTTTCAGCGACTTCAATTTAAACTTTAAAGTGATGGCAACACCTGGTCACACACTAGACCACATCGTGTATTACTCAGAATCACCCGCGATTTTATTTTGCGGTGACACCTTATTTGGCGCGGGTTGCGGTCGCTTGTTTGAGGGCACTCCCGCTCAAATGTACAACTCATTACAAAAGTTAGCAAAACTCCCTGCCCATACCGCGGTCTATTGCACCCATGAGTACACCGAACATAACATTCGCTTTTCACGCATGATAGACCCGAATAATCAGTCACTTATACAGCGTCAAAACGAGGCCGCAATTACTAGAAGCCATCATCAAGCTACACTACCAAGCTCCATCGGCTTAGAGCTCGCCACCAATCCGTTCTTACGTTGCAACACTCCCTCAATACAAATTGCATCAACACTCAAAACAGATGATGAAATAGAAATTTTTGCCGCCATCAGAACCATGAGAAACCATTTCTAATCATGAATATAAGCACTTACATCACCAAGCTTATACTTGACTTTAAGCCTATAACTTCGCTACTATATCAAGTACTAAGCCTAAAAGAGAAATGCCCAATGGCCTTCAAGCTGCCTGCCTCATCCGCCCTACTCTCAGTATTACTTATAGCACTATCACTTCCTGTCGCCGCAGATACCACATTATCTGGCGTTGAAATCAGTCTTTTAGCTGATGACAGCATCACATCTATCAACGCAAATGACAGCGATGACAGTGCTGCTGACAACACCGATACAGAGAGCAATGCCGCTGGCACAGTCATTACCTATCAAGATGATTTAGAGGGCACAGGCAGCACAGCAGAAGGCTTATGGCGTCGCATACAAGACGGCTATGGCATGCCCAATTTAGAGTCGCCGTACACTGCAAAACATGAAAACTGGTACGCTTCCAAGCCAGATTACGTAAAGCGCATGTTAGAACGCAGCCAACGCTATTTATTCCACATTGTGCAAGAAGTAGAAAAACGCGGCATGCCTACTGAAATTGCGCTATTACCTATGGTAGAAAGCGGCTTTAATCCGCAAGCAGTATCTACCAGTAGAGCTGTAGGTTTATGGCAATTTATGCCTGCTACAGGTAAAGATTTTGGCCTCACACAAAACTGGTGGGCAGATAATAGACGCGACGTAACAGCCGCCACTAATGCAGCGCTTAACTATCTACAAAAATTACATGGTTTATTTGGCAGTTGGGATCTTGCTTTAGCTGCCTACAATGCAGGTGAAGGTACAGTACAACGTGCCATTGATAGCAACCGCAGAAATGGGCTACCTACAGACTATCAAAGCCTAGCGCTATCTGATGAAACTAAGAATTATGTGCCTAAATTACAGGCCATTAAAAATATCATGACCTCACCTGAAAAGTACGGTCTCACCATTCAACCAATTGCTGACCAACCCTACTTTGTTAAGGTAAACGCCCCCGCACAAATTGATGCCAAGCTAGCCGCTAAATTAGCTGAAATTTCTTACGACGAATTTACCGCACTTAACCCTGAGTACAATCGCCCTGTATTAAAAGGTGCCAGTGACCATAATATTTTATTGCCCATCAGTGCAGCAGAAACTTTTAAAACCAACTTAGCCAACAACAGCAAACCCTTGGTCACATGGGATAGCTACCACGCCAAACGCGGCGAGCGCATTGACAAAATTGCCAAAAAATTTGGTGTCAGTGCTGCGCAATTAAGAAGTGCAAACAACTTACCAAATACAAAAAAAATGAGCAGCGCTAAGCAACTCATTATTCCAAGTGGCACATCAGCTCAGCCAGAAGAGTTAAGCAGTCATCGCGACTCAAAAATCGCCAAAAACTCAAGACATGCTAAACAACTTGAACATATTGTAAAAAGAAAAGAAACACTCAATACCATTGCCAAACAATATGGCGTAACAGTCAAATACATTAAAGAAACAAACAAGCTAAGATCCAACCTGTTGAAAAAAGGGCAAAAACTACTGATTAACGCAAATGTCGGTGAGCCTCATGAAGCTTAAAATCAGCTCCATTTCACACAAAAACCATGCATAGATAACACTCATTATGCATAAACTTTCACTTTTGCTGTTTACCCTAGCGTGCCTTACAGCGTGTAATGAAAAGCCGCTCAACAACAGCAATACCAGCGCACTGAATCAACATTACCCTGTCAGTGATGGCGGCACTATGATAAGCGCCATGACTGGCGAGCCTAGCGGGCTAATTTACATGGTTGCGGGCGAGTCTGCCTCAGCCGCAATTGCCTCTAATATCTTCAACTCACTCCTTAAATACAATCAAAACCTAGACTTAACTGGTGAACTAGCAGAAGGCTGGGAGATTTCTGAAGACCAAAAAACCATCACATTCAAACTTAAGCCCAACCTTAAATGGGCCGATGGCAAACCACTTAGCAGTGAAGATGTGCTATTTACGTGGCAGCTAGTCACCGATGAAAAAACACGCAGCCCTTACGCCTCTGACTTTCAGCTAGTTAAAAAAGCCGAAGCACCAGACCCACTTACCTTTAGAATCACTTATGAACAGGCCTACGCGCCAGCGCTCGATAGCTGGGCAGGCTTACAAATACTGCCAAAACATTTGCTAAAAGGGCAAGACATACACACCACCGCATTTGCGCGTAACCCTGTAGGCAGCAACTATTACAAATTAGATAGCTGGACTCATGGTGAAAACTTAAAGCTCTCACGCAACCCTAGCTCAGTTCTCGGTCCAGCCAATATCAACGAGCTTGTGACACGTATTATTCCTGATAACTCTGCGCAGTTTTTAGAGCTCATGGCTGACAACATTGATAGCATGAGTTTAGACCCTATTAAATACTCGCGCATCATTCCAGCAAGGCCTGAGTTGCAAGCAAAGCTTAATCTCTACAAAGAGTTGGGCAATAGCTATACCTATATGGGTTTTAACCTCAAACACAAACCTTTTGATGATGTGCGTGTGCGCAAAGCGATAAATTATGCCATTGATAAACAAGAGATTATTGACGGTGTTTATTTAGGCCTAGGCATTAATATTGCCTCCCCCTATAAACCAGGTACACGCTGGAGTAACGCAGATTTACAGCCCTACCCTTATGACCCGAACAAAGCCAAAGCACTGCTTAAAGAAGCAGGTTTCAAAGACACTAATGGTGATGGCATTTTAGAGCGTGATGGTAAGCCTTTTGCATTTGAAATTATTACCAACCAGAATAAAGAGCGCGAAAAATCTGCTGTGCTTATTCAGCGCCGCTTAAAAGAAATAGGTATAGATGCCAAAATTCGCTCAATTGAATGGGCAAGCTTTATTAGCCGCTTTATTAAAACAGGCGATTTTGATGTGGTGGTATTAGGTTGGGGCTTAGGTTTAGACCCAGACCAATATAATATCTGGCACTCCAGCCAACAAGAGCCTGGGCAATTTAACTTTATCGGCTATCACAACCCTAAGGTAGATGCTTTGCTAGAGCAAGGTCGTACAGAGTTAAATCCTGAAAAACGCATGAAAATTTACCATGAGTTTGCAAAAGTGTTGCTAGAAGACAGCCCCATTGTTTACCTCTCAGCAGGCTATGGGCTCACTGCCATGCATAAACGTATTCAAGGCATTGCTAATCCAGTGCCCCCTGCAGGTGTGGGTTATGATTCGCAAAAATGGTATATACCCAATGCACTCAGCCGTAATCAAATCAACGAGAAATAAGCTTAAAAAATGCTTAACTACTTAATTAAACGTGTTTTATGGATGATACCAATGCTGATTGGCAT
>CAZAHP010000025.1:21023-22472 GCA_964484985.1 uncultured Methylophilaceae bacterium
TGGCAAGACCGCTCAATTACGCTATTTAATTTTATCGGTTTTTCAATCCCAGGCTTTTGGCTTTCATTGCTTTTAATGTACTGGTTAGGGGTAGTGAATAATTGGCTGCCAATTTCAGGGTTGCATAGCATAAACTACGACACTTTAAGTACATGGGCTAAGTTTACTGATAGCCTAAATCACCTCATCATGCCTGTTATCATTCCCTCAGTCACGGGTCTTGCAGGCATTACCTTATTTGTTAAAAATGGCATGTTAGATGTGCTGAATCAAGACTACATTACCACTGCACGTTCAAAAGGCCTTACAGAGCACACCGTGGTGTACACCCATGCGCTGCGCAATGCCTTATTGCCGCTTATCACGATTATTGGACTATCCATCCCAGGTCTAATTGGCGGCTCAGTAATCGCTGAAACCATATTCGCCATCCCGGGCATGGGCAAGCTTTTTTATGACGCCGTGTTAATGCGTGATTTTCCAGTGATTATGGGCATCTTAACCATAGGCTCCGCACTTACGCTGCTTGGTAACTTAGTTGCTGATGTTGCATATGCTTGGGCAGACCCGCGCGTGCGTCGTGGTGTTGTGAGGTCATAAACATGCAGAACACAGTCTTTAAAAAAGCACTCAGCAACCCACTTGCCATGGCTGGATTTATCATCATCATGAGCGTGTTTTTACTCGCCATGCTTGCGCCACTCATTTCACCCTACGACCCAGACGAAATCAATGTAAAAGCCATACTGCTCGCCCCTTCTATGCAGCACTGGATGGGTACAGACGGGCTAGGCCGTGACGTATTAAGCCGCATGCTACACGGCGGCCGCATTTCGTTACTTGTTGGCTTAGTAGCCGTTGGTATCTCTACCGCCATAGGCATTGTGTTAGGCGCATTATCTGGTTACTACAGAGGCTGGGTAGACACCTTAATCATGCGCTTAGTTGATGTCATGCTTTCTATCCCTAGCTTCTTTTTAATTTTAGCCGTGATAGCCTTTTTAACGCCTTCTATCATCAACATCATGATAGTCATAGGCCTCACCTCATGGATGGGCGTTACACGGCTAGTACGCGCTGAATTCTTAAGCTTGTCTGAGCGCGAGTTTGTGCAAGCATCTCGCACACTAGGCGCTAAAGATGCCAGACTCATTTTCACACACTTACTCCCCAATAGTCTCACGCCGATTATTGTCAGCTCAGTGTTAGGCGTTGCCAGTGCTGTTCTGATGGAATCAGGTTTAAGCTTTTTAGGTTTAGGCGTTCAAGCGCCACAAGCCTCATGGGGCAATATTCTGACTGATGGTAAAGAATATATTCAATTTGCATGGTGGCTTTCACTCTACCCTGGCATGGCGATTTTAATCACCGTCTTGGGTTATAATCTGCTTGGTGAAGGTTTGCGTGACGCTCTAGACCCAAGAAGTGGGTCTAACAAATAAATAACGC
>CAZAHP010000026.1:0-7646 GCA_964484985.1 uncultured Methylophilaceae bacterium
CTTGCATAGGGGTGCACATGATAAGTGGTTGACTGAAACTGCTCATTCACTTTTGATTGCGGCTTATCTTCAGTGCGCCAGCGGCGTTCTTCCATGACCACTTTTATTTCTTTAGCAAACTCTTCATCTGTCAAAACCAAATTGGCCATACGGTCAGACTCTAATTTAAATGAAAGCTCTAAATTAGATTTTTCGAGCTGCTGAAAGTAGGTGGTGTAATCATTACCTGTAAACGCATTTTCACGCCCACCTGCTGCGGCTACTAAGCGAGAAAACTGCCCGGGCTTGATAGTTTTTGTGCCTTTAAACATCATATGTTCAAGCACATGCGCTACGCCCGTTTTACCATTCACTTCATCTAAGCTACCCGCGCGATACCATACTTGCGACACAACCACAGGCGAACGATGGTCTTCTTGTACTACAACTTTCAAACCATTATCGAGTTTAAATTCTTGAATCTCTGCATTTGCAACTGACGGCAGGACCATTAGCGCAATGAGTAATCTAATTAATTTCAATCCATTCTCCTTGGTAATCTATGCGCATTATAACTGCTTACTATCAACATAACTTAAGTCATAAAAACCATTAACATTTGCAATCTGACTAAAGCTAAAGGCCTTAAGTTCTGTATTCAGTATCATTTTTAGCAAGGCACTCACAACATCGTAGCGCATCTCTCGGATTGAGCATAAAATTACGGCTTATTGAATAAGTAGTGATGGTATGTTCGATTTTTTTAAGAAAACCCCAGCGCCTGAAACACCCCCTAAGCCAGAAGCCAGTGCTGAGCCGCAACCTATCAAGCTGACATGGGCAGAACGCCTGCAAAGCGGCCTCGCTAAAACACGTAGCCAGCTTGGCAAGCAGCTCACCAGCTTGTTTGGTGGCGGTAGAATTGATGATGATGTGTATGATGAGTTAGAAACCATCTTACTCACATCCGACGTTGGCATTGCAGCCACACAAACGCTACTAGATCAGATTAAATCTCGCGTAAAACGTCAAAGTTTGAACGACACCACACAACTCAAAGCGGCGCTTAAAGACTCACTTAGTGAATTACTTGCACCGCTAGAGCAACCTTTGGTTACAACAACTCATCAACCGTTTGTGATTATGATGGTAGGCGTCAATGGTGCTGGCAAAACCACGACCATAGGCAAACTTGCCAACCAATTTCAGTTAGAAGGTAAATCAGTACTGATTGCCGCTGGTGACACCTTTAGAGCCGCAGCGCGTGAGCAACTGCAAGCATGGGGCGAACGCAACAATGTGCATGTGGTCGCGAGTGAAGGTGGCGACCCTGCTGCGGTGATTTTTGATGCGGTGAGTTCAGCCAAAGCTAAAGGCATAGACATCGTGCTGGCTGATACCGCTGGCCGCCTGCCCACCCAGCTCAACCTAATGGAAGAAATACGCAAAGTACAACGCGTCATCGACAAAGCTTTGCCAGGCGCGCCGCATGAGGTATTGCTAGTATTAGATGCTAATACTGGGCAAAATGCAGTAATGCAAGTGAAAGCTTTTGATGATGCGCTGAAAGTGTCAGGCTTGGTGTTAAGCAAATTAGATGGCACAGCTAAAGGCGGTGTGATTGCCGCTATTGCGCAAGCCCGCCCGATTCCAATCAGATTTATAGGCGTGGGTGAGTCGATTGACGACTTAAAACCGTTTAAAACCAGTGAATTTGTAGAGGCTATGTTTGATTAAATTCGACCAAGTAAGCAAGCGCTACCCCAAAAGCCATGAAGCACTTAAAAATGTTTCATTTGAAATTAATCAAGGCGAGCTTGCAGTTGTCACTGGCCACTCAGGTGCGGGCAAAAGCACTTTACTTAAACTCATTGCTGCAATTGAGCAGCCAAGTAGCGGCACCGTTTTAATTAATAATCAAAATATCAGTCAATTACGTAACGCAGCTATCCCTTATTTACGTCGCAAGTTTGGTCTGATTTTTCAAGACAGCAAGCTTTTGTATGACCGCAGTTGCTATGAAAACGTAGCACTACCTCTTTATATTAATGGCATTACAGGTAGCGAAGCAGGCAAACGCATACGTGCCGCGCTTGATAAAGTTGGCTTACTAGACAAAGAAAAAGCCATGCCTGTTACGCTCTCTGGTGGTGAACAGCAACGCCTTGCCATCGCTCGCGCCGTTGTCAGCCGTCCAGCTATTTTAATCGCTGATGAGCCAACCGCAAATTTAGATGAGCAATACGCCACTGACATCATTAAGATATTTTTAGCATTTCAGCAAGTGGGCGTGACCGTAGTGATTGCAACCCACAACACCAACGGCCTGCTACAACATGCAAAAGTGCTACATTTAGACCAAGGCCAACTCTCATGAAAGCGCTGATTAATCAACACAAACAAGCAATAGAGCAAGTGCTCGCGCGCATGCGCCTTAATCTTGCAGCCACGCTTATGATGTGTGCAGTGATGGGCGTGACGCTTTGCCTGCCCAGCGTGCTCTATGTGATAATTGAGAATGTACGAAGCCTAGCTGGCAATGTAGAAAGCGAACCAAGAGTCAGTTTATTCTTAAACCGCGAAGTCACTGGTGAACAAAAAAAAGCCTTAGATGCGCAACTAAAAGACAACAGCGAGGTTGAGCGCTACCACTTCGTGAGTAAAGAAAGTGCATGGCAACAGCTGCGTGAAGAACCAAGCACAGCCAGCGTTGCCGCCAATCTAGAAAAAAACCCGCTGCCCGATGCTTATTTTGTAACGCCAAAAAGCAGCAAACCTGAAGAAATTGAAGCCCTACAAAAAACTATGCAAACATGGGATGGCGTAGAGCTGGCTCAAGTAGACTCTAACTGGATTAAACGCTTACACGCCATTTTAGAGCTTGGTCAAAAAGGCGTATTAGTCTTAGTGACACTTTTGGCTTTTGCTTTGGTCGCAATTATTGGTAATACCATACGCTTACAAATACTCACACAGCGTGAAGAAATTGAAGTGAGTAAGCTGATAGGCGCAACCAATAGCTTTATCCGTAGGCCGTTTTTATATGCTGGCGTACTTTATGGTTTAGGTGGAGGACTCATTGCTTGGGTACTACTGGTGAGTATTGTCAGCCTATTTAACTACTCAATTGCTGATATCGCTAGGCTTTATGAAAGTCACTTTGAGCTTAGTTTACCTGGGTGGCAAACCAACCTCACCATGATTTTCAGTGCGATTGGCTTAGGCTTTTTGAGCTCATATATTGCCGTGACCCAGTCACTCTCAAAACTTTAAGCTCAAAACTTAAATCAGATTAATAAACTCAGTTAATAAGTAAACGTATCGTCATAAAAAAAGCGCCTAATGGCGCTTTTTTTATTGTAACTTCTGTTGTGCTGGCTCTTCTAGCGGCGGCAAACTACCCCTAGCATCCCCAAACTGATCTGCACCATCATTATTCATAAACACAACTACATTGACCTTATCCCCAATGAAATCCAACTCAGTGGTTTCATAATAAGCACCCTCTTCATTAGTGTTTAAAAAATGATATTGCCAGATTGAGGCAATTACCTCGCCAGTTTTACCATTACGCAAATCATCTTTTTCAGCGGGGTCGCCAAGCTGTTCTACAATTTTTGCCTTATCAAAGCTTTTAATGACCTTGACAAACTCTTTCTCGTCGGTAGGAATCTGATTCGCCGCAGGTGACTCTTCTGCAAAAGCCATATGTTGTGCAGAAATTGCTAACATCAAAGTGATAAACATCGTTTTCATATGAGCACCTTTAAAAGTCATGAGTAAAAGCCATTGTAAATCTATGAGCAATGTACTCTAAATTTAGTTCCCTACACCATTTTTATCGCTTAGCTACACCTGCTAAATTGTACTAAAACAATTTATCCTTCCAAATCTTCTTCATACTCATCTTGGGCAATCTTTTCTACCATCACTGAGTGCAAACGCCTGCTGTCAGAACGCAGCACTGTAAAATTGAGCCCATCAAAACTTATTTTCTCACCACGTTTGGGTAGGTGCCCAAACTGGCTCACAACTAGGCCGCCAATGGTAGAAAACTCCTCATCACTAAACTCTGTACCTACTGCCTCATTAAAGTCTGCAATTTCCGTGAGTGCTTTTACACGGAAGTGACCATTACTATCGCGCAGAATATTGTCTTCAGTTTCGTCAAAGTCGTATTCATCTTCAATATCGCCAACAATTTGCTCCAGCACGTCTTCTATTGTCACCATGCCTGCAACGCCGCCATACTCATCCACGACAATCGCGATATGGTTGCGGTTACTTCTAAACTCTTTTAGCAACACATTTAAGCGCTTAGATTCAGGAATAAACACCGCTGGACGCAACATATCGCGCACATCAAAGTCTTCACCAGCGTAGTACCTGAGTAAATCCTTAGCAAGTAAAATGCCAATGACATCATTTTTGTCATCGTCGATGACAGGAAAACGGCTGTGCGCAGTTTCAATGACAAAAGGGATAAATTGGTCTGGGTCGTCGGTAATATCAATCACGTCCATTTGTGAACGTGGAATCATAATATCGCGCACTTGCATTTCGGAGACTTGCAGCACGCCCTCTATCATGCTTAGCGCATCAGCATCTAGCAGGCTATTTTCGTAAGCAGAATGGAGTAACTCAACGAGTTGCTCACGGTCTTCTGGTTCGCGCAGTAAAAAGTGACTTAAGCGCTCTAAAAAAGTGGGTTTGTTCGGTTTTTCCGAATCACTGGCCATTAGTTGGCATCCTCTAAAATACGATACGGGTTAGCATACCCTAAATTCATGACAATTTCAGTTTCTATTGATTCCATTAGCTCTGCTTCAGCCTCTGTTTCATGGTCATAACCGTGCATATGTAGCACGCCATGCACCGTTAAATGTGCATAATGCGCCTCTATACTAATGCCCTGCTCTACCGCTTCTTTAGCCACCACAGGCGCACATATCACTATATCGCCCATTAAATACGGCTCTTCAGTCAGCGGAAAGGTCAGTACATTAGTAGCATAATCCTTGCCACGATAGTCGCGGTTGAGCGCGCGACCTTCTTCTTCATCAACAATGCGTAGCGCGATTTCAGAATCTACGCGCAAGGTTTTACGTGCCCATCGTTTAAATTGGCGTTCAGTGGGTAAGCCAACCATTTCAGTGGCATATTGAACCTGCATGGCAAGCTTAGGCAAGATTAAGCTCCTCGTTTTTCATGCGGCTGTGCGTGTTTATCCGCATCATATTTCTCATAAGCATTCACAATTTTTTGCACTAGCGGATGGCGTACTACGTCTTCAGATAAGAAGTGAGTAAAGGCAATGCCGCGTATGTCTTTAAGCACTTGCTGCGCCTCTACCAAGCCGCTTTTTTGGCCGCGATTTAAGTCGATTTGTGTGACGTCGCCTGTAATCACGGCTTTAGTACCGAAGCCTATTCGGGTTAAAAACATTTTCATCTGTTCGGGGGTGGTATTTTGCGCTTCATCTAAAATAATAAAGCTTTGGTTAAGCGTGCGGCCGCGCATATAAGCAAGCGGTGCAACTTCAATCGCGCCGCGTTCGAACATTTTATTTACTGTGTCATAGCCTGCTAAATCATAGAGCGCATCGTACAAAGGACGTAAATAAGGGTCGACTTTTTGGTTTAAATCACCGGGCAAAAAGCCCAAGCGCTCGCCTGCTTCCACCGCAGGACGCACCAAAACGATGCGTTTTACCTTATCGCGCGTCATGGCATCCACCGCTGAAGCAACAGCGAGATAAGTTTTACCAGTGCCTGCTGGGCCAATGCCAAAGGAAATATCGTAATCTTGAATCTGCTGCAAATAAGCGACTTGACGTGGCGTGCGACCATGCAACTCACTGCGCCGCGTCATCAGCGTTGGCATTGCTGCCGTTGCCACCACATCTGGACTGAGCTTGTTAATTTCTACCAAACCTAGTTGTATATCTTCTAGCTCAATGGGCTTTTTAGAGCGCGTGTAAAAACTCTCTAGCAGTTGCGCAGCAAGACGCGTGTTATCTTGGTCGCCTGTGAGTTTAAAATGCGCGCCGCGTCTGGCAATGCCAATGTCTAGCGCATCTTCAATCTGCTTAATATTTTCATCAAGCGCGCCGCACAGGTTGGCTAAACGCAAATTATCTTCAGGTTGTAGGGTGATTTCCATAAGGTATGACTCACTGATTGCTGACTATCTCGCCACGTAATCGACGTGGGTTAGAGACATCAGTAATTTTAACTTGTACAAATTGGTGGGTAAGGCTTGAGTCGCCTTCAATGTCGACAATACGGTTGTTGTCGGTTTTACCTGCAAGCTGAGTGGCATCTTTCCATGAAGCGCCCTCGATTAACACACGTTGCACAGTGCCCAACATCGCCTCACTAATGGCCTTGCCTTGCGCTTCGTTAATGGCTTGCAGCTTAGCTAGGCGCGCTAATTTAGTGGGCTCTGGCGTATCATCTTTTAAAAATGCAGCTGGCGTGCCTGGGCGAGCACTGTATAAAAAGCTAAAGCTATTATCAAAACCCACATCTTGCATCAACTTCACCGTGGCTTCAAAATCAGCCTCAGTCTCACCTGGAAAGCCCACAATAAAATCTGAAGTAAAGGTAAGCGCAGGGTTAGCCGCACGTAATTTACGAATGATAGATTTGTATTGCAAAGCGGTGTAATTGCGCTTCATGGCCATTAAAATTCGGTCAGACCCTGCTTGCACAGGCAAATGCAATTGCGCAGCAAGTTTAGGCGTGTTGGCAAAACAGGCAATCAGCGCGTCATTCATCTCGTTTGGGTGACTGGTAGTAAAACGTATACGCTCAATCTGCGGGATTTCAGCAATATACTCAATCAACATGGCTAAATCAGCCGCTACACCATCTTTATCGGTGCTACGGTAAGCATTGACGTTTTGTCCGAGCAGGGTAATTTCTTTAACCCCTTGCTCAGCAAGCTGAACTGCCTCAGTGAGAATGTCGGCAAATGGACGTGAGACCTCTTCGCCACGCGTATAAGGCACTACGCAGAAAGTGCAATATTTACTACAGCCTTCCATGATGCTTAAAAACGCGCTTGCTCCTTCGATTTTAGGGGGTGGCAAATGATCAAATTTTTCGATTTCAGGAAAAGTAATATCCACCTGTGATTTGCCAGTGTTTTGGCTATTTTTAATCATCTCAGGCAAGCGGTGTAAGGTTTGCGGGCCAAATACCACATCGACATATGGCGCGCGCTCAATGATGTGCGCCCCCTCTTGACTGGCAACACAGCCACCTACGCCTATCACTAAGTTTGGATTTTTCTCTTTGAGTGGAATAAAGCGTCCAAGGTGGCTAAATACTTTATCCTCGGCTTTTTCGCGCACTGAGCAAGTGTTAAGCAAAATCACGTCTGCATCTTCTACCACGTCTGTGGTTTCCATGCCGTCAGAGGCTTGCAGCATATCCATCATGCGTGATGAGTCATACTCATTCATCTGGCAACCAAAGGTTTTGATAAAGACTTTTTTTGCTGGGGGTTTAATATTGGCACTCATGCGTAGGCCTAGCGCTGGCGCACAAGGCGCTAGCAAAAAGAATATTCAGTAAGGTAAAAGTGTAGCAGAAATGCAAAGTATGTTTGAAAACAAAATGCTAAGTTCGAATTGTAGCCGAGCAGTGCCCTCTTGCCAATAA
>CAZAHP010000026.1:7746-9983 GCA_964484985.1 uncultured Methylophilaceae bacterium
TTGCATTATGATGGGTGCTTAGTGTGTTTTAAAACACTATCCGCATTAAGCCCCCTCTAAATCACAACAAAGGAAAATACGTGTGGCTTCGTACTGGCTGTGACATCACCTTTGATGTGAGTTTATCCACTCCTTTTGTACTAATGTTGCGCCCACGTAGCGGCTCACAACAATGGGTGGCGCGTGAAACTTACACACTTAACCCCAGTGTACCTGTTGTGGAATATACCGACAGCTACGGCAACCTTTGCCAACGCTTAATTGCGCCTGTGGGTGAATTTTCTATACGCACCTCTGCCGACATTTTAACGGCAGACCACATTGATGTTTCTCCTGGCGCTCCGTTTGATGAAGTGCAATATCTACCAGATTCTGTGTTGACCTACTTATTACCCACACGCTACTGCGAATCTGACCGTTTTATTGAAATGGGTAAAGAGATTGTGGCTGGCGCACTGCCAGGCTACGACCAAGTAGCGGCGATTGAGCGTTGGATACGTGCCAACATCCACTTTAATTCTGAGTCGCCACATTTTCAGCTTTCCGCGGTTGAGGTTAACCAGCAACGCGAAGGCGTGTGCCGCGAGTTGGCGCATTTGGGTATCGCGCTCTGCCGCGGTTTGTGTATTCCTGCGCGCATGGTGGTTGGCTATTTATATGGCTTACAGCCTATGGATTTTCATGCGTGGTTTGAAGCTTATGTAGGTGGGCGCTGGTATACCTTTGACCCCACGCAAGACTCGCCAAAAGGCGGTCGCGTCACTGTAGCCTATGGGCGAGACGCGGCTGATGTGGCCTTTTTTACCAATTTGGGCCTGCTTTATACCCGCGAGAAATGGTGATTAGCGTTGAAAAACTGGATGCGGCACCTGAATAATGCAAAGAATCCGCATTCAACACCTCACTGAGTATCTGTTTGCTTCTACGGTGACTTTTAATCCGCATCGCTTATTGATACGCCCGCGCGAAGGGCATGACGTTCGCATTGAATCTTCAAAACTAGAAATCTCGCCGGCTTACAGCATTAAATGGCAACGTGATGTGTTTGATAACTCTCTGGCCGTTGTTAGTTTTAAAGCACCATCGAACAAACTCACCATTGCCAGCGAGGTGGTCATACAGCATTACGAGCAAGCGCCATTTGATTTTTTAGTTGAGGATTACGCAATCAACTACCCGTTTGATTATGCGCTGGAAGACAGAGCAGATTTACAAGCGTATCAACAGCTTATCTTTGCAAATGAGCAACACATTATCAACCAGTGGCTACAGCAATTTAATTTATATGGTATGAACACTTTTAAAATGTTGATGATGCTCAACCAAGCCATTAACCAACAGTTTCGATACCAAATGCGCGAAGAAGCAGGTGTGCAATCACCCGCTTACACCTTGCAATATCGCAGTGGCTCATGCCGCGATTACGCAACACTTTTAATAGAGGCTTGCCGCTGTTTAGGCTTAGCTAGCCGCTTTGTCAGTGGCTATTTACACGCGCCTGCTACAGAAGCAGGCAATGCCAGCACGCATGCGTGGGTAGAGGTGTATATACCGGGTACAGGCTGGAAAGGCTTTGACCCAACCACTGGCGAGGTCACAGGCAATAAACATATTGCGGTAGCAGTGGCGCGCAACCCAGAAGCCGTGCCGCCTGTTTCAGGCAGTTTTATCGGCTTAGGGTTTAACTCGCCAAGTATGATAGTGGACGTGAAAGTGACTTTACTGAGATAAAAAGGCTAACTGAGCTTAAATGCACCCACTTTGCGATATGCCGCTAATAATTGTTGATGCATTTGGCTACCTTGCATATCAGCTTCTAAATTATTCAAGCCAAAAAACTGCGCTTCGCCATTCAGCAATTGTTGCGCTTGATTAAAGGTTTCTGCCCCGTAAAGCAAGATAAGATTCGCCTCAAACGGTGCAACATCCTCTAGCTCGTAGCTATCGAGCATTTTCACCATATTAGCTACGCAGCGATACACCCGCGCACGGGCTTCTGGTAGCTCACCAAACTGCTCTATCCATGCGCATCCATCTAAAATGGCATCTTGGTCGCCTATGGCTAAGCCTAGCAAGGTTTTAATTTCACCTACGCGCAAGTCTGCCCATACCGTGTTGGGGTCTGCACATAAGCCTATCAGCGTGGTCACTGGCAACTCATCCGCTAGGTCTAGCGCCAAAAACACATCTAAAAGCTCTGCGCTTTCTTCCTCAGTCAACTCTTGTAGGCGCAACAT
>CAZAHP010000026.1:10083-21307 GCA_964484985.1 uncultured Methylophilaceae bacterium
ACACATCTAAAAGCTCTGCGCTTTCTTCCTCAGTCAACTCTTGTAGGCGCAACATGGCAGGGCGTACCTGATTGCCAACACTGTTATTTTCCCACTGCAACTCCTCAACTGGGTAAATTTCAGACATGCCCGGTACAAAGATGCGGCAAGCATAGACGCCTAAATGCGTAAAATCAGCCACATAAATATCGTGACCACTCTCATGTATCGCGCTCACACACCAGTTGTAATCTTCTTCAGTCGTGGTGCCAAAATTCCAATCTACAAACTCGTAATCTGGCGTATTACGTAAGAAGTTCCAGCTAATCACACCACTAGAATCCACAAAGTGAATTTCTAAATTTTGCGAATCGGCAATTTCTTCCATATCAAAGCCTGGTGCTGCAAAATCTGTAAGCCCATCAATCGCGCGGCCTTGTAGCAACTCTGTAAGCGCACGTTCTAGCGCAACTTCAAAACGCGGATGTGCGCCAAAGCTAGCAAAGCAACCTTGGTCATCGGGGTGCAATAAAGTCACATTCATCACAGGATACTTACCACCTAGAGAGGCATCTTTCACCAAGATGCCGTAACCCGCTTTACGCAAACCCGCAATACCAGCGGCAATACGTGGATAGCGCGCGATGACAGTTTCAGGGACATCAGGCAAGCAAATCCCTTCACGAATGATTTTATATTTAATGTCGCGCTCAAAAATCTCTGCCAGGGCCTGAGTGCGCGCTTCTTTCATGGTGTTACCCGCAGACATACCATTACTCACGTAAAGATTACCAATCAGATTGACAGGAAAAAACACTGATTTTTCGTCACGCAAACGCGTGTAAGGGATGGCACAAATCCCACGAGCTGCATTGCCAGAGTTAAGGTCAATCAACTGGCTAGCTAATGCGCCTCCTTCTGGGTTATAAAACTTTTGCAACTCTGGCGTGAGCAAGCCCTTCGGCCACTTGTCGCCATTGAGTGCAAACCATTGCTCGTTTGGATAATGCACAAACGGTTGATTGGCTACCGTCTCGCCCAGATAAAAATGTGTCCAAAAATAATTAGTACTCAAGCGCTCAAAATACTCACCCAGCGCACTAGCACGTGCAGCTAATTGAGATGCGCCTTTACCATTGCTAAACAAGCGCGGGCAATCTCGGTCACTCACATGCACAGACCAAATATTTTCAATCTCATTGAGCCAAGAACGCTCTTCCACATGAAAACCCAGTGCCAATAACTTACTTTGCAAAGTGCTAATTGAAGATTCGAGCGAAGCATCCTTGCTCGGTATAAAAGTTTGAGTAGTTGTCATGATAAGCATGTAAAAAGTGAGGGCTGACAGAATAGCATGACTACATTAGAAATAATCATTACCGCTAAGTTAAGGCAGAGTACTTTTGGGCATTTTCTTATCCTCAATGCCCCATTTGGGCATTAACACCCACGCACTAACACGCCACACACACAATTGAGCCAACCAACATTAAAAAATTTAACATAAAAACAATCACTTAAAAAATAAAAACACTGTAAAGCTTAAAAAGTAACTTGGGCTTAGATTTTGCTTATTACAGCAAGGTATTCATTCACCTTGTTGAGACTAGCAAAACTAGCCCCCATTAAAAGCCATGCCTACATCTTCAACTCATGCCCAATCGTTAATTTCTATCGATGCCTTTACGCACGACCCCCAGCGCATGCTCAATAGCTTAGTTGATCATCTAGATGGGTTGGTATATTGCAATCTATATGATGAACACTGGACGATAATTTTCGCTAGCAAGGGCTGCAAGCAACTCACAGGATACTCTTCTGAAGACTTAATGTTTAATAAAGTCATCTCATATGAAGAAATGACTTTTTCAGAAGATCGTAAAATGGTGAGAGACACTATAGTAGAAGCTACAAAACAAGGTCGAGGCTTTGAGATTGAGTACAGAATCATTCAGCAAAATGGCAATATTATCTGGGTCTGTGAACGAGGTCATGCCGTTTACAACGCAAATGGACAACCACAAGCCATAGAAGGCTTTATAGAAAACATCACTAAACGCAAAGCGATGGAGCAATCATTATATGAAACTGAGCTCAAATATCGCTCTATGTTTGAAAACGCGACTGAAGGCATATTTCAAACCTCTCCGAATGGCCATTATCTGATTGTGAACCCAGCACTTGCTCGCATGTATGGTTACAGCTCACCTGAAGAGCTCATACAAGCCCTCAATAATATCCAGCAGCAACTATATGTAGAATCGAACCGGCGTGATGATTTTGTAAAGGCCATGCAAGAGAACAAAGTGGTACAAAACTTTGAGTCTCTAGTCTATCGAAAAGATGGCTCAACCATCTGGATTTCAGAAAACGCGCGTATGGTGCATGACCAAGAAGGCAATCTACTCTACTACGAAGGCACGGTAGAAGATATCACATCACGTAAAAACCATGCTAACGATATTGAGTATCAAGCAACACATGACAATCTGACAGGTCTTCCTAATCGCTACATGCTCAACACTCGCTTAAAAAGCTATATGAGCTTTGCTGACCATTACAACACCAAAATTGCTGTGGCATTTATTGATCTCGACCACTTTAAATTTATCAATGACACCATGGGTCATGAGGTTGGAGATCAATTACTCTTAATCATGTCAAAACGACTCACAAATTGCGTCCGAGAAATCGACACAGTCGTACGCCTGGGCGGTGATGAGTTTGTAATATTGTTTAGCAACATTACAAGTCTAAATGAGATTAAGCCATGTATGGATAGAGTACTTTCTGCTATTGCTTCTCCTTGCGAAATCAATCATCTTGATTACACAGTATCTTGCAGTGTTGGCTTGAGCCTATACCCTGATGATGGGAAAGAGGCAAGCACACTCCTCAAAAATGCAGACTCTGCAATGTACAAAGCAAAAAAAGCTGGTCGTAACAATTTTCAAGTTTACACCCCAGCCATTAACGAGGCGCTCACTGAGCGCGTCACCATGGAGTATCGATTAAGGGGCGCAATAGAGCAAAACGAATTTATTCTGCACTACCAACCAAAAGTTGACTTTACAACTGGGCTCATCTGCGGCGCAGAGGCTCTACTGCGATGGCAACCACCGAATGAAGAGTTGGTCTCCCCCTTAAAATTCATCCCAATTGCCGAAGAAACAGGATTAATTGATCGAATTGGTGAATGGGTAATCATTGAGGCCTGTAGAAAAATCAAATCCCTAAAAGATAAAATTGGGTATTCAATCCCAATTGCAGTGAATGTCTCCCCTAAGCAATTCTCGCAGCCAAATCTAGCAAACTCAATTAAAAACATACTAAATGATATTGGCGTCACCCCAGAACATTTAGAGTTAGAAATTACCGAAAGCACTCTAACAGATGATGCCGAGAAATTTATATCAGCACTACATTCCCTCAAAAAAATCGGCATTAAATTAGCGGTAGATGACTTTGGAACAGGATATTCAAGCCTTGCATATTTAAAAGACTTTCCAGTAGATAGACTAAAAATTGATAAAGCGTTTGTACATAACCTAGAAAATGATATGAGTAATATTGCAATTCTTAAAGCTATCATTGTACTCGGGCAAAGTTTAGGGATGAAGGTCATAGCTGAAGGCGTGGAAACCGCTTATCAATACAACTTTCTAAAAACGATTGGTTGTGATGAGCTACAAGGCTATTATTTCAGCAAACCCCTGCCCGAGGATGAATTCGAAACCTTACTTATCAATCAAAACGCCAGCCGCAATCAATAGCAAATCAAAACTCAAAATAAAAACTGATTCACGAAAAGCACTCCTTATAAAGATAAAACACAGTTAAAATAGGTCATGCACTCATTACCTATTTTTATCAAACTCGAAAATCAGCGCTGCGTAGTCATCGGCGGCGGTGATGTTGCCACACGTAAAGTCAGCATGTTACTCAAGGCCAATGCTTATGTAGATTGCTATGCACTTGAGTTTTGTCATGAGCTAGAAGTCTTAGCTGAAACGCAAAAAATTCATATTAGCATTGAGCCTTTTCAAGAGATTCAACTTGATGGCGCTAGATTAGTGATTGCAGCAACGGATGACGAAGCAGTCAACATCGCCGTTTCACAAGCCGCAAAACTACGTAACATCCCCGTGAATGTGGTTGATTCGCCCAGTTTATGCACATTTACCATGCCCGCGATTGTTGACCGGTCGCCCATTATTATCGCCATCTCAAGCGGCGGTGCATCGCCAGTTTTAGCACGTCAAATACGCGCTAAAATTGAAACTTTAGTACCTGCCACCTATGGCAGACTCTCGGCATTAGCCGCTAAATTTAGAGACCGCGTTAAACAACGTTTTGCTAGCACTCAAGAGCGCCGAATTTTTTGGGAGTCAGTATTTCAAGGCTCTATTGCCGAGCTTACGCTTTCAGGCCAAGAAGGCGCCGCTGAAAAAGCTTTAAACTCGGCCTTAGAAACCGATAACACGCACCTGTCTCATGGTGAAGTATATTTAGTAGGTGGCGGCCCAGGCGACCCTGACTTACTCACCTTCCGTGCGTTAAGACTGATGCAGCAATGCGATGTATGCGTGTACGACAAACTCGTCAGCCCGCCTGTCATGGAATTGGTGCGCCGCGATGCAGAGCTTATTTACGTGGGTAAAGCGCGTGATAATCACACCTTGCCGCAAGAAGAAATTAATCTGCTATTAGTACGTCTCGCTAAAGAAGGCAAACGCGTTTTGCGCCTCAAAGGTGGTGACCCCTTTATTTTTGGGCGCGGCGGTGAAGAAATAGAAACGCTGATGGAAAACGACGTACCGTTTCAGGTCGTACCCGGCATTACCGCTGCGAATGGTGTTTCGAGTTATGCAGGCATTCCACTTACGCACCGCGACTTCGCTCAGTCATGCATTTTCACCACAGGGCACTCCAAAGATGGCACGATAGATTTAGATTGGCCTGCGCTCGTTCGCCCAAAACAAACCGTGGTCATTTACATGGGCTTAGTCAGCTTGGCAGAAATCTGCAAGCAGCTGATATCACACGGCTTAGCAACAACCACCCCTGCCGCCATTGTGCAGCAAGGTACAACTCCACAGCAAAAAGTGGTGATAGGTGATTTAAGTACATTAAATGAAAAAGCACACGCTGAAGAACTCAAGCCACCTTGTTTAATTATTGTTGGCGAAGTCGTAAAACTGCATGAAAAACTGGCGTGGTATCACCCACAGGCTTAAACATATCCTAAGGACTTGGGGTAATTGGCAAGGTCAACCTGACCTCTAAGCCCCCAGTGGAGCGATTCATCAGTTCAACACTACCGTGATGTAGCTTGGCGATTCTATCGGCAATCGCTAGCCCTAAACCGCTACCTGAAGCATTACCACGCGCACTATCTAAACGTTCAAAAGGCCTGAGCAAACGGCTCATATCTGCAAGGGGTATCCCTGGGCCATTATCTAATACACTGAGCTGAATGGTATTTGCGGTAATCACTGTACGCAACATCACCTCCCCCTTACCGTATTTAAAAGCGTTATCAATTAAATTGGTCAGTAAGCGCTGCATTGCCATAGGGCGCAAAGCAATTAAATAAGTAGGTGCAAGCTTAAGCGTAAGCTCACGTCCTGAGCGCACATAACGCTGTGCAACCGACTCTAACAATTCATTCAGATTCGTCATGTGCACAGACTCGCCCTCAACCCCGCGCACAAAGTCTAAGAACTGATTAATAATACCGTCCATGTCTGCCACATCTTGCACCATGCCAGATTTAAAACCATGCGTCTCTGGCTCCGACAGCATCTCTATCGCTAAGCGCAACCTCGCAAGCGGTGTGCGCAAATCATGCGAAACGCCTGCCAACAGCAATGTGCGCTCGCTATCTAAACGCTGCAAGGCATCAGTCATTTCATTAAACGTCCTAGTTACATCACGTAGCTCATCAGCCCCCTCTAAAGGCAATTTAGGCGGCTGCTCCCCTTGGCTAATTTGGCTCGCTGCCTTAGCTAAATAGCTCAGTGGCCGATTAATTTTAGCCGCTATAAAATACGCACCAAATAAAGAAAGCAGTACCACCAATGCGCCCCAACCTAACCATTGCCATGGAAAAGGCCGCTCGACCTGAAAGCGCGGAATTACCACCCAGTAGTCATCCTGCTCGATACTAAAACTTATCCACAAACCAGGCACTTCAAAATGGTTAATCGTAATGAGGGTATCCTCCCCCAGTTGCTCACGTATCTTATCCGCCACTAACTGAATAAACGGGTCATTAGGTAAAGGCTCTACCACCTCAAGCAAATCTGCCGCATAAATACGCACCCCTTCCTTACCAGAAAGCTCTGAAAGTAAAGCGATACGACGATCTTCATGAGAGGCGAGCAAGGACGCGCGGGTGTAATTCACCACCGTCACCGCCTGCAAAGCAGCAGCAAGCGCACGAGGCTCACGCTCAAAATATTCAAAAATTTTAAGTGCCGCCACCTGGCTCACTGCTAATAGCAATGCGATTAGCAGCATCAGGCGTGCAAGAAGTTTTCTAGGAAAAAGAATCAAGGGATGATAACTAGAGCACGAAATCTACTTAGCAGATTCGCCATCTGGCACAAACACATAACCAAAGCCCCACATGGTTTGCAAATAGCGCGGCTGCGCTGGGTTTTCTTCTACCAAACGACGCAAACGTGACACCTGTACGTCAATACTTCTATCGAACACATCTAACTCGCGCCCACGCGCCAGCTGCATTAATCTATCGCGTGACAATGGTTGACGTGGGTGATCCACAAACACTTTCAACAAAGCAAACTCACCACTGGTAAGCGTCACTGGCTCACCATTTTTAGTTAAACTACGTGTAGAAGCATCAAAAACAAAGCTGCCAAAAGCAAATTGTGCCGCATCAATTGAAGGGGCACCAGGTAGCGCAGATTCACGTCTACGTAAAATTGCATTAATACGGGCTAATAGCTCACGAGGGTTAAAAGGCTTAGGCAAATAATCGTCTGCACCCATCTCCAAACCAACAATACGATCGATCTCATCTCCGCGCGCGGTCAACATAATAATAGGGATAGGGCTACCCGCTCCTCGCAAACGGCGGCAGATTGCCAAACCATCTTCACCTGGCAACATTAAGTCTAGCACCAGCAAATCTATATGATCATGAGCAAGCACGCTATCCATCTCACGCCCATCATTGACCGTTTTAATGGTAAACCCCTGCTCACTTAAATAGCGCTGCAAAAGCTCGCGCATGCGCACATCATCATCTACCATTAAGATTCTTTTATTTAATGCTTCCATAGTCTTATCTTCTATTTAGCCAAGAGTTAACCACCATATGTACCAAGCTTTCTTAAGTACTCTCTTAAGTACGAACTTAGAATACTTCTTGGTAAATTGTTACAATTTTTTACAAACATCGCCAACCAAGAAACATTCAATTTACATTCATAATGCATTATAGCTCCACTAATTAAGTGCGTTAATATAAAAACACACTTTAGTTGCATAATAACTTACTAAAAATAATAATTGCTGCATCCTTTTAAATCTATTTAATGATACTAAATGCATTTTAATGCATTAGCGAGAACTCGAGCGAATTTCTGCGCTTAGTTACTGCACCCTAGTTTTTTTAGATTACTTAGAAAGATTATTGAATGAAGTTATTTATTAGATGTCATACTCTTACACTAAGCCTGTGTAATATAGATTGCTAAGTACTCAAATATGCATCTTAAAACATTATCTACTGAATCAAAAAAACTTGTCGCAATCGCGGCTACGCTTCTTATTGTTCAAGTTGCTTTTGCTGAAGGTAAAGATAGCAGCAACGCTCGCCAAGCCACTGAAACGGCTGATGACAGCAACTACAGCAATGAAGAAGACAGTGAATCTTCACAACGAAAGCTGCGTGAAGTCAGCACTGAAGACAGAACACGCTTACGTAGAGATTTAGACACATATTCTCGCTCATTAGACCCTATACATAGCCAAATTGAAGAAAACCGCATACTCATGCGCAAACGTCTACAAGAACGTTTTTTTGCTGCTGATAAAGATAGTGACGGCACCTTATCACGCATTGAAGCCGCAGAAATGATGCCGCAGATTGCTCGCCACTTTAGCCAAGTAGACTTAAATGGCGACGAAGCAATCACCATGAATGAGCTTGCCGCAGCACAAAATAAAGCCTTAGAACGCCAACGCATTGAAGATGCGCAACTTGAAGAGCTAGAAAAAGCCGTTCTCAAAAAAAACGAACTCGCCTCTAAGCAAAAAAACAAACAAGCAGACTCAACTCGCAAGCGCGCACTTTAAAGCGCCTACCTCAGCGCATATCAAAAGCACTTATTCACTAGTAAATTTCATATTTTGTGTGAATAATGCAATCTATGAGCATTACTGTAGAACATATTGACAGCTTAGGCCAAATCAGTGCGCAAGCATGGGATGCGCTCACTGACGGCTCACCATTGATTAGCCACGCTTTTTTAAGCACCTTGGAAAAGACCTCATGTGTAACTTACAACACAGGATGGCAACCTTTTCATTTAATTGTACGAGACAATGACCGCTTAATAGGCGCAATGCCACTCTATCTAAAATCTCACTCTTACGGCGAATATGTATTTGATTGGTCATGGGCCGATGCTTATGAGCGTAATGGATTAGCTTACTATCCTAAGCTGCTGTGTGCCATTCCATTTAGCCCCATTACAGGAGCGAGATTATTAAGCACAAGCACTCAAGTGCAAACTCTGATGTTAGAAACACTGCAAAATCAAATGCAGCGACTTAATTTCTCTTCTACACATATTTTATTTACTGATGACAATAACTCAAAAGTCTTAAGTGATATGGGTTGGCTAGCGCGCACAGGCGTGCAGTTTCGTTGGATGAATGAAAATTTCATTGATTTTGAAGACTTTTTAAGCCGCCTTTCACACGATAAACGCAAAAAAATTCATCAAGAACGCAAAAAAGTTAAAAACGCTGGCGTGATATGTCAGCGGTTAACAGGCAAGGATATTAGCTCACAACACTGGGACTTCTTCTACCAATGCTATGCAAATACCTATATTGAACACCGCTCCACACCTTATCTAAGCCCAGAGTTTTTTCACAAACTGGCTGAAACCATGCCAGAAAACTTACTATTAATCATTGCTGAAGTCGCGGGTGAACCGATTGCCGCCGCGCTCAATCTGTATGGTACCGATAAACAAGGCGTCAGCACATTATACGGTCGCTACTGGGGTGCACTTAGATTTGTTTCTGGCTTACACTTTGAGCTTTGCTACTACCAAGCGCAAGAGTTTTGCATTGAGCGCGGCATACAATATTTTGAAGGTGGTGCACAAGGCGAACATAAATTAGCGCGTGGCTTTCAACCTAGAATCACACGCTCTTTTCACAAAATTGCTCATCCTGAATTTGCATCTGCCATTGCCAATTTTGTAAGCAAAGAAGGTGAAAATGTAGCGCATTACCAACATGAGCTTGAAGAGCGTGCACCATTTAAAACAAGCCCCAAATAATGAGTTGGTCTCTCAGACTAGTTTTCAGCAGATATTGTCAATTTAGCTTAAATATGTGATTCTATGCGCCTTTGAATCACATGTCCTAAACTAGCGATTAGAAAGCTTTAATTAGTGTCAAACCTCTACATAAGCAATCCTGATATAAGACGCTTTTTATCTTATCTACTGTGGCCTCTGATTTACTTTGGTGGTCTCGCATTCACGAGTTTTGCTTTAGCTTCCAAACATCCACTTGTATGGTTTAACGTTGTTTATTTCAGCACTGTGCTCTTGATTATGTTGCTTGAACGCATCATGCCCCACGAGCCACTATGGATAAAAAGTGACGGCGAAACGTTTAACAACATTGCACACACCCTTTTCACTAAGGGTTTAGTACAAATCACCGCAGGCATTCTTATTTCACTCAACATGGTTGCAGTGACCATTATCGTCTCACCTGAACAAGCTGCGAGCTCAATCTGGCCACATCAATGGCCATTATTTGCACAAGTTGTATTAGCGATTGTCATCGCTGAGCTGGGTTTATACATTGCACATCGCACCGCACATGAAGTACCCACCATGTGGCGTTTTCATGCCCTACATCACAGCGTTAAAAAACTATGGGTTATCAACACTGGGCGCTTCCACTTCGTAGATTCACTATTTAAAATCGCACTTAGCCAAACCGCTCTTTTCTTCATGGGGGCACCGCTTAGTGTATTTTTATGGTTCAGCGCGGTCACTGCATTCACTGGCCTACTCACACACTGCAACGTAGAAATGCGCACAGGCGTGCTCAATTACGTGTTTACCACACCAGGCTTGCATCGCTGGCACCACTCAAAAAATCTTGATGAAGGCAACCGAAACTACGGTGAAAATATAGTCATTTGGGATTTATTACTAGGCACATACTACAACGAACCACGCAGACCACCTGCTGATATTGGCATACATGGAGAAATCGCTAAAAACTTTTTTAGCCAACTCGCGCAACCCTTTACCAAAAAAGGTGCACGTGAAATATTTGGAGAAAGCAGCGCAGATTAAGCGCTGCATAAAGCAGAGATAAAAGCTATTGCCAGCCTTGATGCTTATCCACCCAACGCATACCAAGCCAATACCATAGCGTCATAGGTAGCATCATCGCAAACCAGCTCCAATCATCAAGCAGAAACAACTTAGCAACCATTGTGGCTTTAGAGTAATGCACCCAAGGCACACAGTACACAGTAAACACCAAACTACTCAACACTAATATCAAAGCCACCTTGCGCGTTTCAACATTACCATAAGCCAAAGTAACCCATATTGGTGTATTTTCAATTACCTTCATACTGACCTTTTCTCAAATAAACTACGCATATACACGTACTACGTCCATCGTATGCGAAACTGTAGAGAAAGTCAGCCAGCTAAACAATAGCCCATCTGGGTCTATTTTCAATTAGAGTTAAGGTAAATTTTTTTATTACAAGTAATTGGCGTGTACTAAGCCGTTCAAAAATCTAGATAAGCCTTATGATAATCGCTGTTATGCGTGGGCAGTGAATGCCCACGCGATACAAACAAGCCAAAAAGTCTATCTGGCAGCATCACTCACTTTACAACAGCACCTTCTCTATCCCGCCGTTATTCGCTTTCTGCACATAATCCTGCATCCAGTTTTCACCCAAGATATGCTTAGCCATTTCCACCACAATATAGTC
>CAZAHP010000027.1:0-13969 GCA_964484985.1 uncultured Methylophilaceae bacterium
CTTGTAAAGCACCCGCAATAAAGTCACCCGATGCAATACCTGCTTCACTTGCATTGAGCACACCATTTAGTGCAAACAAAGCAACAGTCCCTAGCTTGGGTGCAACTTGAGAGCCATTCTCACCATCAGGGTCATAAGTTTGTGCGCGAATACCACTACCAGCAGCCACGCCTTTAAGCTCAACCGTGACATTGCCATCAGCATCTACACTCACCTCACGCTTTGGAACTGAGAGCGCTGTTTTTGAGCCGCGGCCCGCATCAATATCACCCTTATTGACCCACACCGTAATATCGCTACCAAATTGTGTAATGACTTTAGATTTATTCACTTGGAATCCGCTCTCAGCAAAGGCGCGAATCGCCCCGCCTTTTTCTGTGACAATACCAATATCATGACCAAGCGAACTAGCATCGGCTGCCACACCAGCATTAATCAAGCCGCCGGGAGCCAGCATATCAATGCTGGCGTCGCGTGATGTACGCACTTGGCTTTGGAACATTAAAATATCGCCATCATAACCACCGCCATTAAACAAACGACTAATCGCATTATCACCGCGCGTAGTACTTTTAGTAGCCACAAACTCTTTACCTGCTGCCAGCAACTCTGCGCCAAAATGGCGGTAGGCAAACACGGCTTGTTTATCTTGGTCGAGTGCTAAAAATTGCGTCATTGCCTCTGCTTCAGATAAACCAGAATTCGCAGTCAGCTTTCTCATATAAGTAGCAACACTTTGCGAGGTGTTGCTGCGGTATTCCGCAAGCTTCTTAGCATCGCCCTGCAAACTGCTAGGGCCTGAGCCTGTTGGGTTAATGTAACTAGCAACAAAACCTGCAATATCACTACCCTTTTCACCTAAACCTGCCACCATGGTGATAGAAGCACCACTGCTGGCCAATGCTGGGTTCTCGGTATTAGCCAAAGACAAAATACCCGTCGAGTTGCCAAGGTCAATATTTCTACCAGCTTCAACGAGTAACTCACCAGGGCCACTCACTTCTATGCTTGCAGTTGTAACGTTCACTGGCATCACAATGTCGTTACCAGCCCTTATGACAGATACATCATCACTATTGGCATGCTGTATTGAAGCTGTCATGGTGATGTCATCTCCTGCGCTAATGTAAGCCGCTTTAGAGGACTTTAGACCAGCATCTCCGTTTGAAGCACCTTTGATGCTGATATCGCCTTGGCTTGCAACAATAGCCACTTTGGTATCATCACCTATGTGAATCGGAGTAGACTCGTTTCCATCTCTTATACTTCTAAGAGGTTCTGTAACTATCGTAGATAATGCACTTCCAGCAGCGGGAGAGTTTATTGAAAGTGTGCTCGATACATCAGCATCTGATAGTGTCACTATTGAAGTTGAAAGTGTGGTAGTGCTAATATTATCCGCTGCCAGCAGTGTCAAATTACCAGTTGATGAGGGTGCTAATGTCAATTCATTAAGATTAATATCACCACTAAAAGCAAACGCAGAAAGTGTACTTGGGTGAACAGCAAGTATGCCTGCACTTCCAACCGCCGTCGTCGCCGAATTAAGACCAGTTGTTTTAATGTTAGCAACATTTGACAACCCAATTTCAACATTACCTACTAAGGCACTTAAATTTAAACTGCTATCATCGCCATAAGTGTTAAAAAAAGAGTTGTCCCCATTTGGGCTAGTCACCAACACCAAAGAACTTTGCGCCCATAAGGTAGGATTAAAAACTGTCTCAATTTTTATATTATTTACGGCTGATATATCTGCACTCGCATCTTGCAAGGCAATGAGCGTGCCTGAGCCAGGCGTTGTGCTATTAGCGAGCGTTTTCACAATACTATCGCCTGCATTCAATGACAATTCGCCTCTGCCTACGTAGTACAAACCATTAGTGATATTACCACCTGCGCTGACATTCACATCACCGCCGCCGTTGACAATGCTGTTGCCAGTAGCGGGGTCAGTTGTTGTACCAAAATTATCATAGCGAGCTGTGGTGGCTGATGAAGCAGAGAAGTTTGTAATATTGCCGCCGACATTCACATTGATATTGCCACCACCCAGCGCGGCCACACCTTGTTTAAATAAATCAGGGCGTACCCACCAGCTCACATCTTTATTGCCTGTGCCGCCACCCTGGCGCAGCAACCACTGATTGACTGTTTGCGTACTTGCAGCGCCAACAATATTGCCTTGCACATCAATATTAATATCACCGCCTTGCGTGAGATAGCTGGCAGCAGTTATGCCATTGGTGGTGCTAGAAGTGGTTAATGTAGGGGCATCAAAGCCTGCAAGTACAGCCGCAGCCTTACCAACGGTATAAATCACAGAGCCGTCATTAGTCATAGTCATATTGCCACCTGCTGCAATATTGATATCCCCCGTACCTGTGCGTATCAGTTTATTGCTGGCCAGCGTAAAGTTACCCGTGCCTTGCACTGTGGTATCAGTATTAGCAGCGCTGTAATCAGCACCAGCGATGAAATTATAAGTAAATGTCTCAGCATTGGCTTGTAGCACACCTGTGGTGGCTGCGGTACTAAAGCCATCGCTCAAGCTACCATTGATCAGCAAGTCTTTACTAGCACGAAGAGTAAGAGTACCGCCTTTGCCTGCTTGTAGCGCGCCTAAGGATCGTAAATTCAAATCTGCCGCAACGGTTAAATCACTTCCAGAGGTGCTACGCACCTCAATATTAGGCAACACTTTAATCGCAGCACCATCTTGGGTATTGGTATAGCTGCCCTGTGTGGTATTGGCGTTGTAAAAATTATTGGTCTCTGTTACTACATTCGGAGTTGTAGCGTTAAAGGTATTGCTGGTATAAACCTTTACACCCTCAACTCTAACTGTTTCAGCGCCTTTCACTGCTGCCGTGGTATTAAAAGCAACATTGACTGTATTCGTGTTACCCGTAGTACCTCGATAACCACGCAGCGTGACTTCGCCTTTAGCGCCATTCACCCCTACATTGTTATTGTCTGCAGCCGAATAGCCACTCACATCAATTAAAGCACCAGCTTCTGCAGAAACTGCGTTGATACTAGCTCTAGATGAAGAAGACAATAAGACTTCGCCACCAGCGCCTTTTTCTAAATCACCAGTGCTGGTATTAGCTTGTGTGCCGCGAGCCAGTAATTGCCCTGTACTTTTAAGCGTAACATTGCCACTCGCGTAAATTTCAATATTGCCGCCTTGCTGGCCATCAGCATTCACCTTACCCGCAACTTCAACATTACCAGCATCAACGCCCATTACAAAATTGTGCGCAGTGACGGTATCAGCCTGTGCAATGGCAACATTGCCACTGCGCACGCGAATATCACGTGACTCATTAAACTTGCCAGTTTCTAATGCGCTATTCACTGCACTAAAATTACCCAATGTGTTAACGTCTAAATTCAAGCTCGCTGTTTTTTCACCAGTTGCAGCACTGCCTATTAATGTGCCATCGGCAACAATAAAGCTGCCGTTTTTAGCTTCAACATTTAGTTGGCCTGCATCACCAGCCGCAACACCACCAGAGACATCAAGTAGCGCACCTGCATTGACCTTAACATCTTGATTCACCGAGCTCAGGCTAATACTGCCAGCATCGGTATAAGCGCTGTAATTGCTATCAAACACCACCTTAGCCGAACGGGTGGCGATATTTGCACCACTGGACACCACTAAATCACCCGCACTTGAGCTGGCTTTAAATTGACCAGACAACAGCTCAATATTGCCCCCTAATGTGGTTTCGGTACTTTGTAAATTAAGCTTAGCGCCTAAGCCTTTGCTAGCTGAGCTCAGTTGTGTGCCATTAGAAGCCGTATTTAACTTGCCTGTAGCCGCTAATGTGTAGTTTGTACCCGTATCAGCCGTAATACGTGCGCTGTTGATATTGGTTTGTGTGGCCGTTACATTCAGCGTACCAGCACCACTAAAGCGCACTTCTTCTGCAGCGTTTAAATTCACATTGTCAAAACCTGCAATTTCGCTCGTTTTACCAGTCGCCACATCACTTAATACAATGTTGTTAGCATTTACCGTCAGGTTAGCTGTGCCTGCATCGTTGGGTGCAGCAAAAGTGCCACTTGTGTTTTTAAGCGTAAACGTTTGCGCGGTAATGACAGCATCACCTATACCGTGATGTGCTATACCGCCTGCATTGAATGTGAGGTTAAGATTTCCAGAACCAAAGCTTGTGCTGCCATAAATATCAATATTTTTATAGCTATTGAGTGCCACCGTTGCTAAGTTGCCAAAGCTCGCCAAGGTGGCTGCATCAATTTTTGTGCCTACGGCACTGCCTGAGTCACCAATCAAGATTTTGTCAGCACCGAGTGTGAGTGAACCATTATCTGCAACACGTACAGTGCCAGATTGCACGGTTTCTTTAGTGGCATCTAGCACCATAGAGCGCTGCGCCGTGAGCGTTGCGCCAGATTTAATCTCTAGCGCACCAGTGCTTGGGCTAGCGCTGCTGCCAGTTCTTGAGTAATCAATATCATTGACTGCTGAAACAGCGACTAAAGCACCATCGCCTGTTGTTCTAAGCACGGTATTACCCGCTGAAGTGTTTGCATTCGCCGCGGCGCTCACCACAGCGCCTGTATTGAGGGTAATCTTATCACTAGAGGCCAGTATCAACTCGTTGGTTGAAAGTGCGTTATTGGCATCATTCGCCACTTCAATCTGCGTCGCAGTAGCGGTAACAGTCTGCGTATTGCCAGTAATAGTACGCGTACCGCCTAGTAATAAACTCTCTGCTTTAAGATTATTTAAACTGCTCGCCTTAACCTGTAACACACCCGCTTGAGGTGCGCCAACTGAAGACACCACCTTAATACTGTTAGAGCTAATATCCACCAAAGCACCACGCGCACCTGCTGCCTTGTTGGTCAGCACGTCCGCGTCAAGATTCAGGCTTGCATCTGCTGCAATAATCAGCTGACCAGCATCACTCGCTAACCTAGGCGTGGTGACATTGTCTTTTATCGCCTTATTTGTAAAGAAGGTATTACCCTTGGTGAGTAAATATTCGGCTGGGCCTTTATAGTCTTTAGTGCCGTAGTTTTCTGTAAATACACTACCATTGGTCACTTTAAAACTTGTGTATTGACCACGGCTAGAGTTATCTAGCTTAGTCAAGTAGCCAGACACCAAGCTAGCGCCATCTAGTTGTTGCAAGTTGCCGTCTTTTTTAACACTTGCACCACTGGTTTGCACTAAATAAGCACCCGGTAGTAGTGCATAACGCGCTGGCAGTAAAGTATAAGTGCCCGCAGCTAGGCCATTGCCACCTGCAAGATAAATTGCATCGCCAAGTTTTACATCAGATCCTTTGTAATACAGCCCATCATAAGGAGCATAGCTCGCTTGCAAGCTAGGTAAAACTGCATATACGCCAGCTTTTGCCAAAAAGTCTGTAGAACCCCCTACACCTTGTATCCACTCATAAGCTAATGTGTCACCACCACCAGAAATATCAACATTTGCGCCAGATTGCATATCAATATTATCTGCACTCAGATTAATTTTTTTCGCTATCAGCGCACTTTCCTGACCAATTGACTCGGTATTAGCTAGATTAGTACCACCCAAAAATGTAATAGCGTAAGGAATCAAGCTGCCTTCGGCTGAAATTGAGGTCAGACTATTGGGTTTCAAAGTCAGCGTATCATTTGCATTTAAATTAATTTGGCCTAGCGGCGCACGCAAAGTGCCGCCTTGCTCAATATTATCGGCATTGAGCGTTAAAACACCTGCCGCTGAATATGGTACTGAAGATGTTTGGCCACTAGAGTTGCTAACTGTAATACGGCTATCATTGCCTGTTGCTGTCACACTAAAGGTGTTAGCCGTTGCTGGGTAAATTTGACGCGCATCAAGATTAATTTCTTTTGTGGCGACAAGCTGAGGTAGGCCGTCACCAGCCTGTGCGTTAAGACCTCTACCACGAATATCTTGAGATGATTTGAGCGTAGTTGAAGCCACATTGGTCATGGCGACATTGCCAGCAATATCAATAAAGTTTGCGCTAAAGTTAAGTGCGCCTGTACCTAATACAGGTGTGCTCAGAGTCAGCGCAGAACTATTGGTCAAGGTTAGGTTAGAAGCTGAAATGTTAGCCGCACCTGCAAAAGCGGAGGCATCTAGCGTGAGTGATGAAGGTACATTTAGGCTAAGACCACTGTCAAATACTATTTCATTACTTTCAGATTGAATGCCAGCTTTCAAGCGAACGTTATCAAAGCCACCTTCTTTAATTTGCTGTGCAGAGACATTGCCCACCCCTGTTGCCGCTTGCGCAAAGTCAGGCTCACCTGCAAGGGTTCTTGGCTGGTTAATCAAGCTTGCCACCGAGCCGCCTGCCACAATGCCATCAGCTAAGGTTTCAAGGTTTTGCGTAACAGTAAGACGACGCAACCCGTTGGTTTTCTGCTGCTCAAGTAGGACAGACGAGTCTCGCTCACCACCAAGAGTAATATTTAGAGTACCGCCCGCACCAACACCGCTGGCATTGCCACGCAAACTACCATCTAACGCCAAACCATCACGCGCTGCAATGCTGATCGTTCCCGCGGCACCATCTACAAGCTCACGTTGATAGCCTTTAGCCCCTAGATTATCAATATTGCCACTGGTAGCGGAAACATCAAGCACAGCGCCTTGTTTAACAACAATCACGCCACTACTAGAAGCGTTATTGGTTGAGAGTGAAATTGTGCCCGCGTCTAACACCTCAGCTTTGCGCAAATTACCATCGGCTGCTGGTGGCGTAATATATTGACCTACGGCACTAATAAGGGCGTTTTCCCCAACATACAGACTCTTAGTATCATCAAAGTTACCGTTTGGACTATTCAAAGATCTGCTGGTATTGATAGCAATACTAATGTCGGCCGCAGGCGCAATTAAATCACCCAATACTGTTAACTGGCCTTGTGAAGTTAGGCTAATATCGCCTTGAGCGCCCGTGCGGCTAATCGGCGCTTCTGTTCTAATCGTTGCATTTGAGGCGACGGTTAAATCATCCCCTGCATCTAAAGTGATTGAAACTGGGGCGCGCAGATGTTTTGCTAAGGTCACAGCATCGGCAACTTTAGTCATCTCTGTACCACTGACCAAAGACCTAATATCAGATTTTGCCTCAAGGTTTTGCATCTGTGGGGCGATATTCACCACACTATTCGCCGCATCACCTACTAAAATATCACCATCAAGCGTTGGCGCTTTAAGCGTGTATTTTGAAAAGCCGCCTTTTGTAAAAAAGCCTTCAGACAACCACAGCGTATTTTGTTGATTAGGGTTAATACCACCAATTTGTATGTCTTGCAGAGTAGAGGAGTCTAGAATTGGCGTATTAATCGTGAGCTCTCCACCTTGCTTAAAGCCATAGGATAAAAATTGCCCTGCTTGCACCTGATTATCTGCCAGTGTTACCTTGATGTTGCCACCATGGCCGCCCGATAACACTTTTTTATTATTAAGCCATGCGCCAGCACTTGCATTGAGTGTAGCGCCTTGGCCCAGCACTAGGCCATCGTTAACTGTAATCGTGCCTCCGTCAATAGCGATGGGTGCTAACATAGCCCCCGCCACCCCTGGCGTATCATTGGTAAACAAGCCAGCCGCGCTCACCTCTACTTTGTCAGCAATTTTGACTCTGGAAGTATCACTAGCAGCTAGCGTAATATCACCACTGGCAAAGCTAATATTGCTATTGACGTTTACGCCCGCCCCACCATCAAGCAGCAGCGTGCCGTCAGCCGCACCGCGCATATTAGCATCTACATTAATTGCACCTGCGCTGACCAAACTGAGTCGATTAAACCCTTGTGCTAGCACATCGGTATCTAGCTGGGTTTCTTGTGCATATTCACTAGGTAAAATATCGTCAAACTTGAAAGTTAAAGGCAGGTTCGAAGGCGTGTCAACAATACGCAGGTTAGCGACACTCAGATTAAGCGCACCACCTTTTGCTAAAGCCATATCGCCTTCAGCACCGCGCTGATATCGGCCTGCTACCGTCTTGGCAATCATATCGCCATTTAACACTGCTGCACCGAATTCACTTACGCTGATGCTGATGCTACCTGCATCACTGCCCACCAAATAACCTTCTTGAAAACGCCCATTCTCAGCAGATGTCATCTGCCAACTGCGCGTTTCACCCCATTTTTTATAGGCTTTAGAATACTTATCATTAATACCTTGATACGGTGTATTGGCCTTAGCCTCTGAAGCTAACACCCATTTACCGTTATAGAGTAAGCGGCTCTCTTTAATGTTACCGCCTGTATAGGTCGTTTGCCCGCCTGATACATCAATAGTTGAGCCTGCTTGCGTAATTACACTGCCTGCACCGCCATTGAGGTTAACAGTACCACCTCCAGTCATACGCTCAGCCACGGTACGGCCAATGCCTGCCTTCGCCTCAGCAATGACTTCATCACTGATAATGTCTGTGCCTTTACGCGCATCTAAATATAAGGTTTCACCAAACAAAGCTCCGCCTCTTAAAATAGGCGAGTCTCTTAGTTGGTCAGAAAAAAGCTGTATCGCTAATTGGTTGCGTGACATAGGCGCAACGGCATCCACGCCAGAGACGTCAATAGAAGCGGTGCTGCCTAAGAATATACGACCTGGAATAGTGCCTGCTTCTGCAGTGACATTCACCTCACCGCTATTTGCAACAATACTACCCTCTATATCAATCACATTACCATTGATATTCACTAATGATTTAGCCACCGTTTGTGAGTCGATCACTTTTTCAGTGTCGTTCACATCCACTGTAATGGTTGTGCTGCTGTTTTTACCTAAGGTGACATTACCGTAGGTCGGCAAGTTATTAGACCCTTTTATTGCACTGTCTTTTGCTGTGAGATAAATTGAGCCATTTGCGCGCACTGAAGTAGAAGCTGAGATTCTGCCTTGTTGATTAACAGCTAAACCCACCAAGCTCACATTGCCATGGTCTGCCACAATTTGCCCAAGATTACTAGCAGTACCACCTGAGTTCACCTCTACCATCAAGCCTGCAAAATCATCTTGTTTAGTCAGGTAGATGGTTTTACCCGCAGCCAAAATAGTTTGCCCATCTGGTGTGGTAATAACACCGCTATTATTCACATCGGGCGCTAGCAGCATAACGCGGCCGCCTGATGTGGTGGTGATATTAGCGCCATCAGCTACGTCAATCACACCTACCGCACCCGCAAACGAAAACGATGGCGTATTAGCTTCGGTTGGCAATATACCGTCGTTATAGCGATTAACGATGTCGTCGTTACTTAAATTATCAAGTGTGGTCGCAGTGAGTGAGCCCACATTAATCTGCGCACCGCTACCAAAATAAATACCATTGCTATTCACTAAATACACGTGACCATTGGCATTAATTTGTCCATAAATCTCACTCTTGCTGTTGCCAATGACGCGATTAAGCACGCTTGAAGTTCTGCTAGGCATGTTGAAGTTAACACCTGCTCTAGCACCTACGTTAAACGAATTCCAATTGACAACCATTTTATTGGTACTTGAGTTGATATTCATTCTATTACCAACTGTATTGATACTACCTGCACCAGACCTAATATTGCCTCCTGTTGGCAATGCATTCACATCTAGGGCATAGGCCACATTAATAGACTGTACTGAAATAAGCGCGGCAGCTGCAAGCGCACGGCGCTGATTACGCACACGGCTATCTGTACCTTTACAACGATGCCCAGCAGCAGCCTCAGAGGCAGGCACTAACATGCCCAGGTGCTTACTAAACACTAATTTATAAAGTTGCTTATTCATAAAAACGTCCTTTTTATCGTTTGCTTACCAGTCATAGCCAATACGCACATGCCATCTATCATCGCCATCTTCAATTTGGCCTGCGTCACGCAAGGCTTTTGCGTAATCCACCTCAGCAAACAAGCCGTGATAACCTTTTAAATGCAAACCAAGACCCGCTGAAGCCAAATTAAAACTGCTTGTTTGTGTTGGTAGTGGATCTCGTACTCTGGCATGCCCGTAATCATAAAAAGCTAGCGCGTAGAGATTAGAAATTTTGTCTGAAACATACTTTTGTAAAGGAGGTGTTCTCAGCTCTAAATTAGCATTTACGCCGTGATCACCCAGTGAGTTCGACTCCAAATAGCCCCTTACTGTATCTAGGCCACCAATCGAAAACTGCTCATTTGAGATAAGTGAGTCACCTGTCACTTGTCCTGCTACAGCTGCTATTAACTCCCAGTTTTTATAAAAACGCTGGGTGTGTTTTAGCTCTGTACGCAAGTAAGAAAAGTTAGGTCTAGCTAAAAAACGCTTGTCGGCAAACTCTTGCTCATCATTACCCAAACCACGAACTGAAAGTGTGACACCCAAGCTCAGCTTAGTGCTACTACTTGAGGTGGTATAAGTACCATCGTAGCCAATATAAAATGGCATATAAGCAATTGGCGTATTAAAGCCGTCAGAGCCTTGCAACTCGGTTGTTTCTTTAAAGTCTTTGTAATCTACGCCCAAGGTCAAACTATGGTTGTAGCTCTCAACACCTGGCAGAGGATGGATAAATCGCATGCCAAAAATATTACCGTTACCAATCACACTGACGTCCCCCACCGCGCTCACGTCACTTTTGGAGAGCACACCATACAGCGCCCAGTAGTCTCCGTCATTTGGTATCACATAAGTGGCTGACAATACCTTGGTTTCATCCGTATCTTCAGGCGTAACCTGAAAGCCTACGCTTATACTATGGTCAAGCTGCCATAAATTGTCATAACGCATAGAGCCACTGAGCCTAGACTCTGTAGTGTTAGGCGAATATCGATTATTGAGCTCAATACCGCCGTGAAACGGCAGCTTATCGTCCACTTTCAAATCAACTTCAACCTTGCCCGGTGTTTTTGAGGGTCGTAATACTGGAGCTACTACACGGTCTTGCGTAGCGTTAACTGCCGCAATTTGCTTTTGCACATTAGGAAAATAAGGCACATGCCCCTCAGCAAATTCCCCCACACGCGCTTTAATCTTGCCTAAAGAGTTATATTTCGCACCTACTACTTTTAAGCGCTCAACCTGACCTTCTTGCACCTCTAAGCGCACCAGACCTGCATTTACCTCTTGCTCAGGAATGTTCACAAATACCGTAAGATAGCCCGCCGCATGAAAAGCCTTTTCAAGCGCCGCGCGCGCTTTTTCGGCATCTTCCACTGTTTTAGCTTCACCCAAAAAAGGGTATACCGCCTCTTCAACCTTGCCCACTGGCAATACTGTATTACCCTCAACCTGATACTCAAAAATATCAAATTTATCGGCGGCTTCCGCTTTTTCAGCAACCTCATTGTTAGCCACTGGCTTAGTCTCTTGGCTTTTAGCAGCAACAGGCTCACCAGCTTGCTCTGCTTGCACAGCAGCGCTCAATAACATCAGTAAAATAGATATGGTGTAACGCACGTATAACCTTAATAGCATTTAAAATTTATATTTAATAGGGCATTTGCAATGCTCATTTCAGCTTGAGCAGAATCGACGCTAGTATGTTGCAGTCAGGTTGCAGGGTGATGACGAACGGACTAGTCCGCATCTGTATTTTTTGTAAAAATTTGTCAACGCAACAGTCTGAAATTCTCAGAAAAACCTCTACTAACGCTCAATTAGATGATGAGTCGCGCAATAAAAATCTGACTTAAATGGACTCGCAAAAGCCACTAATTGTTTAGCAAGTAATAATCAAAAAAAAGCGCACTCACTGTTGTGAGTGCGCTTCACATAAACAATTACTATGCTGTTCTTAACTTCGTTATGGCAGCACTGCTTTTGGCTGTGCTGCCCGCAAACTCATTAGAACAATAATTGTTGTGCTTGGCAGTTGTTACCAAAACGTGAGCCTTTAGCAACTACTTCACCTACTGCACAGCTAGAGCCTGATAATGGGCTTAATGTCAAACCACGTGGCACATCTGCACAAGCTGCTGCTGAGAATGAAGCAGCAACTGCTGGAATCAAGCTAGCACCGTATGAATCAGCAGTGTCTGCAACAAAGTACTTCAATTCCATATGGAATGGGTAAGCACCCATTGCTGCTGTGTGACGAGCATTTGTATCAAAAGTAGCGCTAGAACCAGCGATAGGAGCTTCTGGGTGTACATTATCTAACTTAACAAAACGGTATTGATTGTTAGATGTATCTGTACGCCAGTTGTTTTCAAGTGAAACTACACCAGCTGCAAAGTCACCGTTAGTGTTAGCATTTGTTAACGCAGTTTTTACGTTACCAGTGCTTGAACCTTCAGTTACGATAAATGTAGGTGTTGTGTCAGATACTTTTGAAGGTGATAACTTACCAGCAATAGCAGGGTCACCATTACATGGGTTTTGCAAGAAGAATGCATTTGAGCTAGCTTGAGTACCTGAAGTGCTTACACGGCGAGCCACACGAATTTCTTCAGTTGAACCTGTAACAATTGGAGCCCAATCAGCAGCGTAAGTACCTGTTGCTAATGAAGTGTATTGCGCACTAGTCATATTAGGTGCATTTGCTGGTGCAAATGTTGAGTCAGCAGTGTTAGCAGCTGCTACTGAAGCGTAAATACCTTGTGAAACTTGCATTGCGCGGTATAAGTTTGTTGAAACTGCTACACCAAACACTTGACCAACGTTAGCATCACCTTCAGTACCAAAACCTGTTGTGCTTACACCAAACAAACCAGCTTCAACGTCTGAGAAGCCACCTGCTGGTTTAGCTGTAGCAGCATCAGGCGCTGTTGCTGGAACAACTGTAGCACATTTGCTAAATACAGGGATTGCTGCTTGACCTGGTAAAACCAAAGTACCTGTAGTTGAAGCACAAGTAGCATTTGATGCGGCATTTAGATTTTTAATACGTGCCAAGTTTGTTACGCCAACGTTACCGTCACCATCTACATCGTTAGGGATGTGTGGTGCGTAAGCATTGAATGAACCACCATCAGTTGTGTGGTAAACCACTGTAGTTACGCCACCCACTTTACATGCATAAGCCAAAAAGTTGCCTGCACTTGAAGAACCTGGTTTTTGTGCTGTTGTTGCTGTACCTGCGTTAAATACTGAAACTGTATTTGCATCACAAGTTGAAGCAACACCTACAAACACGTTGTAAGTTGGAGCAGAAGCACCTGACAACCATGTTTCTTGTAAACTACCATTACCACGTGCTGTAGTAATTTCTAATTGTGTTACAGGTGCAGCAAATGCTTGACCAGCTACTAAAGTAGCCGCTACTGCTAATGCGATTTTAGTTAATTTCATGTTAAATCTCCAAAAAAGATATTGATTAAATCTGTTGTGCAAAACCCACTTAAACCCTTGGAGCCAAGCCCCAAGGTTAAATAGACATTGCTATTAATTAGCTAAATTACTTAGCGTTGCGGCGACGTGCTGCAAAACCTACCAAGCCTAAACCAGCTACTAACATAGCGTAGGTATCAGCCTCTGGCACTGGCACAGCCAATGTCAACACACCTGCTTTGCTCATGCTAAATGTGTAGTTACCTTGAGTGTTACCCAAAGTGCTAACAGAGATAGCTGAAGTGTTAGTTGCACCACTCAATACTTGACGAATGGTCATGCTGCCGTCGAATGATTCTGTAGCGTCAAAACCAGAACCGTTAATTCTGCCTGTTGAGCCGTAAGCGCTTGCCTGACCACCGTATGTATTACCAGAAGTTGATGTACTTGCACCATCAGCCACTACAGAATGGTTACCGATAAAATTGTTTTGATTGATGTAACCATCAAAGTTAGAAAGTGATGTCGTTAATTGTGTTGTCAAAGTCTGATTGCTACCAGTTTTATATGTAGAAATCATGCCACGTGTACCTACACCAGAACCTGTGTTGTCACCTGCAAACACTGCCCATTGCGCAGTAGTGTTTACATTGCCAGTAGCCGTAAAAGTAGTCCATGCATCTGAGTAATTAGGCAATGAAGCTAAATCCCATGAGA
>CAZAHP010000027.1:14069-21093 GCA_964484985.1 uncultured Methylophilaceae bacterium
GTAAAAGTAGTCCATGCATCTGAGTAATTAGGCAATGAAGCTAAATCCCATGAGAATGTACCGCCATTAGAAAGTGCTGTTGAAACCAAAGTTGAAAATGTGCTGTAGCTAAAGCCCAAATCAAAAGTAGCTGAAATGCTGTTAGCGTTGTCGATTAAAGTTAAGATCAAGCTTGAGTCGCCGTCTGTTGCTCTTCCCATTGTAGCTTGTGCAGGTAAAGCGGCAGCTGTTAATGCTAAAGCAGCTACTAATGCTTTTAATTGAAATTTCATGGTAAATCTCCCAAAAAGAAATAAATAAAGTTACTACTCTGTACTACAAAACGCCTAACACATATTGCCTTAAGCGACAGTTGCTAATTTACAGCCCTCCTGTGACACGCTAACGATACTCAATAGTCTGTGTGGACTAGACAGCCGTCTTAATTTATCGCGTGACCACCCGTGCAATTTACTTCGCTACTATAAATGTTGAATATGACCTACTAATGTGTTGGATATAGTCCGTTCGGACTAGTGAGTTGGCATGGCATTAGACGCGTAGTGGTGAAGAAAAAAATGCGCCTTGAGAGCGCATTTTGTAAAAACTGAGTAGCCAAATTTAAATTGCTTGATTAATCGCGTAATGGAAAACTTGGATTAAAGCTTAATCAAACCCATCTTAGCGGCTTTAACTGCTGCTTGCCTACGGTTTTGCACATCAAGCTTACGGATAATATTTTGCACATGATTTTTAACAGTGAGTGGGCTGATATTCAATATGGTAGAAATCTCCCAATTGGTTTTACCCATATGTACCCATTGAATCACCTCAGCTTCTCGGCTAGTCATGCGCTTAGTTAATTTGCTTGCTGTAGGTGCTTGACTGCTACGCTTGCCCGTTACGCGAATTAAAGCACCATGCAAATGCGGCATCATCATCTCTAATATACGTGCATGATTAGCGCTAGGAATTTTATGTAAACGCGCAAACACAACAAAGCTATGTCCATCACCAAAGCCATGTGCAATAAAATCACCCAACTCCGCGTGCTTTAGCACATCATCCGGCATCTGAAGTACCGAAAACTGCCTATGCACAACAGAACTCAGTTGACTACTCACAAATACAGGTAGAGAGGTTTTCTCCCACATTCTGAGCACCTTATAAATAAGGCCATTCTCTACATCTATTGCTTGGGTAAATTGCTGCAAATCAAAATAACGTGTACTAGTAAAATACTCGAACTGATAGGGCTCATCAGACTGAGGTTTGATGCCAAAAATCATGACCTCATGCCCTAGCAAAAATTGCAAACCACCTTGCAACCAATTAAATAACTGTGAACGCTGTGAAATATGTAAAGACTCTGCAATTACATCCATAAACACAACACTCTGCTCGGCGCTGAGGGTAGCATCTTGCTCTGCAAGGTCAATATTTTCTGGTGGTGAAATAGATGTAATAATAGTCATGCCCGTATTTTTTTAAAATGTAAAGATTGGTCAAAGCTTGTTAAGCATTGTTAGCTAGTTTGATGACAGAATGATGAAGCTAAGATGGTTGTTTCTTTACACTTTTATAACAAGGGATATTAAGCACATGCATTTAAAGCGATAGATATTGTCTTTATGTTGTCATATTTTGAGTCGACAATGTCAGCATGATAAAAATATGTATCGACATTGCGCGCTGGGCTTTTAGCCTATTCATTATCAGCCTGTGCTTAAACATTTTATACGCCAACTCTGTTAGAGCTGATGTATATGTACAATCTGACGAAGCTAATGAAATAAAAATCAGCAATGAAGAGCCCGACACTGCCTACAACTTTAAGATTGCCGAGCCAACACCCGCTCAGGTAAGCAACAAACTCAATAAAACAGCTAGCGCATCTTTAGCTACTCTACCTTACCACCAAGAAGTCATGCTAGCAGCAAAACAAAGTGCGCTAGACCCTGCCTTAATCCACGCAGTGATTGCTGTAGAATCTAAACATCAAGCTCATGCAAGCTCTAGTAAAGGGGCATATGGCCTCATGCAATTAATGCCTGATACAGCAAAACGGTTTAGTGTGATAAACAAACATGACACGCAACAAAACGTCAGTGCTGGGGCGCAATATCTGCGTGAACTTCTCAATATATTTAATGGCAATTTAAGGCTCAGCTTGGCTGCTTATAACGCAGGACCAAACTCAGTTAAAAAATATCACGGGCAGATGCCACCGTATCAAGAAACACAGCGTTATGTGCCTAAAGTATTGCGCTATTATCAGCAATACTCTAATGCCAACACAGGCAGTTAATATCAGGCATTCAGCTTAATTCAGCAGTGAGCGCTATTGCAGCCCTGAAACCGCTGTAAACTTCCAGGCACTGTAGTCTTCAGCCCCTGCAAATGACTCATAACCAGAAGCAAAACCAGTACGCTTTATAGGCGCTAGCTTGGACTTGGTGTACACCCCAACAATCTTCCCTTGCTGTAACATGAGCCCCCAATCTTTTTTTTGCATCATCGGGTCGATATAAAGTTTACGCAAGTGCCGCTTAATGATGGGAAAACGCTTATCTAGCAGTAAATCATTAAGTGTTTGTGGGTATTGCTTAGGCTGCTCAGGGCTGGTTTCGTAGTAGCTTACAATCGCCTTACGATAGGCATCGCCAATAAACAGCAGCTCTTTTTCGCGCTCACGCTGAGTCTCTTGATGCCATAGTATGGCAACCCCCGCCATGGCAATGCCTGAAATTGCCATGAGCGCTAACAATCCAAGATATGTGAACCCTTTTGATTGTCGAAAATCACCACTCTGCATAGCGCGAGCCATCTTTAGCTGTTCCTGTTGCACCGCTATGTATATCGTAAATATCTCCACTAAGCGGCGGCTCTGGTGCTATGAATATCCATGTAGACGCGCTTTCTGTGATAGGGTCTATTGGTACTTTTCGTATATATTTGTTCTCAACCAAATCTTCTAATGATTTTGGATAAGCGCCAGTATCTGCATAGTATTTATCAACACTTTCGCGTAAGGTATTGAGGTCTTGCCTTAAGGTGGCTTCTTTTGCACGCTCAATACTTGCAAAATATTTAGGCACAGCTAATGTCAGCAACAATGCCAAGATGGCTAACACCACTAGCAGTTCGACTAAAGTAAACCCTTTTAAGGTAAACCTTTTTCTAAGCTTATTTACAAAGTGCTGAGACATGATGTGGTTTACCATTGCGCGTAAGGCACACCATTGGTGCCCGTTTGCTGGCTGAGTGAATAAATATCATATACATCAGCCCCCTCAGCTGGGTTATTAGCTTCACTCGCATAACTGCGCAAACCCCATTGATGTTCCGCATTCATATTTTGTGCATTCATTGGGTCTATGGGAATCCTACGTAAAAATCTAATCTTGCGTTTGTTAACGTCTTTTTCATCAGACACGCCTTCAACCAGCACTTCGAGCATGGGCGGATAACCTGTCTGATCTATTGTTTTTTTTATGCGCCCTTCATCCGCAGCCTTTTTATAGGCATCAATCGCCTCTCTCATCATTCTCAAGTTTGCGCGCAGTTCACTTTCTTTGCTGCGCTGCACCGTTACTTGCAACATAGGCATAGCAGCTGAGGCCAATATCGCAACAATTGCAACCGTGACCACCAACTCAATTAATGTAAACCCTTTATTTTTCATCACCACGTTTACTGTGCAGGTGCAGCTTCAGACGGGGCTGCCGCAGGGGCAGGAACAGCCTCTGTTTCAGGCGGAGTGCTAGGCTGCTCTGGCGGGCTAATATTCATCTGCTCTTGTCGCATGCGCATTTGCTCACGTAAGCGTTCTTGTGGGCTCATAGGGGCGCTTGAAGGGGCGCTCGTCTGTTGTGGTTTATCTGAAATTACAGTCTCTGTACCAGACCAATACTCGGCAATATTGGCTTGCGGCTGATTAATATTTCCAATAATGCGAGGGGTAATCGCCAATACAATTTCAGTTTTACTTTTTCTATCTTCTTGGTTAGAGAACAAGCGCCCAATAAGCGGAATATCACCTAAAGCTGGTAATTTATTGGCGGTTTTACGCTCATCATCTTGTATTAAACCCGCTAAAATTTGCGTTTCACCATTTTTGAGGCGTAGCACAGTATTTGCATTGCGCGTACCTATGGTGTAAACCACAGCACCGTTATTGGTTTTAGTTTTTTCACCCAGAGAGCTCACCTCTAAGCCTACTTTGATGTTTACAAAATCATCTAAAGTGATACGAGGCTCTACATCGAGTTTTAGCCCTACGTCTACGTATTGCACATTTTCTGAAATACCTACATTCGCAGTAGAAGTGGTAGTAATGATAGGCACTTTATCGCCTACTAAAATTTTGGCTTTTTCGTTATTTTTCACTCGAATTCTAGGGTTAGAGAGCAAATTCACTTCACCAATGGTCTTTTTAAAGTTAAGCGCTGGATTAGGGCTCACGGCATAGCCATCAGACTTAAGTTTTTTCAGTGCGTCTATAGTCAGTGTCGATGCCGATACCACTGAAAGTTGGTTAGGGTAGACGATACCCAGCTCTTGTAAGCGATTACGGCTCACCTCTAAAACTTCAATATCTAACATCACTTCAGGGTCTGCCATGTCATTAGCGGCTACTAGTTTTTCGGCAATGCGTATCACCTCTGGGGTATCTCGCATCACAAACATATTAAGCCTATCATCCACAAAAATGTCTTTTGTTTTGAGCATAGACTTAATCAATGCTGATACTTGCTTAGCCGTTGCATTGCTTAAATAAAAGCTGCGAATCAACAAATCTTTGTAATCTTTAAGCTTAGCTTGCGTATTAGGAAACACCAAAGCCGTATTTTCAGAAAGCGCTTTTTTTTGCAAACCATTGCTCGAAAGCACCATTTCAATAGCATCTTCAATGCGCGCTTTTTTAATAAAAATATTGGCTTTAGTATCAGGTTTAATGTCTTTATCTAAAATAAAGTTAATCCCTGTGGCACGTGAGAGCGCTTCAAACACCACTTTAATATTGGCGTCTCTTAGCTCTAAACTGATAGGCTTATCAAAAGGTGGTTTTAAGGTCGGGGGCTCAGCTCTGGCGCTGGGACTATTGATAGATTGCTGCAACTCAATGGCCTTGGGCTGCTGCGGGTTTTCTAACAATATTTCATGCACCAACTGTTTAGCTTGTGGTAACTGCTTGGAGGTGGTCAAAGCTTCTGCTTGTGCAACCATTTTTTGCTGCTCCAATTTGCGAGTCACAGCAGCTTTACCATTCACGGCAGTTTGATCGTCAGGGATAAATTGCAATACTTTATTGTATAAAGTCATCGCATCTTCATACGCTGCATTGGCTTCTGCACGCTCTGCCTCATATAATAATTGGTTGATGGCTAACTCTTTAGTGACCAAGAAATCTTTACGCGCGGTAGTATCACCTACATTTTTTTGCGCAATCTTATTAGCCTCTGCTATACGCTCTTCTGGTGTTTGTGCTTTGCTAGTTTGCTGCCAAGGGGCAAAGGTACAAGCCGCAAGTTGTAGTGTGAGCATCAGCATGCATAGCCGCACTAGAGATTGCTTAGTTTTTAACATGTTGTACATCATCCTTTACTCATTTATTTCTGCTGCAGGTTCAGCATTCGTAGGTTCAGCAGCTTTTGGGCTAGTATTCATGGGCGCTTTAATTAGTTTAGATAGCGTTTGAGTCAAATTAAGTGGCGTATAGGTCAGGCGTAGCATGTTGGCATCTTCAGCATCTAACTGCCATTGCGGGGTCACCTTAGCGCCAATTGGCACTGAATATAATTTGTTATTACTCATTAAAAATATCGTAGTCGCTTGATTTGGCGCACCTTCAAGCTTGCCTATGTACACAAAGGGGGCTGGTGGTGCGACTGGTGCTGGTGGTGGCTCTGGTTTTAGCTTTTTAACGACGACCACAGGCTGCCATGAGTGCTCCTTAAATGCGTCTTGCGCTTTAGTTGTAGGCAACTCACGTTTGAGGCTTTGCCACGGAATCAAGCTATCTGCTGGTTTTTCAGCTTGTTGCCTTAAATCATGCTCAATATGCGCTAGCTTATTGGGCGCGCTTTTTACTTCACTTTGGGGGGCTGCTAGTTCAATCACATCTTCATCTTCAGCATGGTCGCCGCTGAACGCCGTCCATAAAGTGAGCAGCACTGTAATGGCCAAAACCACCAACAGACCTTTGTTTGAAGCTGTAGCCGTTTGAGGGGCATTAAAACTCACGATGCATCCCCTTTAAAAAACAACACTAAAACAAGGCGCGCCTCAACGCTTGGGCTTAAATTATTTTCGCGTTTAATTTGAATATCATTGAGCGCTAACGCTGGCTGCTGTGCCAATATTTCTGAAACAAATTGTCTGATTTGTGTATATTTTCCAGTAATAGGCAATACAAATTCATAACGCGACAACACTTGCTCTTGTTTCATTTGCAATTGTTTATTGGCTGCCAGTTTGTAGTCGCCTTGATTAAGCGTGATTTGATGTTTCAGTGCAGTTTGATGAATCTGACGCAAACTGTCGGCTAGATTTTTACCCTGTGGAAACATTGCATAAAACTCGCCGATTTCTTGATTTGGATCTTTTTTAGCCGCGACAAGCTCAAAAGTTTTCACCTCAGCCCGCTTGATATTGCGGCTTGCTTCATCCACGCTTTGCTGTAAAGCAGTGGTCTCTTGGGCTAAGCTTAGCGTCTGAGTTATGTAAAACAAGGCACTCGCCAGACAAGTTAATACGCCGAGCAAGCCCCATATGCTAAGCATCTTGACCATTTGACTCATTAGCCAACTGATATATTGAAAATTGAATCTACTCATAGCGCAGCCATCCGCCAGTGCGCAATGATGGTAAAAGCCACAGGTTTATTAGGATTTGCCTCATCGACACTATGCTTTTGTAGCACCACTTCGCTCAGCACTTCTTGCGCAAGCAGACGCTGTACATAATCAAGGACTACATTTAGGTTTTTTGCCTCGCCTGTCAGTACAACTTGCTGTTTTTTAATATCAGGATCTAAGCCAAG
>CAZAHP010000028.1:0-20825 GCA_964484985.1 uncultured Methylophilaceae bacterium
TGGTGGGGCAGGGCGGTATTCTTTCAACGCCTGCGGCTTCGTGCGTGATTCGTAAGTATAAAACTTTTGGCGGTATTATTCTTTCTGCTAGCCATAACCCGGGCGGTGAAAACGGCGATTTTGGCATTAAATACAATACTGAAAACGGCGGGCCAGCACCTGAAAAAATCACAGAGGCGATTTTTGACATCAGTAAAACCATCAGCAGTTATAACATTGTTGAGGCACCTGATGTTGCATTAGATGTGATTGGCGAGACTGATTTAGCGGGCATGAAAGTGCAAGTGATTGATGCTGTGACAGATTATGCTGAGTTAATGGAGTCTTTGTTTGATTTTGACGAAATTAAAAAACTGCTGGCTTCAGGTTTTAGAATGAAGTTTGATGCCATGCACGCCGTGACTGGGCCTTATGCAAAAGATATTTTTATTAATAAGCTCGGTGCGCCAGCAGATAGCGTAATGAACGCCGTGCCTTTGCCTGATTTTGGTAATGGTCACCCAGACCCTAACCTGACATATGCGCATGAGTTGGTTGAGATTTTATATGGCGATAATGCCCCAGATTTTGGCGCGGCATCTGATGGTGATGGCGACCGTAACATGATTTTAGGTAATCACTTTTTTGTGACGCCATCTGATAGTTTAGCTTTGATTGCGGCAAACGCACGTTTGGCGAAGGGTTATGCTAAAGGCATCGCTGGTGTGGCACGTTCTATGCCTACCAGTGCGGCGGTGGATAAAGTAGCGCAATCATTAGATATTCCATGTTATGAGACCCCCACAGGCTGGAAGTTTTTTGGCAATTTGATGGATGCCGATAAAGTGACCCTTTGCGGTGAAGAAAGCTTTGGTACAGGCTCTAGCCATGTGCGCGAAAAAGATGGCTTATGGGCGGTGTTATTCTGGCTTAATATTTTGGCGGTTAAACGCCAATCAGTAGAGCAAATTGTGAAGCGTCACTGGTTGCAATTTGGCCGTAATGTTTACTCTCGCCATGACTATGAAGATTTACCTCTCGATGCTGCAAATGGTGTGATTAGCCACCTGCGTGATAGCTTTGGCACGCTCGTAGGTCAAAGCTTTGGGCAATATACCGTGAGCACTTGTGATGATTTTAGCTACACTGACCCCATTGACGGCTCGGTTAGCACCAAGCAGGGTTTGCGCATTTTATTTGCTGATGGCTCACGTATTGTGTTCCGCCTTTCAGGTACAGGCACTGAGGGGGCTACGCTGCGTATATATTTAGAGGCGTTTGAGCCTGATAGCAGCAAACACGATATGGATGCACAAGATGCTTTAGGTGAAATGATACAAATCGCGCTGAAAATATCTGAGCTTAAACAAAGAACAGGGCGCGATACGCCTACGGTGATTACTTAATTTTGATATTTTAGCTAAGATTAATCTAGCTGTTTAGTGTTGCTGGCTTGCATTCATGACTGAGGTTTAGCTGCTATTTGACTATACTCATTAAGTAAGCAACTTGGAAATAAAAAAAGCGTGAGCAGTATTTAGCCCACGCTTTTTTATTTTAGCCATGCACCCAGCTGCTTTGCGGTGGGTGCGCGCTTGGGTTAAAAATCGTAACGCATCCCAACTTGAATTAAGCGTGGCATGCCTGTGAGTATGCCGCGTGTACGGTCTACAATGTATTCTTTATCAAACAAGTTTTTACCTGTTGCGAAAAACGTGGTGTGATAGGGCTCATACTTGTAGTTTACTGATGCATTGTAGATGGTGTAACTTGAAATTTCACCTTTTTGGCCATCTGCTGTAGGGGCTTCAGTTTCGGCGAAGTCTGCGTATTGCTCGCCAACATATACTGCCTCAATTTGAGCATCCCAAGCGCCGATTTTATGTCCAAGAGCGGCAGTTAGCGTGTTTTTTGGGGCATAAGGTTGACGGTTTCCTGATTGGCTGCCTGCAATATCAGCAAGTGTGACAACGTTTTGGAATGGCGAGTCTTGCTCAGCTTTGGCTAACCATGTATAGGCTAAGCGAGTATAAACACCATTGTTAAAAGCATGTTGACCCATAAGCTCTAACCCAGAAAACGTTGCCTTGCCCTGTGATAAGGCGATGTTGCTGGCTACTGAGCCTACGGCTATTAGGTTGTCAAAGTCGTTGTAAAAAGCGGTGGCTTCAATCAGTGATTGTGTGCTGGGCTTTGCGCGCACACCTAGCTCCCAATTAGTAGAGCGTTCAGCTTTTACGTCTACCGCGCCGCCTGTTACACTGATTAAGTCTTCAGTACGAGGCGGTGCAAAACCTCGGTGCACACCACCATAGACAGTGAGTTGCTCGGTAGGTGTGTAGGCTACAGAAAGGCCTGGTATCCATTCATGAATGGTGGCTTCACCTGTAACATCGGTAATCTTGTTTTTGCGATAGTTTTCAACATGCTCATACCTCATTACTGGAGTGACGCTAAATTGTCCAATGTCGAAGCGATGACTAATAAAGCCTGAGTAGGCATCGGTTTCACGAATATTGTTTTCAACAAGAGTACCTGTTCTGGCAGTCGGGCTGCGTCCATTGACCTGTCTACGATCTTGCTCTTCATAATGGGCTTTAAAGCCAAGGTCTAATTGACCCCATGCATTATTCCAGCTCAGGCGTGGCTCGACTCCATAGGTTTCATAAGTTCTCAATCGGCCTTGGTTGCCTTGGCATTGGTCACCGCTAGTTGCACGCCCAGCGATACGTGCTGTTGCAAATGCTGCGCACCCCGTGCCGCTTGCTACATTGCTGGCTGTCGTATTACTTTGTTGACGCCACCAGTCACGGTCAAAATAGCTATAGTAATAATTGGTTGTGAGTAATGCGTTTTCGTTTACTTGCCAATCGTGTGTGATAGAGGCACCGTAACGGCTGATTTCGAAGTCATCGTGATTGAAAGGGTTATAGTCCCTGCCAAAATTATCGTATTCAGCTTGTGTGATGCCTGAATAGCTCACTTGCGAATCTTCACTAAAATAGTTTGTGCGTAGCGTTATTGCATGGTCTTCGTTAATAGACTTTGTGATTTTAAAGTTTAAATCTTCAACATTATGATGCGTGTTGTCCCGTGCTCCATCGCCTTCTTTGTGCGTGTAATCGAACAACATGCCATTGCCGCCTACATTTATTTTAGTATTTAAAAAATCGCGGTTACCTGCTGTGAGGCTTAAATGCCCACCAAATTTTTCTGGCGCATTGGGTGTAATGTAGTTGATAACGCCACCAATCGTTTGTGGACCAAATTTAACTTGGTTTGCACCTTTCAATACTTCAATGCGCTCGAAGCGGTCAATAGTTGGGTGGTAGTAGCTGGCGTTGTCACCATACGGTGCATAGGCAAGCGGGATGCCATCTTCTAAGAGAAGAATTTTTGTAGAGCGAGTAGGGTTTAAACCACGAATGCTGATATTTGGGCGCATGCCAAAACCCTCTTCATCGCGAGTGACTACGCCAGGAATTTTGCGTAAGGCTTCGCTGGTGGTCATCACATGGCTGGCTTCTAGTTCTTCTTTTTCAAGGGTTGCGGCTGAACTTGGGGTTTTGAAGTATTCATTGACGTTACCAATGATATCGACACGGGGTACATCTAGTGTGGTAGGTTCAGCTGCTGAGGCCGCGCTTGCATATGCATATGCATATGTTAAGGCGATTAGAAGTGGTGACTTGCGCATTTCATTTTCCTGTTGAGTGTGTGCTTACATAACTTTACAAATGATATTCTATATGAGAATCATTATTATTACAATTATCGTGTTTGAGTCATTTAGGGCAATTGATAGACGTCGAGTGGGATTGGAGCCAGTCAATCAATAGTAGGGGAGAGGTATATACGTGCGCTGGTGTGTGAGGTGAGATTGGTCAGCTTGGAGTAAAACTTTGTGCTGCTCTAGGCAATAAAAAACCCAGCATTTAGCTGGGTTTTGATTAACTAGCCTTGGCTAATTATTTGTTCATTACGTACATTGTTACTTCAAAGCCAAAACGCATTTCTGTAGCAGCTGGTTTAGTCCACATGATAAATCTCCTTTGGTTTGTTTAGTTAAGCGCATCGTGATTGATGTGCTTGTATGACTCTCACTATACTCGCTAGTTTCAATTTAACCCTGATGCTCTGACGTAAATGTGCCTAATGAATTTACGTAATTTATTTGGGTTTGCTACTTTTCCCTTGTACAAAAAACGGCCATTCTAGCCATAAATTATCTTTGTTTTATATATGGTTTTAGAGTGAGAAGGATTATAAATAGCTTTTTGATATGATTTAACATCACACTTTTTGTTTTTCATATAAGAGGATTGTTGATAGCTAGTATGAGTGCAAGTGTTCTCTTTTGGCTCTATCAAAACCTGATTATCAATAATTGCTGGAAATAGAAATATCCAAAGTATAGCCCCATTCATAATAACGTTCCTTTATATTAATGTTTCAGCCATTTGGCGTCTGATACTAAACACATGCCACCATAACGTTTTAGAATTGGTCGCAGTACTTCTATCACGCTAAGGAGTTGGTTTTCTGCGCAAGCAATGACAAAAGTTACATTCTCAAACTTTTCACCAAACACGCCTTCGTCTCTAATGCCGCGCTCTCCGCAGCCACCCACGTGATGGTAAATGGTAAAGCTTCTAATATTGATGCTATTAAGGCAGGCTATCACTTGTTCTGTCTCTATAGCCTCAACAACCAATTCAATGCGTTTTACACCAATCACGTTTTAACCTTTCAATAAATGCGTTGCGAAATAAAAATATAAGGGGATACCAAACAGCACGTTAAATGGGAAGGTAATGCCAAGTGATAGTGTGAGGTAGAGCGAAGGGTTGGCTTCAGGGATAGCAATACGCATAGCAGGTGGCACGGCAATATAAGATGCGCTTGCCGCAAGCACGCCTACCAGAGTGGCACCACCCACACCAAAGTGAAGGATGTGCACGCCTAGAAAAACGCCTATCAGTCCAAGACTAATAGGTGCGAGTATGCCAAAAGTGGCTAAAAAAGCACCTGCTTGCTTGAATTCATTTAGTTTTTTGCCTGCTTCCATGCCCATGGCTAGCAAAAACATACACAGTACACCCATAAACATTTCATTAAAAAATGGCGCCACTACTTTTAAGTTTTTATCTGGCACTACATCACCAATGAGTAAGCCACCAAACAAAAGCACAATACTGCCATTGGTTAAAGCTTCTCTTAAAATCTCACTATTTTTGTGTTGGCTAGTATCGTGCCCTTTAACAGGTTTTGAATCCGCATCCATGTTTTTTCGGATAATGCTGGTGAGTAATAAGCCAACCAAAATTGCAGGTGATTCCATCATGGCGAGCATAACGACAGGGTATTTTTCGTACTGGATATTCATCGACTCTAAAAAAGCAATCGCGGTTAAAAATGTCCCCGCGCTTACTGATCCATAATGGGTGGCAATGGCAACCGCGTTGAGTTTATCTATCTTGCCAAAGAGCATGAGTACAAGATACGCCATGATGGGAATGGTGACGCCCATCGCAATGGCGACAAAAATTGAAGGCAAAGCGTTATCAACATTGGCGTGAGCTAGCTCTACGCCACCGTGAATGCCGATGCTAATTAATAGGTAAATGGTAATGGACTTAACTAAATCGGCAGGCAGTTTGAGGTCGGAGCGTATGACTTGCGCCAATAGGCCTAAGCCAAAAAATAACATAGAAGGGTTGAGTAGGTTTTGAAGCTGAATCAATGTAGTGCCTTAGTTTTTTAAAGATGACAGAATTGTTGCGCAAAATAAATGTTCTGTATAATATTAATAAAGTAATAAAACAATCTTTTATATGGAACATTTATGGCCGTTCATGTTAATTACAACCATCTTTATTATTTTTGGATGGTAGCCAAAGAAGGCAACCTCACCCGTGCGGCATCTCGGTTATTCATAGCGCAATCGGCTTTATCGAGCCAAATTAAAAAGCTTGAACATCAAATGGGTAAAGCTTTGTTTGAAAAAGAGGGCAGGGGCTTGGCATTAACTGAAGCAGGTAAGATTGCCTTTAGCTATGCAGAGAAAATTTTTCAGATGGGTAATGAGTTAAATAATCTGTTAAAACATCAACTCGATGCGACCAATACTGTGCTTAAAATAGGTGTTATATCTTCATTATCTCGCAATTTTGTTGCGAACTTTATTAAGCCAGTGTTGAATAGATCTGATGTGCAAATTCATTTGATTTCTGGAAGTGAAATTGCACTGTTACCTCAACTCAATGACCACAGGCTCGATTTAATCCTCAGTAATTCGCTGCAAAACATTCAGCAACAGGGGCTATATCGCATTAAGCCAATTGCAAAGCAGCAAGTGAGTATCGTAGGCAAACCCTTGCAAGCAGGTAAGGTGTTTAATTTGAAAGAAGATTTGCCTCAATATCGTTTGCTATTGCCAGGGGTAGGCAATGAGCTACGCTCGAGATTTGATCAGTTGTGTGAAACGCAACATATACAGTATCAAGTCATGGGTGAAATTAATGACATGCCTGCACTGCGCTTGTTGGCGCGCGATTCGGACGGCGTAGCGTTGCTGCCAACCGTAGTGGTGCAAGACGAAATCAAAGCGGGCATTCTACAAGAGTATTGCAAATTGCCTGATGTGTTTGAGCGTTTTTATGCAATTTCGCTAAAAAAACAATTTGAGCCAGAAATGTTGAAGTTGCTTCTGGCCCGAGAGGACGGTTTAATTCAGATAGTAGATTAAGTAATTCTAAATTTAAGATTTATTTTAAATGCTATGAACTACAAGACAGCATGCTACAACCTGCTTTGTGTCTTGCCCAGTCAGGGCGCTTTTCTTCAAATTTTTCCATACCTTTTTGTTCGATGTAAGGAGTGCGTAACAGTTCTAGCAAGGTTTCTAGCATGCTGGTGTCGCCGTTTTCGGCTAGGTCAATCGCTTCTTGCGCTAAATAGTTGCGTAGCACGTAGCGTGGGTTGTGGCTTTGCATCATGCTTAGGCGCTCTTGCGCTGAGAGATTTGATTGTTGAACGCGCTGGGCGTAGCTGTTAAGCCAAGTGACAAAATCTTGTTTAAAGCTGGCATAGCCTTGCTCGGTGTAAAAGGAGATTTTCAGTGTTTCAAGTTGCGGGTTCTCTAGGTCAACATGGGCGAGGTGAGTAAAAAATAAGGTCATATCGACTTCAGCGCGCGTCATAAGCTCAAAGCAGGTGTTGACGAGTTCGCCATCGCTGTTTTGCCAAGCGCCTAAACCAAATTTGCCAGCGAGTGATTGCGTGAGTTGTTGCATATAGCAGCTGTCGTAATGTTCAATGCCAGCGGCAAGGCCGTCAGTGTCTGGCAGTATGGTAGAGAGCGCGTCGGCAAGGCGCTCTAAGTTCCAGCGCGCGATGTCGCTTTGTCTGCCAAAGCAGTAGCGGCGGCCTTGCGCATCTGTGGTGTTGGGTGTCCAGCCTGCGTCAAAGTTATCGACCCAGCCATAAGGGCCGTAGTCGATAGTGAGGCCTAAAATCGACATATTGTCAGTATTCATTACGCCATGCACAAAGCCTACGCGCATCCAGTGCGCTATCATTATGGCGGTGCGCTCGCAGATTTCTTTAAACCAAGCTTCTATTAGGGCTTCGGGGGCTTTTTTACTTACTATCTTATGGTTTTGCTCTGCGTACCATGCGTTGTAGTCGCGGTCTATGGTAAAAGCGATCATCTGGTTAAGCAGCTCTAGCTCACCTCGGCTGGCGAGTATTTCAAAGTGCCCAAAGCGTGTGAACGAAGGCGCTACGCGGCACACAATCGCGCCTTGCTCCATTTGTGGGTTGCCATCGTAAAACATATCGCGCACGACCATGTCGCCTGTGGCCACTAAGCTGAGTGCACGTGTGGTGGGTACACCTAGGTGGTGCATGGCCTCAGAGCATAAAAACTCGCGCAAGCTTGAGCGCAGCACAGCGCGTCCATCGGCACGGCGTGAGTAGGGCGTTTCTCCAGCACCCTTGAGTTGTAGCTCAAAGCGTTTACCTTCATTAATCAGTTCGCCTAGCAAAATGGCGCGACCATCGCCGAGTTGCCCAGCCCAGTGACCAAATTGGTGGCCGCCATAGCGGGTGGCATACCACTCCATGCCTGCAAGTAGCTGATTGCCGCCTAGCGTATTCACCATGTCGGTGTCGTGCATATCAGCGTCGCTCAGCCCTAGCATGGTGGCGACTTCTTTAGAATAAGCCAAAAGTTTAGGCGCCGCCACGGGCGTGGCTTTAATCTTAGACCACATGGCATTGTTTACTTGGCGTATTTGGCTGTGGGTGATAGGGTCACCTGGCAGCTCACGTAAAAAGCGATTATCAAAAGTTAAAGTTTTCATATGCCTATTTTAGAGGTTTTGGCCGCTCTCATGTATCATTGCGGCTAACTTATTATAAGTAATTTGCATGAACGTATTTTATGAAGAAGATGGCGGCTTTAAAGTTGCTAGTGTAATGACAGAAAGCGATAGCTCGCTACAGGTTGAGTCTGTAAGCGGCAAGCGCAGCAAAATTAAGACAGCTAATGTGCTGCTTAAGTTTAATGATGCCTTGCAAGGCTTTATGGAGGCCGCTCAAACTGAAGCCGACACCTTAGAAACTGACTTTTTGTGGGAGTGCTGCGGCGAGCCAGAGTTTGGCTTTGAGGCACTTGCGCAAGATTATTACGGCGGCAAGCCTAGCAGCGTTCAAGCCGCTGCGGTGGCGCTTAAATTGCATGCAGCGCCTGTGTATTTTTACCGAAAAGGCAAAGGCCACTACAAAGCCGCACCTGCTGATATTTTAAAAGCGGCCTTGGCAGGCTTAGAGAAAAAGCGCCTGCAAGCCGAGCATGTAGCACAAATGGCAGAGCAACTTAAAGCGCATACTTTGCCCGAGAGTTTTAAAACCAAGCTCGACATGCTGTTTTATTCACCTGATAAAAATACTTTAGAGTGGAAGGCGCTAGACCAAGCCGCGAGTGAACTTCACATCTTACATCTGCAAGTGCTTGCCAATGCTGGGGCTATTGCATCTAATCATGATTATCACTTAGGTGCGTTTTTACGCGAATACTTTGCTAAAGGCACAGCGTTCGAAGAATATGAGCCTATACCTGCTTTGCCTAATTTGCCCTTGGCTGAAGTTGAGGCATTTAGCATAGACGATAGCACCACTACTGAGATTGACGACGCGCTCTCAGTTAAAGCGCTGGATAACGGCAATACACAAGTCGGCATTCATATTGCCGCACCAGCGCTGGGGGTGTTGCCTAATACCCCACTAGACGCTGAGGTGATGAAGCGTCTTTCTACCGTGTATATGCCCGGCCATAAAATTACCATGTTGCCCGAAGCTGCGATACGGCCATTTAGCTTAGATGCAGGTGAAATTAAACCTGTACTATCGCTTTATATTGAAGTTGCCCCCGATTTTACGGTAGTAGGGCGCAACACCAAGCTAGAGCGCATGAAAATTGCCGAGAATCTGCGTCACGACTCCTTAGAGCCATATTTCAATGAAAATACATTGGAAAGTGATAGTGGTCATCCACTTTGGTCGCAATTATTGTATTTGTTCCACTTTGCAGAAAGCTTAGAAAAAGCGCGTGGTAAGTATGACCCTAACCGCGCACCGCAAGTCGATTACAATTTTTATGTCAATGACGGCATTGTGCGTATTGTGAATCGTCAACGCGGCTCACCTATGGACAAACTCGTGGCTGAGCTCATGATAGAAGCCAATAGCCAATGGGGCGCGTTAATTGCAGAAAAAGGCCTGCCCGGTATCTACCGCGCGCAAAACGGCGGCAAAGTGTATATGACTACCAAAGCTGAAGGCCACCAAGGCTTAGGCGTTGCGCAATACGCATGGAGCACATCGCCTCTGCGCCGTGCAGTCGATTTAATCAATCAACGTCAACTTATTGCCGCTATTGGATTCACAGAACCAGTTTACCTGCCAGAGCGCGATGAAATTGTCGGCCACATGCGTAATTTTGACCAAACTTACAACGCCTATAACGAGTTTCAAACACGCATGGAACGTTACTGGTGCTTGCAATATTTGATTCAAGAAAATATACAAGAAATAGGCGCTACCGTTTGGCGCGAAAACTTAGTGCGCCTTGATGAATTGCCCTACATTACAAAGGTCCATAGTTTGCCTGAATTAGCAACAGGTACTAAGGTCATGCTTGCGGTGAAAAAAGTAGATACTTTACTTATGGAGTTAGATTGCAAGTTCTTGAGTGTGTTTGAGGCCGGTGCTGAGCCTGAGCCAATAGAGCCGCAATCAGAGTAAATTAAACTCAAATAGCTTATATCAAAAAACTAAGTGCTTACTGTGCTATAGCTGCTTGATGTAAACTCTTTAAAAACAGAGTGTTGTTTACATTAGACATGAAAAAATTCGCCTATATTATTTTAGCGTTTTGGCTGGTAGCCGTGCTGCTAGGGCGATTGTTTGGCTTAGACCCTAACCACATCAATTTGCATGCAATATTGAGCCCGCCTAACGCCCAGCTATGGTTAGGAGCGGATGATTTAGGCCGCGATATTCTTGCGCGTATTTTGCATGGGGTGACGCTTTCACTCATGGTGGCGGTAGTGGTAACCATAGTGACTATGAGTATAGGTCTAACACTTGGGCTGCTTGCAGGTTTTTACGGTGGAAAAATAGACCGCGTGTTAATGCAAATAACAGACGTTTTTTTAGCTTTTCCTGGTATTTTGCTCGCTATTGCCTTTGCTGCGGTATTAGGCGCAGGCATAGGCAATTTGATATTGGCTTTGTCTCTGACGGGCTGGGTTAGCTACGCGCGCCTCACGCGCGGGCAAACACTTAGCTTGCGCAATCGCCAACATGTACTTGCCGCAGAGTCTTTAGGCGCAACTGCGCCGCGTATTATTTTTAAACACATATTACCTTTGTTAGCATCCATCTTAATTGTGGAGGCAACTTACAGCCTCGCGAGCGTGATGATTGCCGAAGCCAGCCTCTCATTTTTAGGTTTGGGCATACAAGCGCCTAATGCCTCATGGGGTGCCATGTTGCGTGACGCAGTGCGTTACATGCTAGTTGCCCCGCATTATGTTTTAATCGTGGGTATGAGCTTAATGAGCTTGGTGCTAGCTATTAATTTATGGGGTGATACACTGCGTGACAAATTAGATGTAAAGAAAGAAAGCACATGACTTTAGGTCCAGTAATGATAGATGTGGTCGGCACTGAGTTGACCGACGACGACATACGCCGTTTGCAACATCCGCTAGTAGGTGGTGTAATTTTGTTTAAGCGCAACTATATTGATAACGCGCAATTAAAAGCTTTAACTTCCAGCATACACGCGGTGCGTCAGCCTCCGTTATTAATAGCAGTAGACCACGAAGGCGGGCGAGTGCAGCGCTTTCGTGATGGCTTTACTAAAATACCGCCCATGCGAGAGTTTGGAAAAATCTGGGATAAACACCCCAAACAAGCTAAAGAACTCGCCAAGCAAGCTGGTTGGATACTCGCCGCCGAGCTACGTGCGCACGGCATCGATTTTAGCTTCACCCCAGTACTAGACATGGATTACGGCGATAGTTTGGTCATAGGCGACAGGGCGTTTCACAAAAATGTTCAAGCCATTAACGAACTCGCCTATAGCTTAATGCTAGGGCTTAAACAAGGCGGCATGGCCGCTGTTGGCAAGCACTTCCCTGGGCATGGTTTTGTGGTTGCCGATTCGCATGTCAGCATCCCCGTTGATGAACGTAGTTTTGATGAAATTGCGCAAAATGATATGCAAACCTTTAAACAAATGGTGGATGACGGCATTGCAGCCATTATGCCTGCCCATGTTATTTACCCTAAAGTTGACGACAAACCTGCTGGTTTTTCAAGCAAATGGCTGCAAAAAGTACTGCGCGAGCGCCTCGGTTTTGATGGTGTAATTTTTAGTGATGACTTAAGCATGGAAGGCGCAACTGTAGGCGGCGATGTTACCACTCGCAGCCTAGCCGCCCTCAATGCAGGGTGTGACATGGTGCTACTGTGCAATCGCCCAGATTTAGCGGATGAGTTACTCGCAAACTTGAAGTGGAATATGTCTGGCCCTAGCCGTGCAAGACTAGCGCGCATGCATGGCAAATTACACCCAGCTGATATGGTAGCACTGCATGAAAGTGCAGATTTTATGAAAGCCATTCATCAAGTGGGTGATGTTGGTAAAGCCGATGGAGACTTGTTTGTAGCTTAATCAATTTTGAGGGTACAAACAAAAAATGCACTGCTCGCAAATTAAAATAATGCGCGCGCCAGTGCCTAAGGCGATGAACAGCGCTTGTCTGCATTTGCCCCCTAGTCTATAATGCAAACCCTTTACAGGCGGTTAGCTCAGTTGGTTAGAGCACTTGGTCGACATCCAAGGGGTCAGCAGTTCGAATCTGCTACTGCCTACCAAATTCAATAGCCGTCTAACGGCTATTATTATTTTCACACGCTAATTTTCGTAATATTTTGCATGTAAAGTTTAGCGTGTAATTTTTAGATACGGAAAAACACATGCCTATTATTCGGTTGCCAGATGGTTCAGAGCGCAAGTTTGATGCAGCTGTCACAGTTGCCGATGTTGCTATGAGCATAGGTGCTGGTTTAGCTAAAGCAGCGCTCGCTGGCAAAGTAGGTGACAAGATTGTTGATACTAGCTACTTAATTGAGCAAGACAGCGATTTAGCGATTATCACAGACAAAAGCCCAGAAGGCTTAGATGTTATTCGTCATTCAACAGCGCATTTACTAGCATATGCTGTTAAAGAGCTATTCCCTGATGCGCAAGTGACCATAGGCCCAGTGATTGAAAACGGCTTTTACTACGACTTCTCATACAAGCGCCCATTTACCCCTGAAGATTTAGAAGCCATTGAGAAAAAAATGGCTGAACTGGCGAAAAAAGACGAGCCAGTGAGTCGCAAAGTATTGCCACGCGATGAGGCGATTGCTTACTTTAAATCTATTAATGAGCACTACAAAGCCGAGCTTATTGAGGCTATTCCTGCGGGTGAAGATGTTTCGCTTTATACAGAGGGTAACTTCACTGACCTTTGTCGTGGCCCGCATGTGCCATCAACTGGCAAGTTAAAAGTATTTAAGCTCATGAAGCTTGCAGGGGCATACTGGCGCGGTGATAGCAATAATGAAATGTTGCAGCGTGTTTACGGCACAGCATGGGCGAAAAAAGAAGATTTAGAGGCTTATTTATTCCAGCTAGAAGAAGCTGAAAAGCGCGACCATCGCAAACTCGGTCGCTCGCTCGATTTGTTCCACATGCAAGAAGATGGCCCTGGCATGGTGTTTTGGCATCCACGCGGCTGGTCATTGTGGCAAGAAATTGAACAATACATGCGCGCCAAGTTCGTTGAGAACGGCTACCAAGAAGTGCGTACACCAACCATTATGGATAGAACCCTGTGGGAAAAATCAGGCCACTGGGAAAACTACCGCGACAATATGTTCACCACATCATCTGAAAACCGTGATTACGCGGTTAAGCCGATGAATTGCCCAGGCCATGTACAGATTTTTAATAGTGGCTTGCATAGCTACCGCGATTTGCCGCTTCGCTTGGCTGAGTTTGGCTCATGCCATCGTAATGAGCCTTCGGGTTCTTTGCACGGCTTAATGCGTGTGCGTGGATTTACGCAAGATGATGCGCATATTTTCTGTATGGAAAGCCAAATTGAGTCTGAAGTGGCTAACTTCATTCAAATGCTCTACAAGGTTTATGATGACTTTGGCTTTAATGATGTGCTGGTTAAGTTGTCTACCCGTCCTGCAAAACGCGTAGGCTCTGATGAAGTGTGGGATCAAGCTGAAGCTGCTTTATCCGCAGCGCTTAATCAAAATGGTTTGCAATTTGATTTGCAGCCAGGTGAGGGTGCTTTTTACGGCCCCAAAATCGAATTCACCCTCAAAGACAGCCTAGGTCGTTTATGGCAAGTGGGTACTATACAACTAGACTTCAACTTGCCAGTGCGTTTAGGAGCTGAATATGCGGCTGAAGATAACACACGCAAACATCCAGTAATGTTGCACCGCGCCATCGTTGGTTCAATGGAGCGCTTTATCGGTATTTTGATTGAAAACTACGCTGGCGCGATGCCTGCATGGTTAGCGCCTGTGCAAGCGATGGTGCTTAATATTTCAGATTCACAAGCTGAATATGTGCAACAAGTGGTCGCTGAACTCAAGAAAAATGGCTTTAGAGCATCATCGGACTTGAGAAATGAGAAAATAACCTATAAAATACGCGAACATAGCTTGCAGAAGTTGCCTTACTTGCTAGTGGCAGGTGAGCGTGAGATGCAAAGCGGACAAGTGGCCGTGCGTACCAGAAAAGGTGAAGACCTAGGTTCTATGCCCTTGCAGGCGTTTATTGAACTCCTGCAAAGCGAGGTTGAAGCTAAAGGTAGCGCGGCCTAAGTATTTTTGCCAAAGTATATTTTAAGTGCTCTGATGTCAGTCTTAAATATTAAGCGTTATAGAGTGTTTTTGTAATTAACAGGAGAATTTGCGATAGCTCAAGACAAAGAAGTAAGAATCAATGGTGACATTACTGCACCTCAGATTCGTTTAGTAGGCGTGCAAGGCGAGCCGCTCGGTATTGTAAGTTTAAGCGAGGCACTCGCTAAGGCTGAAGAGATAGACATCGATTTGGTGGAGATTGCTCCACAAGCTGCGCCGCCTGTGTGTCGTTTGATGGATTACGGCAAGTTTAAATATGCCGAAAGCAAGCGTCAGCACGAAGCTCGTCTTAAGCAAAAGCAAGTTCAGGTTAAAGAAATTAAATTCCGACCTGGTACGGATGATGGTGATTACAACGTTAAGCTTAAAAACCTGATTAGGTTTTTACAAGAGGGCGATAAAGCGAAGATTACTTTGCGCTTTAGAGGCCGTGAAATTACCCATCAAGAGTTAGGTTTAGATTTACTTAGACGCGTTGAAGCTGATTTGGCTGAATACGCAGTAGTCGAGCAATTTCCTAAGATGGAAGGCCGACAAATGGTTATGGTTCTAGCACCTAGTAAAAAAGCTAAGTAGTAAATAGCATGTGCTGCTTGTTTGGATTCGTTTAAATATAAAGCACAGGCTATCTTTGATGTAGCGACGTGGCCATTAGGCATGCCCGATCGCTCTTTTTATGTTCCTTTAGGAGAAAAAAATGCCAAAAATGAAGACCAAGAGTGGCGCTAAAAAGCGCTTTAAATTCTTAGGTAATGGCAAGGTAAAGCGTACCCATTCGCACCTTCGTCATATCCTGACTAAAAAGACCACCAAGCAAAAGCGTAAACTACGCGGCACGGCGATCGTTTCCCCAACTGATGTCAAGCGCGTCCGCGCTATGATGCCTACACAATAAGGAGATAGAGCATGCCTAGAGTAAAACGTGGTGTCATTGCACGCGCTAGACACAAAAAAGTTTTAAACGCTGCTAAGGGTTATCGCGGTCGTCGTAAAAACGTATACCGTGTTGCTAAACAAGCGGTAATGAAAGCTGGTCAATATGCTTACCGTGACCGTCGTCAGAAAAAACGTCAATTCCGCAGCTTGTGGATTGCACGTATTAATGCAGGTTCACGTGAGTGTGGTTTGACATACAGCCGTTTCATGAACGGTTTGAAGAAAGCCGCAATTGAAGTGGATCGTAAAGTACTAGCTGATTTAGCAGTATTCGATAAACCAGCATTTGCTAAGTTTGCAGAATTGGCAAAAGCTGGCCTCGCAGCTGCTTAATTAGAAGCAAGACAAAAAGGAGGCTTACGGCCTCCTTTTTTTATGCTGTTTCTATATAATTGCTGCAGGACATTTCTATAAATAGAATTTACGTCGCCATGCTGCGTTGCTCATAAAAAATTTATCCTTACATATCATACATATGCTGCGTCCAAATTTTTTAATCGCGCCTTGCCTAGCTTAGTAACTTCAATTTATAGAAGCGCCCTAAAATTTAACTTATCAATCAATACTGTAATAGTCTATGCAAAACTCAGAACAAATAATTGCCGAAGCGCAGCGTGATTTTTTAGCTAGTGCGACGATGAATGACTTAGAGCAGGCTAAAGCCAAATATGTTGGCAAGACTGGCTTGGTCACAGAAGCACTTAAAGGCTTAGGTAAACTTAGCGCAGAAGAGCGTCCTGCTGCAGGTGCTGCCATTAATGTGGTTAAAGTGGCTATTGAAACTGCTCTCAAAGATCGCCGTGATGCCATTTTGAATGCAGAGCAAGCCTTACAATTGGCGAGCGAGGCTTTGGATGTGAGTTTGCCTGCGCGTAGGCCAGAAGCGCAGGGTGGTTTGCATCCTGTCACGATGACGCTGGCACGTGTAGAGGCTTTGTTTCATTCTATTGGTTTTGAGGTGGCAACTGGCCCTGAAATTGAAAGTGATTTTTATAATTTCACCGCTTTAAATATTCCAGAAGAGCATCCAGCACGCGCAATGCACGATACTTTTTACGTGGATGAGCAACATGTGCTGCGCACCCATACTTCTCCAGTGCAAGTGCACTACATGGAAAACGCAATGAAAGATAAAAGTGGTCCACCACTTAAGATTATTGCACCAGGCCGTGTTTATCGTGTTGATTCAGATGCAACGCATTCACCTATGTTCCATCAAGTTGAAGGTTTATGGGTAGATGAAAACATTAGTTTTGCTAACCTTAAAGGGGTGGTGCAGGACTTTTTACAAAAATTCTTTGAGCGTGACGATTTAACCGTACGTTTCCGCCCATCATTTTTCCCGTTTACTGAGCCTTCTGCTGAGATGGACATGAGCTGGAACGGCGGATGGTTAGAAATCGGCGGCTGCGGTATGGTACATCCAGAGGTTTTTCGCCATGTAGGTATTGATAGTGAAAAATATCGCGGTTTTGCTTTCGGTTTGGGCGTTGAGCGTTTGACCATGTTGCGCTATGGCGTGAATGATTTACGCCATTTCTTTAATAACGACCTGCGCTTTTTGCAGCAGTTTAATCAGTAAATATTGAAGTCAATACTATGCAATTTTCAGAACAATGGTTACGCACTTTTGTAAACCCATCATTAAATAGTGATGAACTCAGCCACGCTTTGACGATGTCAGGCCTTGAGGTTGAAGAAATGTCACCTGTAGGTGCAGTCTTTACTAAAGTAGTGATTGCCGAAATTATTAGCGCGGTAAAGCACCCAGATGCAGACCGCTTACAAGTTTGTACTGTGAATGTTGGTCTAGCAGAGCCTTTACAAATTGTGTGCGGTGCGAGCAATGCACGTGCAGGTTTAAAAGCGCCGTGTGCCTTGGTTGGTGCAGAGCTACCAGGTATTAGCATTAAACAAGCTAAGGTGCGTGGTGTTGAGTCTTTTGGCATGATGTGCTCAGCTAAAGAGCTAGGTTTAGCTACAGAGGCGAACGGCTTGTTAGAGCTGCCAGAAGATGTGACGATAGGCCAAGATATACGCGAATATTTTGCACTTAACGACCAAAAAATAACAATTAAACTCACCCCTAACCGCAGTGACTGTTTAAGCTTAATCGGCATTGCGCGCGAAGTTTCAGCTATTACTGGTGCAGCACTTAAATTGCCTACTGTGGATGCAGTTGCAACGCAAGGTAATCAACAAAAAAACGTAGAAATACAAGCTAAAGAAGCCTGTCCACGTTATTGCGGACGTTATGTCACAGGTGTTAACGCACAAAGTAAAACGCCAGATTGGATGGTGCGCAGTTTAGAGCGTAGTGGTTTGCGCAGCATTAGTGCAATCGTTGATATTACTAATTATGTGCTGCTTGAGATGGGGCAGCCTTTACATGCCTTTGATGCAGCTAAGCTCAATGGCGACATTACAGTTCGTTTTGCAAATGAAGTAGAAAAAATTACATTGCTCAATGAGCAAGTGGCTGAACTGAAAGCTGATGATTTAGTGATTGCCGATGCTAATGGCCCAGTTGCACTTGCTGGCATTATGGGCGGCAATGACTCTGCGGTGTCAGACACAACAACAGAGATTTTCTTAGAGAGCGCATTCTTTACACCGATTGCTATAGTGGGTAAAGCGAGACGCATCGGTTTAAGTACAGATTCATCATACCGCTTTGAGCGTGGTGTTGATTTTGCTAATACGCGCAACGCATTAGAGCGTGCTACAGCCTTAGTATTAGAAATTTGTGGTGGCATTGCTGCGCCAGTGAAGGAAGTCATCGCACAATTGCCAACTCGCAAAGCTGTTAAGCTTCGTTTAAGTAGATTAGTTGCGGTACTTGGCATTCCGCTGGATGAAGCAACGGTGGCTAAGTTGTTTAATCAACTAGATTTTGCTTTTAAAGTAGATGCACAAGTATTTGAAGTCACGCCGCCTAGCTACCGCTTTGATATTAATATTGAAGAGGACCTCATTGAAGAAATTGCCCGTTTACATGGCTATGACAACATTCCAGCCATTGCTCCGCAGGCTGTGCTTACGATGTTGCCAGCAACAGAGTCTAAGTTAAACGCAGCATGGATACGAGATACTTTAGTTGCATCAGGCTATCAAGAAGTCGTCAACTACAGCTTTGTGGATGAGAGCTGGGAGCGAGATTTATTAGGCAACCAAACACCTATCAAACTCAAAAACCCAATTGCTAGCAATCTCAGCGTTATGCGCACAGGCTTATGGGGCGGTTTATTAGATAATTTGGTTTATAACTTAAATCGTAAGCAAGCACGCGCACGTTTATTTGAACTTGGCGCGGTCTACACTCAAAATGGTGATGCTTACACAGAGTCAACCCGTATTTCAGGTTTGGCCTATGGCGATGCAGCTCCTGAACAATGGGGAATCGCTGCGCGTGAGCTTGATTACTTCGATGTAAAAGCACAAGTAGAGCAGCTCACACATTACAGAGCAGCGTTTGTTGTACCAGAGCCATCAGCGCAACACCCAGCTTTGCACCCAGGCCAATCAGCACAAGTGGTGCTTGATGGCAAAGTTATCGGGTATTTAGGTAAGCTGCATCCTAAGTGGCAACAGCACTACCAATTGCCTAGAGGCGTGATATTGTTTGAGCTAGATGCGCAAGCCTTGCTTAACTGTGCAGTAGCTCAATATCAAGAAGTGCCCAAGTTCCCGCCAGTACGACGTGACTTGGCTGTGATTGTAGATGAAAAAATTTCTGCACAAGCCATGTTAAATGCCATGATGGCTGTTAAAATACCAGCTGTAAAAGAGCTTGCGTTATTTGACGTATATCGCGGAAAAAATATCACAGAAAACAAAAAAAGCCTTGCATTTCTAGTGCTTATGCAAGATACTCAAAAAACTCTAACGGACGAAGAGGCCGACACGGCAATGGCAACATTGCTGGCAACACTTGAAAACCAATTTGGCGCGATTTTACGTAATTAACTAAATAAACATATAGTTAATGTGCTGATAAGTATTGAGTCAAGAATACGAGATTAAAATAGTAGTTAAGGGATAGATATGACATTAACAAAAGCAGATTTGGCTGATTTGCTATTTGAGCAAGTAGGCTTAAATAAACGCGAAGCTAAAGATATGGTAGAAGCCTTCTTTGAAGAAATTAGAACTGCATTAGAAGCTGGGGATAGCGTTAAACTTTCAGGTTTTGGTAACTTTGAGTTGCGTAAAAAATCAGAGCGTCCAGGCCGTAACCCAAAAACAGGTGAAGAAATACCAATTACTGCACGCCGTGTAGTCACTTTTCATGCTAGCCAAAAATTAAAAGGCAAAGTAGAAGAAGCTTATGCAAAGTAAAGAGCAACTGCCGCCTATCCCCGCAAAGCGCTACTTCACCATAGGTGAAGTGAGTGAGTTGTGTGGGGTTAAGCCGCATGTGCTACGTTATTGGGAACAAGAGTTTACCCAACTTAAGCCAGTTAAACGCCGTGGTAATCGCCGTTATTACCAGCACCATGAAGTATTGCTAATACGACGTATACGAGAGCTATTATACGAGCAAGGTTTTACTATCAGCGGTGCGCGCAATCGTTTAGATGACATTGCTTTATCTGTGCATGCGGATGCTGAAGTACAAACAACTGCTGAGCTTGATAGCGAACCACAAGAGGGCATGAGTCCTGATGGTATTGCACCATTTGATTTAGTGGCGCTACGTGCTGGCTTGCAAGAAGTTTTAAGCATTTTAAATGCTAATCGCTAGTACTGATACTTATTAACCTTAAGTGCACATAAAATTTTAGTCCTCATAGATTAACGCTTTCTCTTGTGTTAATTACCCATAATCAATCTATCGTTTGTCCGCTGTTTGCTTTTTCGCTATAATGCTTGGCTTGCCGCAACTAAGATAATTGTGGCAAATGTCGGGGCGTAGCGCAGCCTGGTAGCGTACTTGCATGGGGTGCAAGGGGTCGTGTGTTCGAATCACACCGTCCCGACCAATTAAATGAATTAAGATGTATCAAGAAGTGCAAAAAGCCTAGCATATATTGTATGTTAGGCTTTTTTATTGTCTTTTTTGCACGTAATGTTGATTTGTATGTTGCGATAAAGTTGGGCAGCTCACACGCAATGCAAAGAATCAACACAAGGTTTGTAAGCTGTATGATAAATAGTTTGGGCCTGCAAGTACACACGAGGGATGCTAACTGGTATGTTTCAAATATCGCTTAAATAAGCGGTTTCAATTTTATTTTCAACATCTTCGTGAGTATTCCAGTCCAATAAAGCCAGTATTTCCAGTTCAAAATAGCCACCCGTAACTATTAAGATGGGGCCAATTAATCAATAGCGATTGGCACAATCATCCCCATAGCTGCCTGTCGCCACCTAATGCTTTAGTCAGAAAAAAATGGCTG
>CAZAHP010000029.1:0-20680 GCA_964484985.1 uncultured Methylophilaceae bacterium
CAGTACCAGTTCCAGCAGCTGCATGGTTGTTCGGTTCAGCATTGTTCGGCGCTGGCGCATTACGTCGTAAACAAAAAGCAGAATTAGCTGCTTAATATCAGAAAATTTTAATTTTCTAACAAAAAAGGGGCGACAAGCCCCTTTTTTTATATTATTCTGTAGCTTAGGAGGCATTATGAATTTGAAATCTAGGTTAACGTTAATTTTATTGGCTGTTGGTTTTGCGCTAACAGCGCGTGCTGAATCTCCCGCTAGTGTACCTGCAATGGGTGCTGAGCCGAAGATACAGTCTGTTGTTGATGCGTCTTATCGCTTGCAACAGGGTGATGTAGTGAGTATTTCTGTTTGGGGTGAAGAGACTATGCAAATGAAAGATTTGCGAGTGCTACCCGATGGAACGCTTTCATTTCCACTGGTTGGTAGTGTTCCAGTGTTAGGGAATACAGCAAATCAAGTTTCCTCAATGGTTGCAGATAAATTAAAGGTGTATTTACCTGAGCCACAAGTGACAGTCATTGTCACCAGTACAGAAGGTAATCGTGCATATATATTAGGTAAGGTGGCTAGGCCAGGTCCAATTTCACTAGCGACACCTATCACAATTATGCAAGCATTAAGTTTGGCAGGTGCGCTCGATAGGTTTGCTGATAAAAGTGGTATTAAACTCGTACGCAATACTGAAAAAGGTCAGGTGGTAATACCTATCAACTATCAGTCGCTCATGCGTGGTGAGAAGTTGGAAGAAAATATTTTACTTAAAACAGGTGATACGATTGTTATTCCTTAGTTGTTTTGATTGCGTGGGGCAGTTGTTGTTTAATTGTTGAAAGTGATTTTAATTAGTGACTAAATTAAGCTGTACGGTTAGTTTAAAGGGCTTAGCGTTTTTCTTGTGTGCATTTGCCTCACAAATAAGCGCAGCCGCTACATCTCTGCCTATTGGTACATTAGAGCAGCATGCGTTTTTTACCTCTGGATTGAGTTACAACACCAACCCCAATATGACTTCAACAAATGAGAAGTCGGTTTGGCAACTTAATCTAACACCAAGATATAGAGTCTCTAACTTTAATGATTTAAATGAATGGTATGTTGATCTAAGTTTGCTTGTGGTGAGAAGCTCAGATAAGCAAATTGTAATAGATAGAGAAAATCCTGTTGCTGATATTGGTTGGAAGCGTGAGTTAGAACGAGGCAATCTTGGGTTGAAATTGCATTATGATGAGGCTTCTTCTCTAGTTACCGAGTTTGATGAGTCTGGTGTGGTGTCTGTTGATTCAACCAGAATAGCAAAGTCAGTTGAAGCCACTTGGGATTACATCCTTACTGAGAGATTGACCTTAGGGCTGAACTCATCTCTGAGTAAGTCTCAATTTACTGGTGGTGGTACTTTAGTTGGTAATCGAAATAAGGTTGTTGGAAGTAGTATTACCTATGCGATAAGCGACACGCTGAAATCAGTAGGCCAAATTTCTTGGACAGAATTTATCCCAGATAGCGGTCAAGCCGAAAGTAAAAATCTTAATTACAATGCAGGTTTTGATTGGAGCTATAGTCCTAATGTGGATTTTGGTTTTAGACTGGGCATGAATAAAATTTCAGGACAAAGCTCAGGTAACGGCAAAAATTTACTCCTAAATTACGCTTATAGAACTGAGCGTAGTGTCACCACCCTAAATGCCTCTCGCTCTGTTGCACCAAGTGGTTTAGGTGGTTTGATAGAGTCCGATAGACTTTCTGCGGGATGGAGCTACGATCTTTCAGATAGGTCATCCATGGCGCTAAATTTTTCTATGAGCAAAAACAATAGTTTAAATTCAACCGAAACTACGCAATATAGTGCAAACTACAACTATGACCTTTCGGAGCGGTGGAGGGCTGGAGCAAATGCCACTTACAGAGAGCTTGATGATGGCATTAACAACACAAGTGCAAAGATAATAGGCTTTACTTTGTCATATGATCACCCCGTTTTTTAGTATGGATATTTTGAGTTATGGATTCTGAATTAGGTTTAGGCGACTATATCGCGATGTTAAAACGGAGATGGGTGCTTATCATCTCTATTTTAGTAATCATGATTTCTGCAACAGTAGCAACTTCAATACTGTTGCCACCAGTCTACGAGTCTGCTGGTACTATTTTGATTGAATCTCAAGCGATACCAACTGACTTAGTTAAGGGGTCGGTATCCACCTATGCGGATGAGCGTATCGAGGCGATTAAGCAGCGTGTGATGACTAGAGATAACCTACTTGCTTTGATAGATAAATTCAAATTGTATGGTAAGTCTCGCAATACTATGTCAGTCACTGAAATGATTGATGACCTGAGGGGTAAGCTCAAAGTAACAACGCTTAGTGCCGCAAAGGCCAAAGCAGGGTCAGACTCTACCATTGCCTTCAAAGTTGGTGCTGAAAGTCGTTACCCTGATGAGGCTAACAAAATTGCAAATGAGTTGGTGACGCTTTTCTTAGCAGAGAATGTAAAGTCTAGGACGACCAGAGCAACAGAAACGACAGAATTCTTTATTGAAGAGGGTGAGCGCTTAAAGAGTGAGCTTGAAGAAGTTGAGAAAAAAGTAGCTACATATAAAGAAGAAAATGCAAACTCATTGCCAGAGTACAAAGATATGAATTTGGCTATGGTTCAGCGTTTAGATTCGGGCATACAAGATTTAGATCGTGAATATAAAACGACTCAAGAAGAGTTGCGTTATTTAGATATTGAGCTTGCATCTGCTAAAGCAGGTATAGGTGGTAAAGATGGTCCTCGTGAGGTGGTGACGCCAGAATCTGAGCTGGAAAAAATGAAGTCTGAATATACTAAGCTTATTGGTATTTACACTGAAAATCACCCTACAGTAAGACGCCTTAGAAATAAGATAGATATGCTTGAGAAGGCGCAAGCCTCAGCACCTAAAGTAGAAGATAAAAAAGTGGATGCGCCTGCGGTAACAGAAACTGCATTAAGAGTAGAGAAAGTAGAAGCACAAATTACCTCAGGTAAGGCAAGGCTAGAGTCATTGACCGCACAGAAAAATAAAATGAAAGCAGAGCTTTCTGTGTTGCAGCAAAAGATTATGCAAGCACCACAAGTTGAACGTGGCTTAATAAATCTACTGCGTGACTATGAAAATGCTAAGCAAAAATACTCTGAAATACGCTCTAAAGAGATAAATGCCAAAATGACCCAGAATCTTGAGCAAGATAATAAAGGTGAGCGTTTTACCCTGATTGAGCCTCCAGCGTTCCCTGAAAAGCCAGTGCGCCCTGATAGAGTTAAAATTTTATTAGTCGGAATCTTTATGGCTTTTGGCGCTGCTATTGCTGCCGTAATTGGTTTAGAGTCTATGGATAAGAGAGTTCGTGGTATTGATGCCTTAACTGCAATTATGCAGGTGCCGCCACTGGTTGTTTTCCCTTATATCTTGATTGATAACGAAATTGTACGTAAGAGGAAAATTATCTACTACATACTCATAGGCCTAGCAATTACGGTCCTGATTGCGCTAACTATCGTGCATTTCTTTGTGACGCCGCTAGATTTGCTCTTTGTTAAAATTATGTCTAGGTTTGCGTAGGGGTTACACATGGAAAAGATTAAACAAGCAATTCTTAAGGCAAAAGGTTTAGCACCACAAGCTAGTAAAGCGCAACCTGCTCCACTAGTGAAGTCCGCCGAAAAAGTAGCACCTACTCCAAGACTTGGCACTGACGAGCAAGATTTAGGGAGTTTAGAGTATACCAATACCAAAGTGGTGAGCCTTAATCCTTTGGTGTTAGAGCGCAATCGTATTGTTGCATTTGATAAATCAAATAAATTAAGTGCACTATTTGATTTACTTAGAACACAAATACTACAAAAGATGGAAGAAAATGGCTGGCGTACGATTGCAGTAGTTTCGCCCACACCAGAGTCTGGTAAAACCTTTGTTTCTATTAATCTGGCAATGAGTATTGCGCATCAACCACAAAAAAGTGTGGTGCTGGTCGATTTTGATTTGCGCAGGCCTAAAGTGGCAACTTATTTAGGTTTGTCTACCTCAGTTTCTATGAATGATTACTTGGATGGAGGTATTGATCTTGGTGATGTGATGGTGAACCCTAGTATCCCAAGAATGGTTGTGCTGCCAACCAATAAGCCAGTACAAAAATCTTCAGAAACCTTATCGTCAGATATCGTGACTAACTTGGTCACAGAACTAAGAGAGCGGTACAGTTCACGTATTGTAGTGTTTGATTTGCCGCCAGTGCTGGCTGTAGATGATGCCATGGTGATATTGCCTCAAGTTGACTGCGTATTACTAGTGGTAAGTAACGGTATGAATACAGAGTCAGAAGTACTAGAAACCAAGCGTCGTTTGGCTGGCCAAAATTTAATTGGTGTGGTTTTAAATAAAGCTGAAGTGTTACAACAGACCTATTACTATTAAGCAAATACTGACGGTAATTAGTTTTTAATTTGTCCGTTTTTCGTATTAATTTACATAATAAGATTGTGTACGGATGAAAAACTTAGCTCTCTTCATCGCTCTTTTTCTCTATAGCTTAACCCTACAAGCGGCAACGCTAGTGGGCTGGGCAGAGATGAAACGACATACCTATACCGTGGGGCCAGAAAGTGCCTATCTAAGTGCGATGTGGGTGCCGCCTGGTTTGCAAGCTGTTCAGGGCTTTTCTGGCGGTTTTCGCACAAACGAAGAGGGTGTTTATTACTTTGTCTCTGATAATGGATATGGAAGTAAGAACTCTTCTGCTAGTGTTCTTCTTAGGTTGTATCAAGCCAACATTAAGTTTAATGATGTTGATGGGTCTAGTAACAGTGTAGATGTTAACAAGTATTTAAACTTTAATGACATTGACGCTAGGCTAAGCTTTAAGATACAAGCAGATTACTCTCATTATTATAACGACAATGCAAATAACCTTGTCGATAGCTCCATACGCGAAAAAAGACTTTTAACTGGCGCAGATTTAGACCCAGAATCAATTCGCATGGATAAAAATGGAAACATTTGGATAGGTGAAGAGTTTGGCCCATTTTTAGTAAAAACAAATCAGAATGGTAAGGTCTTAAGAAAAGAAATATCAATACCTAATTTAATCTCTCCAGACAGTCCTCATCTTGACGGAGCTAAACCAACTATTCAAACCTCCGCTGGCTTTGAGGGTATGGCGATTAATCCATTAGGTAATAAACTTTATCCAATGTTAGAAAAGTCTGTAATAGGTGACCCTACTGGCATATTAAGGTTGTATCAGTTTGATATTGATAAAGAGCAATTTGATGATATTTCTTATAAATATCAGCTAGATAAGGCTGCTACAGAAATTCGTGAGTTGACAGCGATTAATGAAAAAGAGTTTTTGGTCATAGAGCAAAATACTGCTGTTGATAGGCTTGCGTATAAGAAAGTTTATCATTTTTCAATTGAGGGCGTTGCTAATGATGGCCTCGTGACTAAAACTGAAGTCGCAGACTTAATGAACATAAGTGACCCTAATGACCTCAACCGAGATGATAACCCGCGATTTATTTTCCCATTTGCAACGATTGAGAATCTAATTATTTTAGATAGCCAAACATTGCTCATCGCCAATGATAATAACTTTCAAACGCGTACATTCTTTATCAAGCTATATTTAGATAAGCCATTAAATTTAGCAAAGTTTATACAGCCTAATATGAATACGAGTCAATGGAGCAAGAATACATTGGGGCTGAATTGGAAGGGCTTTCATTCCTTGTTTGGCTGGATTACAGTATTTGCTTACTTACTTATAGTTGCTAAGAGTATAAGCAACTTGATTGAGTGTAGAAAAAAACAGTATTCTGGGGCGTTCTTCTGGTTACTCTTGGTGTTGGCTTTAGTTCTGTTAAGTGTATATCGACAATATAATTTACAGCTATTTATTACTCAATTTTTACGTGATTTTTTCCATGATCATGGTTGGTATGAAAGTCGTAAGATGATTCAAAAAGCTGTGCTTGAGATGTTGGCTATTTCCTTTGTACTGATATTTTTGGGACTAACAGTGTTTTGTACTAAATTTATGTGGCGCTACAAAATAACAATCACGGGATTTTTACTGTTGCTTGCATATAAAGTGACTGAGGCAATTTCTTATCACATCGTAGACCAGTTTTTAATGCGTCAACTACCTTTTGTTAAAACGTATCATTTGTTAGAGCTTATTATTCTGGGCTTAATGCTTTTGGGTGCTTTTGTTGAGCTAAAAACAAAACAGATGCTGCCTAAGTAGGCGAAGTCTTGAGATAAAATGGCTGAATTTTAATTTAACAAGCTTTATATGCGATTTATATGTCAGATTTAGCGACTCATTTTTGGCTTGTGGACAATGACTCAACTGTTTTAGGTTGGACTATTTGCATTGCTTATTTAATCACTAGTTGGTGCTGTTTCAGAAAAGGAAGAAAACTCAACGATAGCCAAGTCAGTATGATGTTTTGGTATGGATTATCACTTTTGATGTTATTTCTTGGTATCAATAAACAGCTAGATTTGCAAACTATGCTAGCGAGCTTGGCTAGGCAGGCTGCAATCACAGATGGCTGGTATGCGTATAGAAAGCATATACAGCATGTTTTTATTATTGTGCTAGCGCTATTGCTGACCTTTTTACTGGTGTTCTTCCGTTTGCTGTTGGCTGAGGCTTGGTATCGATTTAAACTAGCTTGGCTAGGTATATTTGTATTGTTTAGTTTTATTGTGCTTAGAGCGGCTGCTTTTAATCATGAAGCCAAAGCGCTACTAGATTCAGTAGATGGTTATTACCAGCTACTAGAGCTTGCGGGTGTGATAGTAATTTTAATTGCTAGTTATCAAAAGCCTAACTCTCGTGCATAAATATCAAGAGCAATCTCTAACTTGTTTGCACAAAGTTTTGTTTAGCCTTTATTAGCGCCTCAATTTCAAGTGACAGTTGTTCCGGAGGCTCTATGTGTATGTGCTTGAGCATGTCAAAGATGCGGTGACGCCAATCGTTGGCTGATAGCGCGTGCAGGTAGTTGTTTTTGCCAATTAAAGCGAGTTTCTCATGGTCTGCGAGTAGCGCTTCGATAAATGGTAGCATCTGTCTTTCATCATCGGGTAGCTCAATAGTTGAGTTTTCTAATGGGAATAGCTCATTCATTTCAGGGCATGTGGGGCGCTTGCCCACAATCACACAACCAGCAGCTGTGCTCTCAAACCAACGTTGCCCTACAAACGAGAAAGTAAACCTGCCATTATTGTTGGCGGCTAGTGCGTCGAATGCTAGCGCAATTTTACTGCCTCTTAATATTTGCCAAAAAAAGCGCCTATGTGCGTAATGTTCAGGAACGCCAGAGATGCTCATATGGTCTGTATGGTAATAAAAGCGATTGCTGCCACGGCGGTTGTAAGCATTTGAGAGCAGCTCGCTGCAAGTAATATCTTGTCTGCCATAACCATTCACATCAACGAACTTGTGTGTGTTTGCATCACCAAACTGCAGAACATCCGCGGCGAGAGGTATGTATGCAACGGGGATTTGGTAACAGTGTTGAAATTCTGCAACAGAATGTTTTACAGGCACAAAGAGGTACGTAATTTTTTTTGCGAGCCTATAGGATTTAGAAACGGCTTTTCTCCAAGATGCCTTGTTCAGTTCATCGGTAGTGATAATGGAGTCAAATACATAAGCATATATGCCATCAAAACTATCTAGGTAATCTTGAGCCAATGTGAGTAGCTCAATGATGTCGTACATGGCGATGCCTGATATAAAAAGAAACGAGGGCGCTGTGGTTTTATTTTTCAGACGTGTTAAGTCGCTGGTTCTTACTAGAGTGCCGCCTAAACTTTGCACCATGACATCTTCAAGTTCAACGACGCAGGCAAAGGCAGGGCCACGTCTTTTTTCTCTTATGCTAAGTATGTGATATTGAGATGTCATGCTGTGGCTCTGAGTGTGAAAGTAAGATTATTGAATGATATAGCGTTTTCTGAGCTTTAAAAACGGAGACTCAATAAAACGGAAGCTTAAATAGCCAATCGGCATCATGGCGATAAAAAATAGCATAGACCATATAACGGCAATGTAGAAGTTGGAAATATCCATGATATGGTTTTGTATAAAGCCAGCAGCACGGAATACAAAGAAGAAGTGCAATAGATAGATGGAGTAAGAGTACTCGCCCATGATACTCACGAGTTTTGAGACACTAGTCGTTGAGTGCTTAAATGAGCTTTCATACCACGCAATTCCTACAGAATACGCTAAGCCTTCAATCGTAGGCATGATAATCCAAAGTGGGTTGGGGGGGGGTAGCTGGGGTTGCGATAGTAGCCTCCTATTGAGTCAAAATACCAATAAAAAGCGCTGAAAGCTAGCAGGGCTGCTATCGAGAGTAAGTGTTTTTTTGTAAAAAAGGTTCTAAAGTAAAACATAATCATGCCAAGTGCAAATTGATCTATGCGCCCTATAATCGTGTAATAAGCATTTTCAAATACTTGCCCTTTTTCTTGCCATATTAAAAAACGTATAGTGATTGCTACAGCAATAATGGCTAAGGGAAGTAGTTTTGACTTTCTTAACATCCAAAGAAATAATGGCAGAATGAGATAATAATGAAACTCTACAGTGATCGACCAGCCACCATTTGGGAGGTATGAGCCAACATTCATTAAATTTGGATAAAATAATCCTTGAAATACGGTAATAGCATAATCGCTGATGTTTTTTCCCGAAAGGTAGTCTCTGAAGCCAACAATTAAAATGACAAACAATAAAAGTGGCAATAGGCGTAGGATGCGATTCCAGATGAAGGCTGGGTAATATATATTTTTGCCATCTAATAACTTGGCAAATAAATAGCCACTGAGGGTCATAAAGAGAGCCACGCCTGTGTGCCCTTCATCAAGCAACGCTAGTGGAAAAAAGTCAGGGGTGTACTCGAATGGTACTGGATAGCCCATGATGCTATGCGTAAAGTGCCAAGTGACCACCATAAAAGCAGCTAAGGCACGCACGTGGTCTAGGGCAATATAGTGTGCGCCAGATGTGGATTTCATATTATTTTCATCTTATCTATTTGCTAAGTTAATTAACTTTATTGGCAGTCGTCTCATTTTTCAACTCAATATTGCGCGCTATGATTTTAATATAAGCAGTGGCTAAAGCTGCAATCATCCAAGGGATGATAGAAATCACACCCACAGGGCTGGTAGTCATGATGGTAAATAGCATGCCGCAGATAATAGCAAAAAGTACACGGCCAATCAGGTGCTCTTCGCTAGATTTATCACGGATTGATTTTAACGTTTTAAGTATTTTATAAAGTATGTAGCAATAAAACCCCAAAAAGAGCGATAAGCCAACAATACCACTGTTGAGAGTGATTGCAAGGTAGGTGTTAACGATGTCAATCAATCCACCATTTGACATGGCTTGCAATTCTGGTGCATCAAGGTAGTTAGGTGTGCCTGTAATTAAATTGCGCTTAATGACTACCATCGAGTTGGTATAAAGCTTTTCTCTAAATGTAATATTGGCTGAATCCGTTTTGCCGATATAAGGCAGTAGATCAACAATTTTTTGTCCACCTGGTAATGCAAATAGCACAGCAATTAATAGCGCTCCAGCAATGGCCATATTCATAAGCTTGGAGACAGCATTTTTGCCAGTCAGCACAAAGCAAGAATACAGAAATATCGTCCCTAGCCATCCGCCGCGTGAGAGACTGGCAAATATGCCGCCTATCAGCACTAACCAACCTGTTTTTTTGGGGCCTTTTTTAACTAAGTACGCTCTCACATACATAAATAAACCGATTGCGACCATCATGGTGAAAGATAAGGAAAGGGAGTGGCCTGAGGTGGCAATCGCACGTAAGCTACCAGCTCTACCTAAATAAGATGTAAGCCCGTAAGGCACGCCTAGGCTACCAAGTACGCGTTGATAGAGCAACCAACCCTTTAAATATTCAAAAACGGCGATAAATGCCATGACCATAAATGCAATAAGTAAACTTAAGATGGCATCGCGAAATTGTTCTTTAGTTTTGATATATCGACTAATGACAAAGTAAGGTAAAAATATATCGATAAAGTTATTAAAAGTTTGCCTTAGGCCATCGGTTACTGAGGTATCGCGGAAATACAGCATGGCAATGTAAGCGAGATAGGCAATGAGTATTTTATCTTGAGCGATGCTGCCTAGTTTAAAGTCATGCTTTTTTCCTGAAATGGTGAGAAAAGCTGGTAGTAGTATGATGAGTGCGATTAATCTTTGATGCGATAAGATGATGAGGTAGTTGATTAAGCCAAAGCCAGGTATAGGAATGCCATCAGTTGGGAGGGCAAAAATGATAAAGAAATATAAACCTATGACATTTTTTTCTTTACCTACTTTTGAAAAAAGGTAAATGGCTATAATAGCAGCGTAAATCCAAAAGTTGCCCACGACAAAAGCAACAATGGTGATTAAAAACCAAGCACTACGGCGACGATTAAAATCAGCCGGTTCTATAAATTGAGGAATGAGTGACTTTGCATAATGAAAAGCCATGAACGCTAGCACTAAAATTACAACAAGTTCTTTTAAATTGGCTGTCATCAGTCTGCAAATGTTTTTTGTCAAAGTTTTTTACTTGCAGATATTCTCAGCAAGTAAGGGCTTGCTCAATTATAATCGTGCATTATTTACAGTAGGGAATTATTTTAATCATGACTTCGAGTCAGCCTAAGCAAGGTCTTAAAGCGCTTGCAATCAATGGTGCAGTTTGGACGATGGGAGGGTTTGCCATTAGCCAGATGTTACGCTTAGCGAGTAGCTTGATTTTATCTCGCTTTTTAGCACCTGAACATTTTGGCCTGATTGCGATAGTGACTGTGTTCATGATTGGTTTGGGGATGTTCTCAGATATTGGTATTGGTCCAAATATCATACAAAGTAATCGAGGTTTTGAAAAAAACTTTTTAAATACCGCATGGACTGTTCAAGTGATTCGTGGTTATGCTCTTTGGTTAATTTGTATTATTGCAGCATACCCACTTTCGCTTTTTTATGCAGAGCCTCAGTTGTTATGGTTGATTCCTGTTTCTGGTTTTTCAGCAGTCATTTCGGGGCATAGTTCTACAGGAATTTTTACAACAAATAAAAAACTAGACCTCAAAAAGCAAACAATGCAAGAGATTTTTTCGCAGATGATGGCAATTGTGGTAATGGTTACAGTAGCTTATATTTATCCATCTGTATGGGCTTTAGTGGCAGGTTCTTTGTTTTCGTCTGCATTGAAAACTGTATTAAGTCATCAACTAGATAAATCAGTTAAAAATACATTTCATTGGGACAAAGGGGCTGCACAATCGATGGTGCATTTTGGTGGCTGGGTTCTGATTAGCACGATGTTGGGTTTTTTTGTAAACACGGGTAGTAGTTTAATATTAGCCAAATTTGTGACAATGAGCGAGTTAGGTCTGTTTTCGATGGGCGTCACCTTGGCTAAAGTAGTTGAGCAGGTGTTTAACCAGATTAATAACCGTGTTGTGATGCCAACTTACTCTCAAATTAAGCATTTGTCTAACCTTGAAATCCGCAGCAGAGTGAAGAAAATTCGCTTAGCCTTGATGGCAGTGTTTTTACCTCCGTTGTGGATATTGGTCGTGTTTGCTCAGCAGATTGTGGGCTTGCTGTTTGATGCTAGATACCAAGGCACGGCCTGGGTGTTGCAGTTATTTGCCGTGACATTTATCCCTGTGATTGTCTCTGGGATTGATAAATTTTATCTGGCCTTGGGTGATACGCAAATTTTGGCCAAAGTAACCTTGATTAAAGCAATTAGTTATTTTGTGTGTTTATTTGTTGGTTGGCTAGTGGATGGTGGGCATGGCATGATATATGGCATTGCCATCAACAATGCTTTGTTGTATTTTGTAGATACCTACATACAGCATCAATACGAAATATGGTTGCCCGATCTTGACGTTTTAGGGTTTGCTGTTTCAGCTATTGCAATATGGCTAGGCTTTTACTTGACCCATACGGGCTTTTTAGGAGTGATTTGAGTATGGCTAAGCATATCGTATTATTGACCTCTACAATACAACCTAAGCCTAACCAACCAGGTTTAAAGCTGGTTGACCCGACAGAGCGTTTAAATGACTATAAAACTGCGTTTGCATTTTACGCAGACCTTTTAGAAAAAGGGGTGTTAGATCACATTGTTTATGTGGATAACTCAGGCTATGACTTGAGTGAGCTTTCAACAACGTTTACTCACAGTAATATTGAGTGGATTGGTTTTTATGGCCTAGATTACCCAAGTACGTATCACCGTGGCTACGGCGAGTTTAAATTGATTGATCATGCATTTACTCATTCACGTGTGCTCACTGAGCAGGCTGAAGATAGCAAAGTATGGAAAGTGACAGGGCGTTACATTATTCAAAATTTAGCAAGAATGATTCAGTTTTGCCCTGTTAATTTTGACATCTATTGTAACACCAGAAAAAACTGGGTAGACATGGAAGTGCTGGCTTGGTCTAAAGCTGGTTACCAGAGTTTTATTCAAAATATATGGCAGTTATTTGCAACAGGTAAAGCACCAGAGCTGATATTGTCAGATGTGCTAAACGAAAACCAGAATGACACCTTGAGAATTGTGAAGCGTTTTTTCTGGAGCCCTGTAATTATTGGTCGTCGTGGTACTGATGGTGGTAACTTTCAAGGTAGATTTACTCGATATAAAGGCATGTTAAAGGCATCAAGAAATGCAGTATTGCTGCCATGCAAGTATTTGATGAATGTGATTCGATAATAGCGTAGTTTGGTTTTTAGAAAGCATAGCAATGGTACAAAGTGATAAAACGTTTGGTGTCCTTACCTTAGCAACCCCTAATGACTATTTAAAAGCCATTGGTTTGGCATTGTCCCTTAGGGTGAGTAACCCTGGAGTGCCTATTGCTGTTGCAGTGGGTTCGCCAGACAAAATTAGAGACTTGCTAGCGCCATATTTTGACTATGTGATTGATCAAGACCCTACCCTAAAAGGTTTTATGCACAAAGTGTATTTAGATAAATACTCTCCCTTTGATAATACCTTTTATTTTGACTCTGATATTTTAGTGTTTAAAGACCTTAAACCCTACATTGCAAGCTGGGGCGATGGCCCTTATTATGCCTGCGGTCGATATTATGACTCTGGAAAAAGTGATTTTGGTTTAGATAGAGTCAGTGTGATGAAAAAAATCGGTAAGCCGAAAATGGTTGAAATCGGCGGTGCTGGTCATGCGTTTTTTCGTAAACCAGCCTCAGATGTTGTATTTAATATGGCGAGAGACATTACGGCAAGCTACAAAGAGTATGCAGGTGATATCGCCTATGCCGATGAAGATGTCATTAATATTGTTTTGACGCGATTAGATATTGCACCAGCACCTTATGGTGACTTTTTTAGTCGTACCATAGGTGCAAAATTTGGCACACTACATATGGATGCGGGGCACGCTAAATGTCACTATGTGTACACAGAGACCAATCAAGTGATAGAGCCTTGTATGATGCATTTTGCAGCGAGAGAAGCGCCGGTTATTTATACTTGGCAGTTATACAAGTTGTTTAAACAGTTTAATGTGCCTACCAATGGTTTGATTACTCTTTGTAGAAAAGATTTTTATTATCGATACATTAAATTAACCATAAGTCGTTACAAGCGTCGAACTTTAAGAGTGTTAGGTTTTTAAATGCATGTTAACTCTTTTTACGAGTTCAGTTAAAAATCTTTCTTGCCCAGCAAGTGAGAACATGTTTTCAAGGTACTTAATGGAGTTTAAATCCAGATTTTCTTGATTGTTATCAAATCGCTCAACTGCTTTTAGAAGTTTATCTACAAATAGTTTAATGTCGCCACAATGCACCTCTTCAAAGCAGGGGAGATGAAAGTATTCCTTATTTGCCTCGCCTGTGTAACCAATCACTCTATTGCCAGACATCGCCGCCATGGCGGGGGGCATGGCTAAACCTTCAAACTCACTAAATGATAAGAAGATTTTTGAGTCATAAAAAATATCGTAAACCTCTTGTTCTGTTACGCCATCAATTGCACGAATAGACCAGTGTTTAGGGAGCTTGTCACCGAGAAAAAACAATAGCAACTTGCTGTGTTTCTCAAGTTTTCTTGGCATATAGGTAATGACATTACTTTTATGTTCGATTTCTTGGAATTTTGATTTGTTAATCACAAATGAAGATTTAATAGTTTTGTCTGCGCAGTCAGGGAATACGCATTTGATGTTGGCTATGGTGTCTTCTGAGTTGCCAATAATTAGACAGGCTTTTGAGTACAAATCTTTTAGTTGATTAAAATTTCCAACACCACTACGTATTTCAAGATCCATCAAATAACCATTTTGTACGTGGATGCCAAACTTAATATTGGCTTCTACTAGCTGCTTTGCAAATCGTAACACCATAGCCTCAGCTACGATGACAAAGTCTTTTTCAACATCAAATGATAAGTCTCTTTTAATTTTTGAGTTGTGAACAAACAGGTTGGGTGAGTAGTCAAGCGATGTTGGATAGACTACTTCTGATTGTATGCCTTCAAAGGCTAGCTCATTAATTCTGTCTGAGTGATGATGTGAGACAATTACGCCACCACTGGGGCTTCCAGTATTAGGTAGAATAAAAATAATATTTTTATGTGATGATGGTCGAGTCGTTGTTTTGTACTCAATCTTATTGTTAGATAGATTTTTCTTAAGTGTTTTTAATTTGTTTTTTAGGGAAAGAGCAATTTTTTGCATAAATTTTAAGATTCCATAACAGTAAACTTAATATCGGAGAGACTCACCCTTTTGAGTAGGGTGATTTAGTGCGCATGGCTAGATTTTTGATATAAGTTATCCCACATTTCTAATAAACCATCCTCAAACGCGACTTTAGGTAACCAACCTGAACACGCGAGCAGCTTACCAAAGTTTAAAACATTTGCTTCAACATCAAAACCCCGTTTTGGTTGAATCTCAATGTTAAGATTAAAACCATTTTGTTTTGCAATAGGGGCAATAGCCTCTAGTATTTCACGGTTATTTCTGCCTATACCAGAACCTAGGTTGTAGACCTGTCCTTTTTTGCCATGATTAAGTGCTGCTGAAATACCTGTGGCAAGGTCTTTGACATGAATATAGTCGCGAATCGTGCCGTTTTCACCAAAAATGGTCACGGGCTGTTCTTTTAAAATCATCCCCATTGCCGTTGCAATAAAGCCTTGCCCAGTAAAAGGTTTTTGGCCAGCACCATAGGCGTTAGATGGACGTACAATCACAGCGGGAAGGCCGCGTAATTTATAATACATCAGTAAGTAACGCTCTACAGTAAGCTTTGTAATGCCATAAGGTGATACTGGAGAGGTGGGGGTTTCTTCGGTAATAGGTAGATTTTGCACGTCACCATAGACTGTGCCGCCTGAAGAGACAAATAACAGTGTTTGAATCTGCGGTAACTTAGTGACTTCTTCAAGCAGCCCAATCGAGCTTGGTAGATTGGATTGCAAGTCGAAGATAGGGTCTTGAAAGCTGGTTTGCGGCACAGTTGAATATGCTAAATCTATGACCTCATTGCATTCTTTGAGGTGGGAGCGCAATAGCTCGCGGTCAGCGTAATCGCATTGCGCATATTGAGCTTTGCTGTGAATGTTGTTCTTTGGGGTGGTTTCTCGCCCAAGAACCAATACCTCTCTGCCCGAGGCAACTAGCTCGTCGACCAAGTGCCTACCAATAAAACCAGCACCGCCTATAATGCAGGTTTTCATAGGTCTCCAGAGCGTGACTTGTAAGTGAGTAAAAACAATATTTGCATTATCATTTAATTGAGGGAGGAGCTTAAACTAGCGTGTTTACAATTCTATAGTAATTATTTTTAATTATCATTACCTAGCTTAAATTTATATGTGCTCAACTGCTTGCTGCTGGATATTTAACAGTTAAAACTTAGGCTTCTTTTTAACTGCCTAGGTGGCCAAGAAGCTAAATAAGTTTGAGCTTTCATGACATAATTCAAGTTGAATCGTGCGAATGTGAGGTATCATTTTAGCTAAAGCTAAAATCCATATCTAAGGGTTGAAAAAATTTTATGAAGTCCAAAACAGATTTATCAATTTTCCTAAGTGGTTTAAAGGGGCAACATATTCTATACTGCCCCAACCCTGGTAATGCTGGTGATGGCATTATTGCTCATGCAAGTTATCAGTTGTTGAATAGATTAGGTTTATCTTTTGAACAAATAGATGTAGATGTATCTACTGACTATACTAAAGGTAAGTTGGTCATTTATGGCGGAGGTGGAAACCTAGTCGAGCCGTATCCGAATGCTAGAAATTTTGTTGAAAAGCATCACCAAGGCGCTAAAAATCTGATTGTACTTCCGCATACTATTCTTTCTTACCCAGAGCTGTTAGATTCGTTAGGTAGCAATGTAGTTCTTTTTTGTCGAGAGCGTGAGTCGTTTGAGTTCGTTTCTAAACATCATGGCGCTGCTAGTTTTTATTTGTCTGACGACGTGGCTTTGTCTATGGATGTGCCATTGACTTTTGAAAGCGGAAGAAAACGCTTTTTGCCCTTTATTTCATCTAAAGACATGATTTCCAGAAATGCCAAGCGTATTGTGAGGAGATTGCATCATGCGCTCAAAAATTTTTCTCATGGTAAAAAGCTCTATGCTTTTAGAGATGATGTTGAAAAAACTAGCATTGAGATTCCTTACTCAAATATTGATATCTCGCAAGCTTTTAGTGGTGATGGAATGACTGAGTATCAGGCACATGAAGTTACCTACAGAGTTTTAAGTTTTATTAACGGTTTTGATGTGGTGTATACCAATAGGTTGCATGTATGTATTTCTGCACTTTTGTTGGGTAAAGAAGTACATTTTTATGACAACTCGTATGGAAAAAATAAGTTTGTATACGAAAACTCTTTTAAAGATCGATTTCCCAGAATTGTATGGAAAGCGGACGCTAAAGAGCTTGTATAAGCTGTTGCATTAAGACGAACTAAAAGTGTGAATCTAATGTTGATATTTGAAGATTAATAGAGAATGCTTAGCAAACTACTTAAATATTTAGCTTTTGAGCATGGTAAATTTATCGGGCTTTATAAGCGAGTATGCAGACCTTCTGGTTATGAGCATGCGGAATTTCTAAAGCGCCGAAATGTTTTGCATGCTATAGGGGGGGGGCTGCAGTTTGAATTTGGATGTCAATATCACAGACCCAAAGTATGTGAGAATTGGTAACAATGTTACTTTGTCAGATTGTCATTTAATAGGTCACGACGGTGTGGTTGCCATGCTTAATAAGGCATATGGGTTAAAGTTAGATTCGGTCGGCAAAATTGATATTAAAGATAATGTTTTTATTGGACATGGGGCAATAGTTTTACCCGATGTCACAATAGGGCCAAACGCAGTAGTGGCGGCAGGCTCTGTAGTAACTAAAGACGTGTTACCTGGAGATATTGTAGGTGGTGTTCCTGCTAAAGTGATTGGTAAGACAGATGGTTTAGCGAAGCGCCTGCAAGAGAAAACTAAGCAATTACCTTGGGCTTCTATTATTAACGGGCGTGAGGGGGCTTTTGACCCTTCAGTAGAGAAAGAGTTAGTGGCTTTAAGAGTTAAATATTTTTACCCAGATGATAGCCTGTCATAAATCATGTTGGATATTTTTGATGAATATAGGTAGGACTGCTTTTGACTGATATTTCTATTATTTTTGTCAGCTACAACACAGCTGAGATGACAAAGAAGGCGATTAATTTAGTTAAGGAATCGCTACATCAATTAAAACTAGAAATTTTCGTGATTGATAATGCGTCGCGCGATGGCTCAGCAGAGCTGGTGGCGCGTGATTTTCCTGAAGTGAAGCTTATAGCCAATGATGTGAATGTGGGGTTTGGTCGAGCAAACAACCAAGTGCTTTCTATGGTGACGGGTGCTTATGTTTTACTGCTCAATACAGATGCTTTTGTTGAGCCTGATACCATACAAAAAACCTATGATTTTATGCAAGTGCACCCTCGCACAGGCATTCTCGGGGTTAAGTTATTAGGGCGCGATGGTGTTTTGCAGCCCTCTTGCCGTTACTTCCCCACGCCTTGGAATATTTTTCTGAACCGAACAGGTTTAAATAAGCTCTTTCCCCAAACAAAAATGGTAGACGATATGGCGTGGGATCATGCTTCAGTACGTGACTGTGATTGGGTGCCAGGCTGCTATTATCTGATTAGAAAAGAGGTCATCGACCAAGTAGGTTTGTTTGACCCACGATACTTTCTGTATTACGAAGAGGTTGACCACTGTTTTGCTACCAAAGCCGCTGGTTGGCAAGTGACCTATTATCCCGATACACCAGTGATACACATTGGTGGCGAGAGTGCAAAAACAGATAATAAAATTTCAAAAGTGGGGCGGCAAGTGAGTGCTTTGCAAATCGAAAGTGAGCTGCTTTATTTTAGAAAAAATTTAGGCTTGTTTTCAACTTTAATTCATTTAACTTTGTTTAGCTGTGCTGAGTTGATTTTAATGTTAAAGCGCGCCATCAAAACTCGATTTAATATTGAGCAAACTTTTGACTTTAAATCTTTGCTATTGATGTGGCGCTTGTTTTTTAAAACACATGTCGGCACTAAGCCTTTACACTAAATATGCAAATGACTCACTAAAATATGTTTGACAATATTAAAGCAGATCTAAAAACGTATAACAATGACTGGTCGGCGCAAGGTTTTTGGGTCATGTTGGTGTATCGTTTTGGGCGTTGGCGTTATGGCATTGGCTTTTGGCCTTTGCGTAAGCTGTGCTCTTTCATTTATAAGTTTTTGTATAAGTGTGTGCAAATCGTCACAGGTGTTGAGTTTCCGTGCGAGGTTGAAATTGGTAAAGGGTTTGTGATTGACCATTTTGGCGGTATTGTGGTGAGTGGATATGCCAAGTTTGGTGACCATTGCCGTATTCGAAACGGTGTAGTGGTTGGGCTTAAAAATGTTGAAGATGTAGTCGCGCCAGAATTTGGGGACTATGTTGATGTTGGCGCAGGTGCAAAAATATTGGGTAAGATTAAAATTGGTAATCACGTGCACATTGGCGCAAACGCTGTGGTGTTGACCGATGTGCCTGATAACGCAATTGCGGTGGGTGTGCCAGCAGTGATTAAACTTAAAGCTAAACAAGCATGATAGGTGCTGCAGAGCAAATCGGTGTAGTGGTGATAGGCCGTAACGAAGGTCAGCGCCTTGTGGTGTGTTTACAGTCTTTGAAAAAAAGTGTTGCCGCGGTAATGTATGTCGATTCTGGCTCTACCGATGACTCAGTAAAGAATGCCAAAGAGCTCGGGGTGGATGTGCTTAACCTCGATTTATCTAGGCCATTTACCGCTGCTAGAGCCCGCAATGAAGGCTTTCGTAAGCTAATTGAGTTGCACCCGCAATTGCAATATGTACAGTTTGTGGACGGCGACTGTGAAGTCGTTTCTTCTTGGATTCCTGCTGCTTATTCGTTTCTTGAGTCTCATGCTGATGTAGCTATCGTGTGTGGGCGTCGTCGAGAGCGTTACCCCGAAAGTACAATATATAATCACCAATGCGATATTGAATGGAACACGCCAGTGGGTGAAGCTAAAGCCTGCGGCGGTGATTGCTTGGTGCGTAGGGCTGCGTTTGAGGCAGTGCAGGGCTTTCGTGATAGTTTAATTGCGGGTGAAGAGCCCGAGTTATGCTTAAGACTGCGCGCTGAAGGCTGGAAAATTTGGCGCATAGATGCTGAGATGACCTTGCATGACGCTGCGATTACACGCTTTTCGCAATGGTGGAAGCGTAGCGTAAGAGCTGGACATGCTTTTGCAGAAGGCGCTTATTTGCATGGAAAAAGTCCTGAACGACATTGGGTTAAAGAAACAATACGTGCCTTGGTATGGGGTTTGCTTATCCCTTTGAGTGTTATTGGATTAGCTTTTATCTGTGTTGGCTATTCACTTTTATTGGCTTCGGTTTATGTCGTGCAGTATTTACGTATGGTGCGTAAATATTCAACTATTCGCGATAAATGGCTATATGCTATGTTGATGTTGTTGTCAAAATTTGCTGAAGCATGTGGATTATTAAAATTTGCTAGCAATGTGGTTTTAAAGCGCCGTGGAGGGCTCATTGAGTATAAATAATGCTGTGTTGGTAGATTTTTTTGATAAGGTCTACATCATTAACTTGGCAACTAGGCAAGATAGACGTGATGAAATGCAAATTGAGTTGCAAAAAATTGGTCTGTCTTTAGCGCACCCCAATATCTTTTTGTTTCCAGCAGTGCGTCCAGATAATTACGAAGGATGGCCTAGCTTGGGTGCAAAAGGTTGTTTTATGAGTCACTATCAAGTGCTACAAGATGCTAAAGCGCATGGTTATAGCAAAATTTTAATCATTGAGGATGACCTTAACTTTGTTAGCAACTTTAATGCAATGTTGCAAACCTTAGTGGAGCAGTTAAGTGCCGTTCAGTGGGATGTATTCTATGGCGGATATGAAGTTTTAGATGGTAATCAAGCCGATATAGTAAGCTTAACCGCGGCTGCAACCACAGAAGGTAAAGCTTACCAATTAATCTCTCATCAGATGCCACTAAGAACAACGCATTGTGTCGGCTTTAACAAA
>CAZAHP010000030.1:0-9327 GCA_964484985.1 uncultured Methylophilaceae bacterium
ATGACTAACAAAGCTGTTTGGTACAACAAAGAGAAATTCTCTGCTTGGGGTGGTGCTTTAACAACTGCTTCTGATTTAGTGTTCTACGGTACATTAGATCGTTGGATGAAAGCTGTTGACGCTAAAACAGGTAAAGAGCTCTGGAGACACCAAGTTGGTTCAGGTGTAATCGGTAACTCATTCTCATACGCTAACAAAGGCAAACAATACGTGGGTGTATTCTCAGGTATCGGTGGCTGGGCTGGTGTAGCGATGAACCTTGGTATGACTAACCCAACAGACGCTTTAGGTGCTGCTGGTGGTTATGCTGAACTCGTAAAATACAACGCTGCTCCTGGCGGCGGTGCATTGAACGTGTTTAGCCTGTAATTTAGCGTCGAAAGACACTATATTTACAGAACTAACCGTTGGTTAGTATGTCATATAAACACCCCGCTTCGGCGGGGTGTTTTTTATGTGTAAACTTAATTAACCCGACGGAATTGAGGAAGATGGAATGTTAAAAAAACTACTAATGATAGTAACGCTTGGAAGTGCTTTTGCAAATACTGCAGTGTATGCAGAAGACCCGCCACCACTTAATCCTGACGAAGGTCGAATTGGTGAGGTTAGGCGCGTAGAAGACCCTACAGAATTCAAGGTATGTGCAGACCCAGAAAATATGCCATACTCAAACATGAAGCAAGAAGGTTTTGAAGATAAAATAGCCGCCTTGCTCGCTAAAGATTTAGGAAAAAAACTCTCATTTACTTATGCCTATAATAGACAAGGTTTTATGAGAAATACCATCAATGCAAATCGCTGCGATGTGATTATGAGTACCACTTCAGATAATGATGCATTGCGTACCTCTAAACCTTATTTTAGGTCTGGCTACGTATTTGTTTACAAAAAAGACAGTGGCTATGATATTAAAAACTGGGATTCGCCTGATTTACGTAAAGGTGTGATTGGTATCATTGGCGAAAGTCCAATGAGCCGTCCTTTGGCTGACCACGACTTGATGGGTAATGCTAGACCTTATCGTATGCAACGCGATTTAAATTTACCGCCAAGCTTCTTGATTGATGATTTGGTAAAAGGTGACATCGATGTTGCAGTGGTTTGGGGGCCAATTGGAGGCTATTATGCCAAGCAAGCAAAGATCCCTTTAGTGGTAGTGCCGATTCCTGAGTATGAAAACACGAATATTCATGGTAAAACTTATTGGAATATGTCTGTAGCAACACGCAAAAAAGACAAAGAACGCATGAAAGTGATACAAGCTTCTTTAGATAAAAATAAAGATGCTATTGAAAAGATACTGGCAGATTACGGTATTCCGCTTGTTCCTATTGTTGAAGATGACGATATTGCTAAAAAAGCTAAGGCTTTACGTGAGACAGCTAATCATTAAGTGATGCTAATCATTAGAATGAATGATAAAATCACGCTCACTTGATATTTTGCATTTGAAATTTTTAAATCAACAATTTTGAAGTCAACCAAGTAGATTTTATATCGTTAATTGTAGTACACGTTGGCCGCTCTGTAGGTGATGTCACTAAGCTAGCGGCCAATATGAGCCTGATTTATAACTGAGGAGATGACATGTTAAGCAACAAAGCAGTAAAATCCGCCCTTTTTGTTTCTATGCTAGCCTTGGCTGCTTTTTTGCCATTACAAGCCAGCGCGGATTGTAATTTTGTATCAACTAAAGACGGTAGCCCATTAAATATTAAGGCTGTTGATACAGATACACCAGAAGCTAAAGAGTTTGTTAAGACTTGTGTAAACCCATACACGAAAAAGTTTGCAAATGACCCTGAAGCCGCTAAAGCTGGTAAAAAGAAGTTTGGTTTCTGGTCTTGCTCTCAGTGTCATGGCGGTAATGGTGGTGGTCAAACTGGCCCAAGTATTTTAGATGCTAACTGGCAATATGCTAAACATACTACCGATAAAGGTATGTTTGAAACTATCGCAGGTGGTAGTAATGCAGGTATGCCAACTTGGCATCAGCAAGTATCTGGTAACCCAGAGCTTTTGCCTACTGATGACATCATCAAAATCATTGGTTGGTTACGCGCTTCTTATGCAGGTGGTGGCGAGAAACCTTGGGCGGATGAAAAACCACAATAATTAACGCCTTTTGTGTTAAAAGAAGCGGCCATTGTGATTCACAGTGGCCGTTTTCTTTTATAATCACGTGGTGACTACTCATTAATTAAAGAATGATGCTTAGTGTTTAAGAGCGATTATTAAAGAGTTTAAAGCTGTACATGTCTGTAAAACTAAATATTAAGAGGAGATGTGGTAAATGAATATGATTAACTTAAATAACGGTGCTAAATTAAGTCTAATTGCTGCCGTAATTGTATTAGGTCTGACAGCGTGTAACAAAGGAGATAGTTCTGCAGGTGGTGCATCTGCTGAAGCGCCTGCAGCAAGCGGTAAGGCGATAGAATTTGTGACCACACAAGATGGTAAGCCTTTAATTATTGACGCAAAATTCTTTGATACGCCAGCAGCGAAAGAGTTTTTAGCGACAGGTAAAAACACTTACATTGGTAATGAAGAGGCGATTAAAAAAGGTAAGAAGATATTTGGCTTGTATTCTTGTACACAATGTCATGGCCCTGAAGCTGCTGGTCAAGTTGGCCCTGGCTTAATTGGCCCTACTTTCAAGTATCCTAAAGATGCGACAAACAAAGGTATGTTTGAAACTATTTGGCATGGTACCAATGGTGGTATGGGTGCTAAAGGTAAAGGTTTGATGGATCCTAGCGATCCTAATAACGGTATTACACCTGATGAGGTTTTACAGGTGGAAGCTTGGATTCGTAGCCACGGTACTTTGACGGGTAACGAGTAATTTTAATTTTCTGCACATGAAGTGCGTTTGGAAACTATGACAGATCAAAATAAGAAAAACTCACACTTACACCATGTAGTGATCGTTGGTGGTGGTGCAGGTGGCTTGGAGCTTGCTACTAGGCTAGGTGACTCTCTTGGTAAGCAAGGTAAAGCGATAATAACGCTGATTGATAAAACCCGAACGCACGTGTGGAAGCCGCTATTGCATGAAGTTGCTGCTGGCAGTATGAACCCTGAACAGCATCAACTTGATTATCTCGCGCAAGCGCATTGGCACAATTTTAAATTCCGTCTTGGTAGTATGGATGGTGTAAATCGTGCTCGCCAAGAAGTGTATACCGCGCCATATTTTGATGAAAATGGTAACGAGGTGATTCCACGTCGTACCTTTCAATATGATACTTTAGTGATTGCTATCGGCAGTACGACGAATGATTTTGGTATTAAGGGTGCTCGTGAGTTTTCGATTGCCTTAGATACCCAAGAGCAAGCTGAACGTTTTCACCGCAGATTACACAATGCTTTGTTAAAAGCACAAACTCAACCTGAGCCAGTGAAAGCTGGTCAGCTTGAAGTGGTGATTGTAGGCGCGGGTGCAACAGGTGTTGAGCTGGCAGCAGAACTGCACAATACAACGCGTGAGCTTGCAGCTTACGGCTTGGATAAAATTGAACCTGATAAAGATGTCAGCATTTCACTAATTGAAGCAAGTGACCGTGTTTTGCCAGCGTTGCCTGAAAAAATGTCTAGCGCTGTAGATTTGGAGCTCAGAAAATTACGTGTGCATGTTTACACAGGTGAGCGTGTGACTGAAGTGACGAATAAAGGTCTGTATACACATAGTGGCCGCTTTATTCCATCAGAATTAGTGGTTTGGGCTGCTGGTATTAAGGCGCCTGATTTCTTGGCTGATTTAGATGGCCTTGAGGCAAATAGAATTAATCAGCTTGTTGTGAAGCAAACCTTGCAAACGACAAGGGATGATAATATTTTTGCTTTTGGTGATTGTGCTGCTTGCCCATGGCTTGGTGAAGGTACTGTGCCACCACGTGCTCAGGCTGCGCATCAGCAGGCATCGTTATTAACGAAGTCTATTAAAAATAGAATTGCAATGAAGAATTTGCCAGAGTTCCACTATCGTGACTATGGTTCATTGGTTAATCTAGGTGAGTACTCAACAGTTGGTAGTTTGATGGGGGCTGTTGCAGGTGGCAATATGTATATTCAGGGCTTATTTGCACGTTTGATGTATAAGTCTTTATATAAAATGCATTTGATGACCTTACATGGTTTTACTACCGTGCTATTGCAAACGCTGGCAAGGTTGATTAATCGACGCAGTGAGGCTCATGTTAAACTACATTAGTAAATAGTGGCTAGCTATGTAATTAAGCCCTTTGTGATGAGTCGCAAAGGGCTTTTTTGTTGGTGGGTATGCTAGACACTATATTCTGTGACGGCATGCTTTGTAGATAATGCTCATGCTGATGACGACAAATGCACCAAAGGATAAAATAATGTGATTGATATGAAACCCTGCTTTCACCATAGCAGCGTATATGCCTAGCATTAATAAGATGCCGATATGCTCATTAAAGTTTTGTACCGCGATGGAGTGCCCTGGGCCGATGAGTTGATGGCCGCGATGTTGCAAAAGTGCGTTGAGGGGCACGACAAAGAAACCACTTAGCATGCCTATGACAAATAATAGGGCGGCAGCCCCTATCCAGTGATGAATGAATACCATTCCCATCACTAGAAACCCCATGACGATGCCAGCTGGCAGTACTTTTGCAGAGTCTTCTAGCTTGATATATCGGGCGGCTATGATTGAGCCTAAGGCAATGCCAACCGCTACGGTGGCGATAAGTTTGGTCGATTGCTCAATATTATAATTAATCGCGTATGCTGCCCATGCTAAAACGACTAAACGTAATGTAGCGCCTGCACCCCAAAATAAGGTGGTGACAGCAAGCGATACCTGTCCTTGTGCATCTTTCCATAGCGTAATAAAAGCGTGTAAAAAATCTTTAATCATATAGAAAGGATTTTTTCTTTCTAGCTGATGCTCTACAGGCATGCGAGGGATGAAGTGGTTAAATATCGCTGCAAGAACGTACAGGCCAGTGATGATAATCATGGCTAGATGAGGCTCTTTGCTGAAGTGGCCACCTAGAATTGCACCTGCAATAATCGCAGTGACAGTAGAGCCTTCCATCCATCCGTTGGCTTTGACTAACATATCAGAGGGGAGTAGTTCGGTCAAAATGCCGTATTTGGCTGGGGAGTATGCTGCGGCGCCTATCCCGACAATGCCATAGGCATAGAGTGGTTGCATGCCAAACATCATAGCGGTGCTGCCTATGACTTTAATGGAGTTTGCTACAAACATCACTTTTCCCTTAGGGAAGGCGTCGGCAATTGAGCCAACAAACGGGGCAAGAGCGATATATGAGATGACGAAAAACTGTTGTAGTAAAGGGGTATGCCATAGCGGTGCATTCAACTCGGCGAGCAAGGCGATTGCAGCGAATAATAGTGCGTTATCTGCGAGCGCAGATAAAAACTGCGCGCACAGTATGATATAAAAAGACGATTTCATGCAAATCCGTCGCTACAAAGTAGCGCTTTCTCATCCGAATAGGTTGGCTAAATGCCAACTCTTATCATGGTTATTTTAAAGTGCTTCTGCTGCAAAATCTGCTAAACGCGAGCGTTCGCCACGTACTAGTGTGACATGCCCGTTATGTTCCCATCCTTTGAATCTATCGACTACGTAAGTTAAACCTGAACTGCCTTCTGTTAAGTAAGGGGTGTCGATTTGGGCAATATTGCCTAAACATACTACTTTGGTACCAGGGCCTGCTCGGGTAATGAGCGTTTTCATTTGTTTTGGTGTGAGGTTTTGTGCTTCATCAATGATTAAGAATTTATGCAAAAAGGTGCGTCCGCGCATAAAGTTGAGTGATTTAACTTTGATGCGAGTGCGTATTAAGTCTTGTGTAGCAGCGCGACCCCATTCGCCAGCATCTTCATCTGTTTTGTTGAGCACGTCTAAATTGTCTTCTAGTGCCCCCATCCATGGCGCCATTTTTTCTTCTTCTGTGCCTGGCAAGAAGCCTATATCTTCACCCACTGGTACTGTAACGCGCGTCATGATAATTTCTGAGTAGATTTTTTTATCTAATGTTTGCGTGAGCGCAGAGGCGAGTGTGAGTAGTGTTTTACCTGTGCCCGCTTGGCCTAGTAAGGTAATAAAGTCTACTTGCGGGTCCATGAGTAAATTGAGCGCGAAGTTTTGCTCACGATTGCGTGCCGTAATTCCCCATACGCTATGTTTTGGCTGCATGTAATCTTTGACAACCTCTAGTACTGCAGAGTTTCCCTCTACTTTACGTACGATGGCATGGAAGGGTTTTTCAAACTCATAAAAAATAAATTCGTTAATGAGTAAGCTTTTACAGATGGGGCCAGTGATGCGGTAGAACATGCGCCCTGCGTCTTGCCAAGACTCCATGTCTTTGCTGTGTTTTTCCCAGAAGTCAGCAGGTAGTTCTTTCATCCCAGTGTAGAGCAGGTCTGTATCTTCTAGTACTTTATCGTTAAAGTAGTCTTCAGCAGGTACGCCTATCGCACGTGCTTTAATGCGAATGTTGATGTCTTTACTGACGAGTATGACTTGGCGGTCAGGGTGTTTTTTTTGTAAATCCCAGACGACGCTGAGAATTTCGTTGTCGGCCTTGCTGCCTGCAAGCATGGGTAGCTCGTTAGCAATGGTGCCTGTTTGTAAAAACAGTCTGCCACCCAAATGTTTGTTGCCATTAATGGCGAGTGGACAACCGTCTTCTAAGTTGCTGAGTTTTGAGCCTACAATTTCATCTAGGTTGCGGCTGGCTTGACGTGCATTACGTGCGACCTCTGTCATGCCTTTTTTGTTATTGTCTAGCTCTTCTAAAGTCACCATGGGTAGGTAGATGTCATGCTCTTCGAAGCGGAATAAGCTTGATGGGTCATGCATGAGTACATTGGTGTCTAAAACAAAGAACTTGGTTGCGGTATCACGTTTTTTTGACATCAGATGAGCTTTCTATTGAGTATCTAAACAGTAAGGGTTTTGATGAAATTAAGTACTTCTAAGGCGTGACCATCTACTTTTACGCCACGCCATTCTTTAATAAGTATGCCTTTCGCATTGATGATGAAGGTGCTACGCTCGATGCCACGTACCTGTTTGCCATACATGTTTTTCATTTTAATGACGTTAAACAAGCTGCATGCTTGTTCTTCTGTGTCTGACAATAGTTCAAATGGAAAAGTGAATTTTGCTTTGAAGTTTTCGTGAGACTTAATGCTGTCACGTGAGATGCCAAAGATTTCAGTATTTTCTGCTTGAAACTCAGCATAGTGGTCTCTGAATTGTATGCCTTGTGTGGTGCAGCCAGGGGTGGAGTCTTTGGGGTAGAAGTAAATGACGACGGTTTTGCCGAGTTGATTGGAGAGCTTAAAAGTTTTTTGGCTGGTAGCAGCAAGTTCAAAATCAGGGATGGCTTGGTTTAGCATATGCGCGTATCAAAATGTTCACAACCACATTGTTGTTAAAAATGCTTATTAAGGCAAGTCAATTTACTTAAGATTTTGATTTATTTTTGATGAAAAGTTTGTTTTTTTGAAACGAACGCAAAGAATTTAACTTTTTGCACAGTTGATGCAGTGTGGGCTATCGCTTAGATTCAATAGGGTGATAACTTTTTGGTAATTCTATTTCAATTAAAGTTCCCCCGCCTTGCCTTTGGCTGTAGGAGATGCTGCCTGCGAGTGCTTCACATACCTTGAATGAAAAGGGGATGCCTAGCCCTGTGCCAAAGCGCTTGGTGCTTGGTCCTGGCGTGAGTGTGTTGGGTGCTGGAATGAAAGGCATGCCAGGGCCTCTATCTGCAATTAAGATGCGGAAAGATTGCTCAGAAATGTCTGCGTGTATTTCAAGTTTTGATTGTGCAGGTATGGCATCGAGTGCATTTTGTAAGAGGTTATAGAGCATTTGTTCTAGCAGATGCTCGTCAGTGTAAATGCCGTCGTCAGCATGCTCCCAGTCTGGGAGTTCGAGTGTGATGCGTTTTTCTCGAATTTTTTGCTGTAATGGAACACAAGCGCCATGGATGATTTGTCGGAGTGTCGAGTAGTTGGGTTGCGGTTTTAGTGGGTGCAAATAGGCAAGTAGCGAGCCAGTCCAGCGCTCAAGTCTGTCTACGGTGCTGATAATGCCATCAAATGATTCGCGTGTGTCTGAGTCTATGTCGCCGCTGTTAGCCACTTGTGCAGTGGCGCGAATGCTTGCCAATGGGTTGCGTATGTTGTGCGCTAGCATGGGTACTAGCAGGCCTTGTGCCGCTTGTTTTTCAGTGCGTATCAATGCTTCTTGGCTGCCAGCTAGCTCGTTGGCCATTTTGTTGATAGCGCTTGATAGAGTGACGATTTCTTCTGCACCTTCTTCTGGTGCCTTGTGCTCTAACCTACCAGCGCTAATTTCAGCTGTGGCGTGTAATAAGCCTTCTATTGGCTTAACAATTGCGCGTTTGAGAAATATACGTGAAAAAATGAGTAGTAAGGTGGATAGTATAATCGGAACAATAAGTAGGGCATTGGATGTGCGTTTAGACTCAGTTAAACGTTCTTCTAGCTCTTGTTGTTTGAGTGTTAATAATTTTTCAGCGCGTGCCGAGACAAATTCGTAGCGCTCAAAAATGTCTGCTTCTAAATCGCTATTGAGTTTTTTTTCAACTGCAATACTTGAGAGTGCTAGGCGACTGTCAAAGATTGGGCGAGTTTCTTTTAAAAATGCAGCATAACTCTGCTTTAAGTCTTTAATGGCGGCAATTTCTTGATCTCCAACGGCGAGTCGATCAATTTTCACAAAGTGGTTTTGGATAGATTGTGTGTAATTGTTGTATTCTTGCGGTGCGGTAATGTCATAAAGAAAATAGCCGTCAAAAAGCTCCTTCATTTGGCGGTATAAGTCACCACGTGTTTGCTGAATTTCTTGTACGAGCAGGTTGATGCGCTGAGACTCTTGTGAAGATTTATCCCAAAGATGTATACCTATGCCGCCAGCTGCACCCGCTAAAATAACGAGAAAAATGAAAGCCAGCTCATGAATGAGCAATAAGTCATTGAGGGACTTTGGTTTAGCCATGGCTACTCTAGTCGAAATGAAATAGGGATGGTGAGGTTAAACGCTCTACCTTTAAGCACGTCAGGTGGTGCGGGGAACGGAGATGCTTTTTTGACCATCTCTAGCGCTTGTTTATCAAGCGCCTCAAAGCCACTTGATGTCTTGATGTTGCTTTTGAGTACATTGCCATTACCATCTAAATGTAAATCTAACTCAGCCTCACCCTGCCAGCCGCGCATTTGGGCTATTTTAGGGTACTGCTTATGTTTTGCGATTTGTTGTTGAAGCAGATTGCCATAGCGGTT
>CAZAHP010000030.1:9427-10507 GCA_964484985.1 uncultured Methylophilaceae bacterium
CATGATGGTCCATAGCATGCGCTGCGACTGTTTGTCGTAGGTAGGCATTTGGCTGCTTGAAAATGTTGGGCTGTAGGTGGCGGTGTTCACTATGTTGCTATTAGGTTTTTAGGGCTAATTATAATCAATGAGGCAAGATTATAGCTTATCCATGCGATAGACTTAAAGCCTGATTTTATTCAATAATATTTCTTAGCTAGTTTGCGACTAATGTGAAAGCATCTTGTTTGCAAAATGGCTGTATGGCATTCATTATTCCCACTCTAGGCTTGGGTAGATATTGTTTACATTGCGCCTGTTCACTATTTCAAATAGTACCCAGTTGTTTTTTTCTGATGCGGCGGCGGTATCCATGGTTTTTTCCATTGTGCCACCATGTTTAATGCTTGCGCGAATGTCTTCAAGTAATAGTGTGAGGTAGCGCAACTCTTTATTGAAAGCGTAGTTTCCATCTTGTTGTACTGTGCCGTGACCGGGGACTACTTGATGACTAGCCAACGGTTTAAGTGTTTCTATGGCGCTAATCCAGCCTTTAATGTCGCCGTCTATAGAGGGGGTGCGTTCAACAAAAAGCAAATCACCTGTCCATAAAGTGCTGGTTTTGCTGTCTTGAACGGTTAAGTCGGTGTTGGTATGGGCAACAGGGTAGGCGGTGAGTAGCAGTGTTCTATCGCCTAAATCTAAAGTGAGAGTGTTTTGCACAGCAACACTAGGTTTGATGATTTCACTGCCAGCAAAATCTGCTCCCAAATATTGTTGATTGATGCGCATATAGCTTTCTTTGCGGCGCTCCATGGCGTCTGCAAGTTTTGTATGGCCGACAAAGGTGGGGTTTTCTGCAACAAATGCTGCGTTACCAAAAATATGGTCGGGGTGTACGTGAGTGTTGATGACGTAGAGTATGGGTAAGGCTGAAATTTTGCGTATTTCTGCTAATAGTTGCTCACCTATTTTTCTGCTGCCGCCTGTATCAATCACTGCAATGCCTTTGCTGCCAACAATAAAGCTTAAATTGCAGATGTCGCCATGGTAACCTTCGGCGATGTCTTCATGTACACCATGATGTACGTATATACCTTG
>CAZAHP010000030.1:10607-13425 GCA_964484985.1 uncultured Methylophilaceae bacterium
TGCATAAGTCGGTAGGCATTACTTTGTTGGCTTTGATTGCATTTCGATTATTTTGGCGTATTACGCACCGTCCGCCAGCATTGCCAGCTACTTTAAAAGATTTGGAAAGAAAACTAGCGACGGCAGGGCATCATTCACTTTATTTGCTGATGTTTTTGGTGCCTTTAAGTGGTGTAATCATGGCTTTGTACAGCAAGTATGGCATTAGTTGGTTTGGTGTTCAGTTGCTCGAAGGGCTTGATAACAAGGTGGTGCGCGAAAGCTTTGTTGAGGTGCATGAGGTGGTTGGAATTGTCATGTTGTTGGTGATAGGGTTGCACATAGCAGGCGCCTTAAAGCACAAGTTGATAGATAAAGACGATACACATAAGCGCATGTCTTTGTTCTAATTTGGATTTACATAAAACTTTTTTGCATATAACGCCCCTTGCTAGGGGCGTTTTTATTTGTCTTAATTTTGTAATTAACGCAATTTATAATACAATTTGTTTTAATTGCAAAATTATGTGAGGTGGTATGTCGATTGGTCTGGCAATACGCAAGAGGCGCAAAGCGCTTAAGCTCTCCTTGCAACAACTTGCGGCACAAGTAGGCGCAGATAGCGGCAATCTCTCGCGTATGGAGCGCGGCACGCAAGGTGTATCAGAAACTATGCTGCGCAGATTGTGTACAGCACTCAATTGCACCCCCGCTTTTTTGTATACACAAAGTGAAACGGCTGTCAGCATGACACAGCCTGCTAAGCTTGATTTGCAAAAGCCAGAACAATTTGTGACTTGGTTTCGCTCAGTCGCGCCCTATATTCATGCTTTTGGCGGACGCACTTTTGTTATAGCCTTTGGTGGTGAGGTGGTGGATGATGGCCAATTTGTGGCTTTGTCGCATGATATTAACTTGCTAGCTAGTCTAGAAGTGCGCTTGGTGCTGGTGCATGGCTCTCGCCCGCAGATTGAATCACGCTTACGCCGCGCTAAGCTCGAAACTAAGCTGGTCGGCGGTTTGCGGGTGACAGATGACGAGGCGATGGAAGCGGTAAAAGAGGCGAATGGTGCAGTACGTGTTGAGATTGAGGCGCTGCTTTCTATGGGCTTGGTCAATTCACCTATGGCGGGCGCTGATATTCGCGTGGCGAGTGGTAACTTTGTCACAGCCAAGCCATTAGGCGTGCTTGAGGGGGTAGACTTGCAGCATACTGGTGAAGTGCGCAAAGTCGACGCTAATGCCATACAAAAGCGTTTAGATGATGGTGAGCTGGTTTTGCTTTCGCCCTTAGGTTACTCGCCCACAGGCAAGGCTTTTAACTTGAGCTTAGAGGATGTGGCAGTGAGTGCGGCGATAGCACTTGATGCAGATAAGCTCATTTTCTTAATGGATTCGTCAGGTGTGCATAATATTCGTGGTGAGTTGCTGCGCGAAATGACATCGCAAAAGGCCAAAAACTTATTGCAGCATGTTAAAAACAATGGCGATGATAAGATTAGTGAAGATGAAAGTTACTATCTGCCAGCCGCTATCCGTGCTTGCGAACATGGCGTAGCCAGAACACACATGATTTGCCGTCATACCGATGGCGCGATTTTGCAAGAGTTATTCACGCATGCTGGTATCGGCACCATGATTACCGAGATGCCGCTTGAGTCTATGCGGCAAGCTGAAATTAGCGATGTAGGCGCATTATTACAATTAATCGAGCCGCTAGAAGCTGAAGGTGTGTTAGTGAGACGAGGGCGTGAGCGCCTAGAGATGGAAATCAATCACTTTTACTTGATGGAGCATGATGGACGTGTGATTGGTTGTGCCGCGCTTTATCCGTTTGAAGCAGAGAAAACAGCAGAGATCGCCTGTGTGGCGGTACATCCCAACTATCGAGGTGGTGGCCGTGGCAATCGCTTGTTTAGCTATTGTGAAGAGCAGGCTTTAGAGCAGGGTTTGAGCTCGGTATTTGTGTTGACTACGCGCACTGAGCATTGGTTTGTAGAGCGTGGTTTTGTTGAAAGTGATGTCGCAAATTTGCCCGCTGAAAAGCAAAAGCTCTATAACTTGCAGCGGCGCTCAAAAGTGTTTGTTAAACATTTAGTTTGATGATGGGTTCTGCGTTACTAAATGAGCCCGCGTTCAGCAAACGATAGCACGCTATTGCCAGCAATAATAAAGTGGTCTAGCACTCTGACATCAACCAAAGCCAGCGCTTTTTTAAGCTCTTGCGTTAACATCTCATCGGCGCGGCTAGGCTCTGCCACGCCAGATGGATGGTTGTGCGCAAAAATAAGCGCTGCGGCATTATGGTGCAAAGCACGCTTAACCACCTCACGTGGATAAACGCTGGTTTGAGTGAGTGTGCCCTCAAACATGGTTTCTTGAGAGACTACGCGGTTTTGGGCATCTAAAAATAAAACTTCAAACACCTCTTTCTTTAAGTTTCCAAGCTTTAGCCGTAAGTAAGCGCTCACCTTTTCTGGGGAGCTGAGCACGTCTCCGTGCTGCATTTCTTCTGCAAGTGCGCGGCGGCTCATCTCAAATATGGCTTGCAATTGCGTATATTTACTCTCACCCATGCCATGAACATCTTTAATCTCATCTATGCTGGCAGAGAAAATTCCATTTAAGCTGCCAAAGCGATTCAGTAAATCTCGCGCTAAATCTACAGCGCTTTTACCAGTGACGCCTACACGTAAAAAAATAGCCAGTAACTCAGCATCAGAGAGTGATGAGGCGCCTTGCTGCATGAGCTTCTCACGCGGGCGTTCGCCTTCGGGCCAGTCTGTAATTGCCATTATTTCGCCCATCCAATTTCTTTAGCAGTCAAATCTCCAACTAA
>CAZAHP010000030.1:13525-20651 GCA_964484985.1 uncultured Methylophilaceae bacterium
GCAACGGAGTGCTTAAGTGAAGGGTTTGTGGCAGGGTCGTGATATAAAATATATAGCCTAATATCACCTGGAACATTGGTTTTAGGGCTATTTTGTGAAGCCCACCAACGAAATCTCAAACTCCATATGATGGCGTTCAGCGCACCAAACTCTGGTTTGGGTGGCGTATTCTTAATTTCACTGCCAAGTCTCACTGCAAAAGGTTTGGCAAGCGGCAGGTGAAACTGGCCAGACTCTTCGCTCATATAGGTTTCAATTCCTTCAAACTGAGTGTTGTCCAGTTGAGAGATAATGCGGGTGCTTGCATCGCTGCCGTCAGCATTAATCGGGTAGAGCGTCACATAAAGCGTTTTTTCCCAGTTCGGTGCGCCATCTTTGAGTAAAGCTTGTTGGGCTACTGTTGCTAAAATAAACAGTAAAATTGCAATTCTAAAATTACGCCAAGTCATTAATCGCTTACCTATCGCCGTTATTTGTAATGCCATTCAAGGCAAATATCCATTAAAATAATAGCATTACACAAAATTAGATACTTATGCAAAAAATCCAGCGTATCGTACTTGGCATCACAGGCGGCATTGCGGCTTATAAAACGGCTGAGCTAGTGCGGCTTTTGGTGAAAGACGGCATCGATGTACAAGTAGTGATGACGCCCGCCGCTAGCCAATTTGTTACGCCTACTACTTTGCAAGCGCTCTCTGGTAAGCCTGTGCATATAGAAATGTGGGATGCAAGCCAAGGTAATGGCATGCCGCACATTGAGCTAAGCCGCCATGCAGATGCCATTTTAATTGCCCCTGCAAGCGCCAACTTTATGGCAAAACTGGTGCACGGCAGCGCCGATGATTTACTCTCAACTTTATGTTTAGCACGTGATTGCCCATTGTTGGTAGCGCCAGCCATGAACAAACAAATGTGGGAAAACCCAGCCACCGAGCGCAATGTTGCGCAATTAAAAGCCGATGGTATTGCTGTTTTTGGTCCAGCGGCAGGCGAGCAAGCTTGTGGCGAAGTAGGCTTAGGGCGCATGTTAGAGCCAGTGCAAATACTCGCAGCCTTACATGCTTGGCAACAACCCAAACTCTTAGTTGGTAAGCGCATACTCATTACTGCAGGCGCTACAGTAGAACCTATAGACCCTGTGCGCGGCATCACTAATTTTAGCTCAGGCAAAATGGGCTACAGCATTGCGCAAGCGGCTGTTGAGATGGGCGCGGAAGTAACTGTTGTCAGTGGCAAGGTTACCTTAGATGCGCCAGATGATTGCACAATGATTTCGGCCACAAGCGCGCAAGCCATGCATGTTGCCGTAATGGCCGAAGTTGCAAGTCATGACATATTTATCGCCGTTGCTGCCGTGGCAGATTACCGCCCTGTGAACACTAGCGCGCAAAAAATTAAAAAATCAGAGCGCAGCCTCACAATAGAGCTGACACCCAACCCAGACATTTTAAGTGCCGTGGCCAAATTGGCGCATCCGCCCTATTGCGTAGGTTTTGCCGCTGAAAGCCAAGATGTTATTCGCTTGGCGAGTGAAAAACGGCTGCGTAAAAACATCCCTATGATAGTGGCTAACCATAGCGATGTGATGGGGCAAGACCATAGCCAAGTGACCATTATTGACCAAAAAGGTGAGCATTCACTAGCGCCAGATACCAAGCTAAATCTTGCAAGAAAAATACTTGGCCATTTACATAACAATCTGCAAAATACTTAAGCAACCTTACAATTAAACCACTGAGGCCTATTATGAAGCTCAACGTAGAAGTAAAAATTTTAGATGCTCGCCTTAAAAGCAATATGCCTAGCTATGCCACTATAGGCTCAGCGGGCTTAGATTTAAGAGCCTGCATAGAGCACACACAAACCATTGCCCCTGGCGAAACTACGCTGATTCCTACAGGCATGGCCATTTACTTAGCTGACCCTAACTATGCCGCCATGATATTGCCGCGCTCGGGCCTGGGGCATAAACATGGCATCGTACTAGGAAACTTGGTTGGTTTAATTGACTCAGACTACCAAGGGCAGTTATTAGTGTCATGCTGGAATCGCAGTAAAGAATCATTCATGCTCAACCCCATGGAGCGCATTGCTCAGCTAGTGATAGTGCCAGTCATACAAGCTGATTTTAAAATTGTTGATGAGTTTGATAGCTCAGAACGTGGTGAAGGTGGGTTTGGAAGTACGGGCAAACATTAATTACAGACTGCTTTAACGGTTAGCAACTTCTATTGATAGAAGCGCCCTACAGAATATTTGTTGATAAAATGCTAATTTGTGTTGAACAGTGATAAGCTTTTGTACTATAATCGCTGTCTTTCGCAAAAATTGCACAGTATTTGGAGATAACCATGGCACGTGTATGTCAGGTAACAGGCAAAAAGCCAATGGTGGGGAACAATGTTTCTCACGCACAAAACAAAACTAAGCGTCGTTTTTTACCAAATTTGCAAAACCGCAAATTCTGGGTTGAGAGCGAAAACCGCTGGGTAAGTATGCGTATTACTAACGCTGCACTTCGTACTATCGACAAAAACGGTATTGATGCTGTTTTAGCCGATTTGCGCGCTGCTGGCGAAAAGATTTAAGCGCTGATTAAACTCAGCTTTTTCAAGGAAAATCATCATGCGTGAAAAAATCAAATTAGAGTCAAGTGCTGGTACTGGTCACTTCTATACCACTACTAAAAACAAGCGTACTATGCCAGAAAAAATGGAAATCAAAAAATTTGATCCAGTGGCTCGTAAGCATGTAATGTACAAAGAAACAAAACTTAAATAAATTTTAAGAATTGTTTGTAGTAAAGCAGTAAAAGAATGAAAAATAAAAAACCCGCTATATGCGGGTTTTTTATTTGCCTAAATATTTTTTAATATTTTTAGCTGTATTTTCTTAGCGATATTTTTACTACTTTGGAAAATTAGGTAGGTGAAAAGTCCGATAGGTGTGCTTATCAAACACACCTATCTATATTCCTTTTTGCTTATATTGTTATGCCATTCTGTAGCAGCGTAGGCGCTGCGAGAAGTCTTGTAGTGCTTTAATGCCACTTTGTTCAGCGCGGTGACACCAATCTTCTAAATGGTGTAGCAATTGCTCTTGGCTTGCAGTTGAACGTGACCAAACAGTGGCTAGCTCTTGTTTTAGCTCATACAGTGTTTTTAGTCGTGCGCTGTGTTTTAGGGCATCATTAAGCGCTTTTTTCTCTTGCTCTTCAAGGCTTAAGGCATCTAAATGTAGCCAGTGGCGTAAACGTGAGAGTGGGCTGGTGTCATCTCCACTTTGTTGGTAGGCATATTCGATTTGCCCTAACTCTTCTTTATAGGCTTTCTTGAGCATTTTGCCGTAATTGCTCATGACATCGAATCTGTGTGTGATGACAGCTTGCAAGGTGTCTAGGTCGCATTTGGATTTTTGCCAGTCAAAGCGTATTTGAGGCGCGATACGTTTAACTTTCGCCAATTTAAAGCGTTGCATAATGCAGATGTACATCCAGCCTATATCAAACTCGTACCATCTATTTGAGAGTTTTGCTGAGCTGGCATAGGCATGGTGGTTGTTATGTAGCTCTTCACCGCCTATCAAAATGCCCCAAGGGAGGATGTTGGTGCTCGCGTCATCTGCGGCAAAGTTGCGATAGCCCCAGTAGTGGCCGATGCCATTGATAATGCCAGCTGCATTGACTGGAATCCAAACCATTTGTACTGCCCATATGGTGAGGCCAATCGCACCAAAGAGAACAAGGTCAATGATGAGCATGAGCACTATGCCTAGATATTTATGCTTGGTATAGAGATGATGTTCAATTGCGTCGTTTGGTGTGCCACTGCCGTATTTTTCTAGAGTTTCTTGATTTAGAGCCTCGTTTGCATAGAGTTCTGCGCCTTCTAATAGCACTTTGCTGATACCTAGCACTTGCGGGCTGTGCGGGTCTTCTGCGGTCTCACATTTTGCGTGGTGCTTGCGGTGAATGGCCACCCATTCTTTGGTAATGGTGCTGGTGGTTAGCCATAGCCAAAATCTAAAGAAGTGACTGGCTACAGGATGTAAATCAAGTGCTCGGTGTGCTTGGCTACGATGTAAAAAAATGGTTACGGATGCGATGGTAATATGGGTAAGCGCAAGTGTGACCAAGATATAGCCCCACCATGGAAGCTCTATTAAACCTAAATACATGTAATACTCCCCCTAATAACTAATTGTGGCTGATTTCTAAACTAGTTTTAATTTTTATAGTGTATCGAATTAATTAAGTAATATTGGACGTAATGAGCACTGTTATTCTATCTTAGTTCGTGCTTTAAATGACTTCACCTTGATGAGGTGTTCCTAGGATTCTAACCTCGCGTTGTGGGTAAGGTATAGAGATAGCATGCTTTTTAAATGCGTGCCAAATTTCAACATAAATGGTTGATTGTAGTACTGCTGAACCTTCTTCCGGGTCCAGAATCCAGAAGTTTAAGCTTAAATCAATGCCGCTTTCACCAAAGCCTTTGACTAAAACTTCTGGGTCTGGTGTTTTCATGATGCGAGCTTGTTTCTCAGCTATGTCATGTATGATTTGCATGGCGACTTCAATATCGGCCTCATAGCCTATTTGTAGTGGCATTTGCACGCGTGCTTTACGGTCTGTTGATGAGTGGTTGATGACGATGTTGGTAATCAGATGTTCATTTGGAATGACAACTTCAGTACCATCTAATTTGCGCAGCATCATATAGCGCGAGCGCATTTCGCTTACCACGCCATAGTGAGTCTCCACTGTGACAACATCCCCAATATGGACAGAGTGATCCATCAAAATAATAAAGCCACTGACGTAGTTGCTGGCAATTTTCTGTAGACCTAAGCCCAAACCTACACCTAGTGCGCCGCCAAATACTGAAAGCAGGGTAATGTCTAAGCCTACTGCAGAAAGCGCCATGAGCACGGCTATAAATGAGAGGCTGATGCGTATGAGTTTGCTTAAGACTACGCGCATATTCATGCTGATTTTTTCAGCGCGCATGAGTTTGTTTTCAAGTGCACGGCTTAGCCAGAGCGCAACTATTAGTGTAATTAAAACGGTAAGTAGACCTTGCAGTAACTGCCATAGGTTCACTGGGGTTTTGCCTAGTGAAAAACTGACGCTTTCGAGATAGTTAATAAAATCTGGCAATATGCCAGTTAAATGCAGGGCTAAAATTGACCAGATAGAAGCGGAGATGGTGCTTTCCATCGTGCGCACCCATTCGCTGGGGGCAAAAATGTAGCGTAAAGCATAGACTGCTAGACGAATGGCCGCCATTGCGAGCAATAGGGTAGAGGTGAGTTTTAGCATGCTGGTGTGCTGCCAGTTTTGTAGTGTCCATTCAGTAACTGAGACAAAAATGAGTGACGAGAGTGGAAACAAAACGCGATTAATGCCACCTATGGCAATTTTCCAGTCTTCAGGTGCTTTGCGCATCACATAAGAACGCAGTAGGCCGTTGATAGACCATGCTAAAAGTAGGCTGCTGGCTATCGCTACAAGCTGCCAAACAAATACTGGTGTAGCTAAGTCGGCTCTAAGCTCTTGCCATATCATATGAATTTCTGGGTTCATCTGTTGTTACTCATGGCAAAAAGATAGTAGCAAGACCAAGGAATATAAAAAACCCACCGCTATCTGTAACAGCGGTAATGAGTACGCTTGAGCCAACGGCAGGGTCTCGTCCAAATTTTGTCATGGTGAATGGAATCATCACCCCCATGACTGCAGCTAATAGTAAATTAAGTGTCATGGCGCTGGTCATGACGATGCCTAATGCCACATTGCTATACAGTAGATAGGCAAGCACACCAAGTACGCCTCCCCATAACAGGCCATTGAGCAATCCAATACCGAGCTCTTTAAGGAGTAGCGACTTCATATTGTGTGTGGCAATTTGACCGAGCGCCAAGCCACGCACGATCATGGTGGTGGTTTGGTTGCCAGAGTTGCCGCCTATGCCAGCAACAATCGGCATGAGTGCAGCCAGTGCTACGGTTTTTTCAATAGAGCCTTCAAATGCGCCAATAACGCGTGAGGCCACAAATGCGGTCACAAGGTTAATCGCTAGCCATGTCCAGCGGTTTTGTACTGAGTTCCAAACGCTTGAGAAAATGTCTTCTTCTTCGCGTAAACCCGCCATGGAGAGTTTGTCACTCTCAGCTTCTTCACGAATAAAGTCCATCACCGTATCAACCGTCAAGCGCCCGACTAGTTTGTTGTTTTCATCCACTACAGGCGCCGTTACAAGGTCGTAGCGCTCAAAGGCTTTAACGGCTTCGTTAGCATCGTCTTCTGGGTGAAATACTACGGCGTCTTCAGCCATGATTTCAGATACGCCAGAGTCTAAATCACTGACCACTAGGCGCTTTAGAGGTAAAACGCCATGCAGAATATCGTGTCTATCGACAACAAAAAGCTTATCTGTGTGGTCTGGCAGTACAGCGATACGTCGCAGATAACGTAGAGCAACTTCTAGGCTAATATCCTCACGTATGGTGACAATATCAAAGTCCATGAGTGCGCCAACCGAATCTTCTGGGTAGGCTAAAGCAGATTGCAGGCGCTCTCTATTGCTTGTGTCTAGGCTGTCTAATAGCTCTTGTAACACATCTTTTGGTAAGTCTGGAGCAAGGTCGGCGAGTTCGTCCGTATCAAGTTGCTCAGCAGCTGCCAGTAGCTCGTCAGAGTCCATGTCAGCGATAAGGGTGTGACGCACGGCGTCTGATACTTCAAGCAGAATCTCACCGTCGCGCTCAGCTTTTACTAGCTCCCAAACATCTAAGCGCTGGTTAAGCGGTAGCGCTTCAAGGATGTAAGCAACGTCAGCTGGGTGTAATACATCTAGTTTTTTTTGTAATTCGACTAGGTTTTGTTTATGGACGAGCGACTCTACTAAGGCGTGCTTAGGCATATCTTGCTTGTGCACAAGCTCCTCGATAAGCCTGTGCTTATCGAGCAGCGTGATGACTTGCTGCAAGCTTTCTTGTAAGCTTTCTTTGATGTCTAAATCAGCCATAGGGGTGCTTGCGGATGTGCGCTAACTCCAATTGAAATTTTTAAATACTTTATTGTGCGATCTTAGTCTCGCCGCACATTGATATAAACGCTATT
>CAZAHP010000031.1:0-4441 GCA_964484985.1 uncultured Methylophilaceae bacterium
AAGCGGCTTAAATCCATTCATCAGCTTTGTATGAGCATTTGCACGAAGTATTTAATCATGCTTTCTTCTGCCTGCGATATTGAGGTGAATTCTAGCGTCACTCTAAATCCCTCGTTTGATGGCTCAGAGGTCACTACTTTTGCGTAAATACTGCATGCTTTACACCCTAAAATCGGCAAGTCTAAACTCAACTTAATTTCTTCTGAGACTTTAAGCTGCTTTTGCAAAACAACTAGCAAGCCATAATAACTGACATCTAAAACCGTTCCTTGGCATAGCTCCTCGCTCACAATTTTTCGGTCAATGAACTGATAAGTAAACGGCATACACACCTTAACTCTAGGGCTTCTGCGAGACTCCCTATTCGGCACACGCAAGTTTAATGATGGAATAGCAAGCAAATCATAAACAGCGATAGGGTCTGACTTTCCCTTAACACAGACATCAACAGGTGGATTCACTTCAACATAGCCTGCAACACGATGATAGGTTGCTTCACCCATGAGGATTTGGCCTCGTAAGCTAAACGACTCAATACGTGACGCCAAGTTTACACTATCACCAATCACAGTATACTCAGAGCGAGCGGCCGACCCAAAGTGGCCTGCTACCACTTGCCCAGTATTGATGCCTATTCCCATGTAAATATTAGGCAACTTCAATTTATGATTAAATGCATTAAGTGCATCCATCGCTAGCTGCATCTCAACCGCACAAGCTAAAGCACGCTGGATGTCATCGGGCTTTGGTTGCGGAGTGCCGAAAGTAGCCATGACAGAATCACCGATAAACTTATCCACCATACCGCCATTTTTAAGCACAATTTCACACATTGCGCCTAGAAAACGATTGAGCATTTCTATCACGACAAAAGTAGAGTGCTCATTAAACACCGCAGTAAATCCGCGTAAATCTGCAAATATAATTGTGGCATCAATTTCTTGAAAATCTGAAGTAAAAGCATGCCGAGGCAAAGCTGCTGATTTTATTGCGCTCCTTAACTCTAGCTCTTTAACTTGGGGGGGAATCGACATTCTCTTTGACCTAATAGCACTTAATTAATTTACGACTAACTACTTTAAAACTTGAAGCTTAGCTTTACTACAAATTAATATTCTGGTCTATAAGTGCGCTAGCACACGGTGAAGCATCTTAACTTAGCAGACAATTCACTCTTTATTTTAATACCTACTGTTTAGGTACATAGGTATTTACACAAGGAGCACTGCTATGAAACATCATCAACTGATTTCTGCAATTTTCATCTCATCAATCTTACTCGCCACTGTGGGTTGTGCTTCAACACACCAAAAAGAAGGCACAGGCGAATATGTGGATGACAGCGTGATTACGACTAAGGTAAAAGCAGCTATTTTTAATGACCCTACGCTTAAATCAGCAGAAATTAATGTAGAAACTTTTAAAGGCATTGTTCAACTAAGCGGTTTTGTGAACTCGCAAGCTGATATCTCAAAAGCGGTAGAGGTGGCTGGCATGGTCAAAGGTGTCGTTTCAGTTAAAAACGATATGCGCTTAAAAGCGAAATAAACTATTTAAGGAGCTTAAAAATGCTTGAAACCATTATCGTTGTTCTACTTGTACTCTGGCTATTAGGCTTAGTTACGTCTTACACCATGGGGGGCTTGATACATATTCTACTTGTGATTGCCATTGTGATGGTTTTATTAAGAGTCATTCAAGGGCGACGTCTTTAATTAACGAAAAAGGAAATTAGTATGGAACATTTACATGACGGTATTACAAAATCACGTTTAATTGATGACTTTAATGTTGTTGTAGCGGATGCAGAAGCTTTGCTATTAGCCACTGCAAATCAAGGCGGTGAAAAAGTGGCTGAGCTACGTACAAAAATCGAGCAGTCACTGAATGTTGTTAAAAACAGCATTGACCAAACGCAAGCTGAGTTAGTCGCAAGAACACGCGCTGCAGCTAAAGCAACTGATGTGTACGTGCATGATAATCCATGGCATGCGGTGGGTGTAGCCGCTTCTGTTGGCTTGGTGCTTGGTTGGTTAGTTGGGCGTCGTTAACCATGTCAGCCAATGCTACTGTGGGTTTATTGGCCTCATTCAAAATCTTAGTCACTAGCTTAGTAGCGATTACTCACACGCGCCTAGATTTACTGCTGACGGATTTTGAAGAAGACAGATTACGTTTGCTTGGTATTTTGTCGCAAACCTTAGTCGGGCTATTCTGCTTGGGGATAGGCTTAGTATTAGCAAGCATACTGTTAGTGGTTGTATTTTGGGAGACACATCGCGTGCTGGTGCTAGGCTCACTCGCTGCCTTTTTTGTGGCGAGCGGGCTTATCACATTGGCATTTGTCATCGACAAGATTCGCGCAAAGCCTAAATTGTTTGCAGCGAGCTTAGCTGAGTTACTTAAAGACTGGCAGCAATTAAACGGCCAAGCTGAAATAAACAAAAAGTCATAAATTCTGATGCTATCAAAACTCAATCAATTAGCCGCACACCGCGCAAATTTGCTGATACTAGCAGATTTGCAAAGAGCGGATTTAGCCCTACAAATCACGCGACTGCATACCCCACTCAGCATCATAGATAAAGGTGTAACTGCCTTTCGATTTATTAAACAACACCCCTTATGGATGCTGGGTAGCGCGTTCATGCTAGTTAAATCACGCCCCAAGAAATTGATACATTACTTGCAACTAGGCTTTAAAATTTTGCGCCTGACACAGCCCTCAAACAAGCCTTAAGCCGCATGCCCCATGCCTTTTTGATATAACAAATTATCAGTTTGGTAACAACTGCAAGCCGCGCTACTAAGCCCAGCTGGATTCGTCACTTGAAAATAGCCACGGCTATAACTAATAAAGCCTTGATGATGCAAAGACAAAGCCGCTTTGGTCACGCCCACACGGCGCACGCCGAGTATTTTAGCCAGTACATCTTGTGTAACATAAAATGCATTGGCTTGAGTGCGATTTAATATCATCATCAGCAAACGTGCCAAACGCGCCTCTACCAAATGATATCGATTACAAATCGCCAACTGCGCTAGCTGCGTCATGTGTACGAGCAGATAGCGATTAAAATATTGTTGCATAGGCACACTGTATTTAAGCGTATTCAACATAAGGTTAGCATTGACGCGCATGGCATGGCCTGCACTATGAATACCAACCGTGTATTGGCTTTGCTGTGCCCCTAACACTAGCGGAACACCTACCATGCCTTCAAAGCCAACCAAACCCATCCCCAAACAAAGCTTGTCTTCTATGACTAAACTTAAAGACAAAATGGCGCTACTTGGAAAATAAGCATAGCGTATAGACTCACCACTTTGATTTAACACCTCCCCCATAGAAAGTACTACAGGCTCGCACTCTGAGACAAAGTCTTGCTTTTCTTTAATGGGTAAATAAGCCAGCAAATGGTTTATTGCTTGAATAGACATGAGTGAATACTCCGTAATCGCCACATCTAAAATGGATGAAGTACGTAAAAGATAATCTATTCAAGCAAATAATTCTGTGCGCTGACGCACTTGGTCTAATTTGAATCCTAATGTGCGATAACAGACTGACGAGGCTAAGCAAGCAGCTTAATCTGTATACATCGTGAAGTAACGATATTTTATTTATCACATCAACAAGGGGTATACACATGAACTGGGATCAAATTGAAGGCAATTGGAAACAATTTAAAGGCAGTGCTAAACAACAATGGGGCAAGCTCACAGACGACCATCTGGATGTGATTGCGGGTAAACGCGAGCAACTCTCTGGAAAAATACAAGAGCTCTATGGCTCAACAAAGCAAGACGTAGAGGCGCAACTTAATACTTGGCAAGAGAATATTAAAACTAATGCTGACTTGATTGATAAAAAACTTAGCGCAAAAAAGCCATCATGAAATGCAATGACGTAAGCTTAATCACCTTACTTGTTGCTTTAATGATGACGAACGACGCATCTGCTGAGCGTATATCTAGACCGCTATATCAGCAAAGGGTTAAAGCGATTGATTTAAGATTTTTACAAGATATTGAAAAATGTGAAGCCTTAAATTGGAACGCAAATGATATATGCCTAGCAGAAGCAATTGCCAAACGCAGCATAGATAAATCTGAGCTTTTTGCCAATTACAAGCCAAGTGCAAATTCACGCTATGAAGCGAGCGTCATTAGCGCTGAAGCACAGCATTCTGTGGCTACATTAAAATGCCAAAGTGATGTATTTCTGTCTGAATACCCCACAGTCAATCAAAACTGTGTCAGTAGCGTCAACGCTGAAAAGCAAAGCGCACTAGATGAGGCAAAAGCTCAATTTAATGCCTCAAGCCCTAATGAGAGCTTGAGAATAAAGCCTAAAAAATCTGACTTCCCCATCTTGGACAGAGACCTTACTAAAAACGCATCAAAAACACGCCTGATTTAATCAAGCGCATAAGGGATT
>CAZAHP010000031.1:4541-20249 GCA_964484985.1 uncultured Methylophilaceae bacterium
CTTATTGCAGAACGCATTGCCATTGAAAGCTACCGCGAAATGATAGTCTATTTAGGCGATGACGACCCGACTACTCAACGTATGTTAAAAGAGATATTGGCCATGGAAGAAGAACACGCGGACGATTTAGCCTCTTTATTAAACAACATTCCTAACTAAGTACTCTCATCACTCAAAAGGCCACTATCATGAGCTTAAAATTAGAGTTTTTATTTCCTAACATTACCGCAGCTAGCCGTGTTTGCAAAGCCATGTTGCTTGAAAGAATAGACCATAAAGACATGATCTTTATTGCTAAAGATGATGCCTCATTAGGCAATCTTAACCCTGCCAATGTGTTTCAAAAAACAGACAGCATCAATGAAGCCTATCGAGGGATTTTTGTAGGCGCAGGGCTGGGGCTTATGGCTGGCTTATTAGCGCTGGCTTTTCCTCCTTGGTATAACAATGCGCATTGGAGTGTGATTCTCACGATTACCACCTTAGCTGGCGTTCTAACAGGTGTCATTGGCATGGCAGTGCTGGGCACATGTTTATCAAACTCTGATTATGCAAAATTTCGTGCAAGAATTGCCAAAGGCCAAGTGCTAATGATTATTCAAGTACCCATTACCCGTGCTAGAGAAATTGGCAAGAAAATAGATAATTTATTCAAAAGAAAACTGTAAACGTTTAAGGATAACTTAAGGCCTTATTCGGTTAATGTTTGATCGCATGTAAATCTGGTAATAGTCGATCAAACTCTTTTTTAACAACGCTGTAGCACTCACAAACTCGGCGCTCTAAACCAGGACGATTAAGTACTTTAATGTTGCCACGACTGTATTCAATTAAGCCTGAACGCTGCAATTTCCCTGCGGCTTCGGTAACGCCTTCACGGCGCACACCTAACATGTTTGCAATAAGTTCTTGTGTCATAGTGAGGTTATCTGAGCTTAAACGATCTAAGCTCAGCAACAGCCAGCGGCAAAGTTGCTGCTCAATGGAGTGATGGCGATTACATACTGCGGTTTGTGACATCTGCGTAATGAGCGCTTGAGTATAACGCAATAGCAAACGCATCATAGGACCACCACGATTAAACTCGGCTTTGAGTAGGGATGCTTTAAGGCGGTAGCCATAGCCAGCACTTTGTACAATGGCGCGGCTGGGGGTGGTTTCTCCTCCCATGAACAATGAGATGCCCAAAATGCCCTCATTCCCTACCACGGCAATTTCGGCTGAAGCTCCGTTTTCCATCACGTAAAGCAAAGAAATGATAGAAGTCGTAGGAAAGTAAACATGGCTCAACTTTCCCCCAGACTCATATAACACTTGCCCCAAATGCATTTCCACCAACTCTAAATTAGGTAGCAAGCGCTCATATTCTTCTGTGGGCAAGGCGTCAAGCAAATGATTTTGAAACGGTACATGAATTAGTTTTGGCACTTATCCCCCTGCCATATCGATGGCACTAGCAACCTAACATTGTAAAGCGCTAAAGGCATACCGTATGTTCGTTAGCGAACATAGTACAGGCTATATCAAAATTAAGCTAAATTCTAAATATGCAGATTCGCTATATGCGCTAGCGCACTGATAGGCATTTGATTTTGCTTTAAATTAAGCCTTGTACTTTTTAAACACCTTGTTTTAAAACATCCGCTGCAATATTTAAACGTTAAAGGAATCGTCATGCGCAAATCTGACAAAAAAAGTAAATCGCACCACTCATCACAAGAATCAGCTGATAAAAGCAATACGCATCATCAGCACGACACCTCACAATCGAACAAAGAGGTTTCAGGCTATTTTTATAGCGCGCACAAAAGAGACCCCGTGAGAGAGCGCCTAGAAGAAGCTGAAGCGATGGAAGCTGAGTCAGAGGTTTTTGATTTTATCGAGGTATTTTATCGGTACGGCCAAGTCAACCAACCGAGTCAATTAATGCTCAGTGAAACCAGATTAGGCCTTGAAGGTGAATGATATAAGCCGCTTAGCCACGGGTGCTTGCTTGCAAAGTAAAGAAGATATAGAACTAGCAGCGCTGTTCATGCGTATTTTTAGGCACTTTAAAGGCAACCTAAGTTTACGCTTATGGAATGGCAGCCTATTGCAGCTCGGCAACCTTAAAAAGCATACACATGAAAATAAGTTTACATTGGTATGCAACCACCCTAGCGCGGCACGCGCCATATTAATGGAACGTAACCCACTACGTTTAGTAGATGCCTACTTTCGTGGCGAGATTGATATTGAAGGTGATATATACGCCGCACTAGGTTTGAAAGACCAACTCAACGCATTAAGCACGCCGCTACGCGACAGATGCTGCCTTTTATTAAACATGTTAAGGCTGCGCTATTTGCAAGAGGCCAGCCGATATCGCAATAGTGGTGGTTTATTACATGGGCAAGCCGTCACCCAACATTCTAAAAAAGAAAATAGTGAGGCTATAGAATTTCATTATGATCTTTCTAACGACTTTTATTCACTGTGGCTAGATACAGACATGGTGTATTCATGTGCATATTTTGAGCAACATGAAGACGATTTAGCGCAAGCTCAACAAAACAAACTAGATTATATTTGTCGCAAACTCATGCTCAAACCAGGCGACCATTTGCTAGATGTAGGTTGTGGATGGGGTGCTTTAGTCATATATGCTGCTAAACATTACGGAGTGCGTGCGCACGGCATCACGCTCAGTCGTCAGCAAATGCTTTTAGCGCATAGTCTGGTAAAAGCTGCTGGCTTAGAAAAGCAAGTAAGCATCACACTTCAAGATTACCGTGATTTAGAAGGCTCAGAGGTGTATCACAAAATAGCCAGCGTTGGTATGTTTGAACATGTAGGGCTAAGCAATCTTCCAAGCTACTTTTCTAGCATACACCGCCTGCTTAAACCTGCTGGGCTGTTCTTAAACCATGGCATTACACATGATATAGAAGGCTGGCAAAAAAATCTTTCCACCGAGTTTATTAATCGCTATGTTTTTCCTGATGGTCAACTTGATACTGTGAGCAATATGCAGCGCGGCATGGAACAAGCTGGCTTTGAAATCGCGGATGTAGAGTCACTACGCCCACACTACGCAATTACTTTAAGGCGTTGGGTTACCAGACTCGAGCAACATCACCAGCAAGCATTAAAATTTGTAAGTGAAGCCACCTATCGTGTTTGGCATTTTTACATGGCAGCCAGTGCATTAGAGTTTGAGTCTGGCGAGTTAGGTATCTATCAAGCACTCGCCATCAAACGCAATACTGGAGCTAGCCCATTACCACTGACACGCCGCCACTTATATACGTCACCAAGTCTGACTCAAGCTTGATTACACTACCCGCCCGCTTTTGTATCGCGCTGAGCTTATTGACCATTTCAAACTACACTTACGCTGAAGAAGCGAGCAATAGTCTATGGTCTAAAGCTAAAGCATCCATCAATCAAACATGGCAATCTCAAGACTACGAGCTCTATATACCTGTCAACACTTGGCATAATCGCCACTACTACACAAAAGAAGATATTAACGATTTTAATGAGCGCCCGTGGGGCATAGGTTTAGGCAAATATCGCTATGATGAAGATGGTGACTGGCACGGCATTTACGCCATGGCCTTTTTAGACTCGCAAAGCAAAATCGAACCTATTGTGGGAGTAGGCTTTCAAAAAATATGGCGCGCCAGCGAAAACATTCGCCTCGGCCTAGGCTACAGCGTAGGCGTCACCGTGAGAGATGATTTCGACTATATTCCCATACCTTTTGTATTGCCGCTTTTTTCAGTGAAATACAAAGAAATTGCCGTGCAATCCACCTATATTCCTGGCGGAAAGGGTAATGGCAACATACTGTTTACATGGCTACGCTGGGAATTATAAAAACTATATTTCCATCTATGTTCGCCATCAAACAGAGTAATTTTAGGTTTATCGCTATGCTGATTGAGTGAGTTCATCACAAGCAAGTGGCACTCGTCACTTGGCCAATTATTGAGGAGCATTCAAATGTTAGAAGTTAAACCAAACCAAGATTCAATGCAAAAATCGTCTACCGCTACCCCATCAACTAAACAAAACCATGACAAAGCTGCAGATTTGCATAATAAAGCAAGCAACTCACATAAAGAAGCGAGTAAAAGTTGCGATTCAAACGATATGAAAACAGCTGAGCAACACTCAAAAACAGCTCAAGGTCATGCTGACCAAGCCAATATTGAAGGCGCTGAAATCAGCAAAAAATATGCAGGTGCGCAAACAGGTATGAAAACTTAATACTCTGCGCTGGCAAACACACTCCCTTGTTTGTCAGCAATCATTTGCAAAATTCACTCTGCTCTATCAGCCAATACAATTAAGGAAAAACCATGAATACACTTACCATCAAAGCAAGCGCTTTGGCCATTAGCTTGGCATTTTGCACGGTTGCACTTGCGCAAGGCATGACCAAGAACGAATATAAACTCAGCAAAGAGAAAATATCTTCACAGTATAAAATTGATAAAGAAGCTTGCAGCACCTTAACCGACAACGCTAATGACATCTGCAAAGAACAAGCAAAAGGCAAAGAAAATATTTCTAAAGCTGACTTAGAAGCTGAATACAAACCCAGTGTTGATAGTCGATACAAAGCGAGCGTTGCTAAAGCCAATGCCGACTATGCCGTTTCTAAAGAAAAGTGTGATGACCTAGCAGGCAATGCAAAAGACGTATGTGTTAAAGAAGCTAGCGTCATTCAAACCAACGCCAAGGCAGATGCAAAATTAAAAATGAAAACATCTGATGCAAGGTCAGAGCGCACTGAAGAAAACTCAGACGCTACTAGCAAAGAAAACAAAGAAATGAATGAGGCGCGCCAAGATGCAAATGAAGATAAATCTGAAGCTCAATACAAACTTGCTAAAGAAAAATGTGATGCATTAACTAGCACTGCCAAATCAACTTGTATAGACAAAGCCAAGCTACATTACGGTAAAACCTAAACGATATTTCAGTAAAAACGCTACAAATAGAGGTGATATGATGAAAAACACACACGATTTAACAGGTATTGCACTTTTTACCAGCCTAGCTCTCGGGCTAGGGGCTTGTAGCAGCATGTCTTCACAAGACAAAAGTACCGCAATTGGGGCAGGAGTAGGCGCTGTAGGCGGCGCCGTACTGACAGGTGGCAGCGCAATTGGCACAGTGGGCGGCGCGGCAGTAGGTGGCGTCATTGGCCATGAAATTGACAAGCCTAAAAAATAGTCGCCTTTAGCGCTTATTACATCTTGCAAATAAAGATGAATAAGCGCGAACTCCTAATATTTATGCCGCTTTTGACTCTATGATGGCCTCAGGGAAATCTGCACTACGGCTTAACTTTTCCCACCGACGAAAATCTCTCAGTGACTTTTCCATTTTGGCGGTGGCCGATTCAAAAGCATCATTACCTAGCAGCAATCGATGTGGCGGGTTAAACGACTCAATGGCTTCTACTATCGCATGCACTGCACGCTCTGGGTCACCAGATTGCTTTCCTGAAATTTCATGTAACTGCGCACGCCATGCGCCAGCAGTAGCGGCATAATCTGCGATTTGATGCTCGCTTTCATGTGCGGAACGGCCTGCCCAATCAGTACGAAAGCCACTAGGCTCTACTAACATCACTTTAATACCTAATGGCTCAACCTCTTGCCAGAGCGCCTCAGACAAGCCCTCAACTGCGAACTTACTGGCATTGTAATAACCAAGTGCTGGTGACCCACAAATACCAGCCACAGAAGATATATTAATAATTGCCCCATGTTTACGTGCACGCATCGTGGGCAACACTGCACGTATCAACTCACTCATACCAAATACGTTAATTTCAAACAGTCGACGCACTTCAGCATCTTCGCCCTCTTCTATTGCAGCAAAATATCCAATACCTGCATTATTCACCAATACATCAATGTGCCCAAAATGATGCTCTGCTTCTTTGACAGCCTCTGTTATCTGCTTAGGATTAGTCACATCAAGTTTTAAGACTAAAGCTTCACTTTTATTCAAATCATGAATATCTTCGATATTTCGCGCTGTGACTACTACACGGTAGCCAAGATTTAAGACGTACTCTGCCAAGTAGCGACCAAAACCAGTAGAGCACCCTGTAATAAACCAGACTGGCTTTTCATGTTGCATCAGGTTTTTTTTCATTTTCAATACCCTCAATTAATTTGTTAAGCGATTGAGTATATTGCAGAAAAAAATTTTTTATTTCAGTGCGCTACCACGCTTAAGCTTCAGCACGCCCTCCCATTCGCACGATAAATTAGGGCATTTATATCGCAGCACGGGAATATATAAACTCTGAACTCGGTCACTCAACTTTCTTCGAATGCGAATCAAATAGGTATTACAAATCGGGCATACATGTTCATTCTGATACTGCTGCATTCATACCACCTTTAATCACTTTTAATATGCTAAGCTTAAGCACTTATACAAGAGCCAAAGTGTCAGCCTACTATTAATATACACATTTTTCAGTTTGCCAACGTACTAAGCATTTGCAAAAGCACTATGTGCGCTTACAAACAGACTACCTCCCCCTCACTGTAGCAAAATATAAAACTCCCTCTTACTTGAGCGCAATCACTACTATGTCTATTCCACCAGCTGAGCACCCATGGAACGCTCCAGATCAACTCCGCATCATCATGGTGATTGCAATCACCATCAGTGGTGTCTACCTATGCTATTTAATGGCCCTGCCGTTTCTCACGGTGCTGTCATGGTCTTTAGCATTAGCGATTTTATTTACCCCATTACAATGCTGGCTCGAAAATCATTTAAAAAATAGAAACTTAGCCGCGCTAGTTGCTGTGTTGCTGATTAGTTTTATCGTCATTTTTCCGCTCTCATTTGTCGCTCAACAATTGGTTCTACAAGCAATGAATAATGCGCAACTTATTGAAAACTCAATTTCTACTAAAGAGTGGCAACATACCTTAGCGACTCATCAACAACTGGCTCTGATTGTGAATAAAGTTGGACAACATATTGATTTATCAGGTTCAGTTAAAATCTTATCTAGTTGGCTTGCAGCCTCAGCAGGCTCAGTATTGCGAGGCTCAATATTTCAGGTATTAGAGTTATGCCTAACGTTTTACATGTTATTCTTTTTCTTGCGTGACCGTCATTTAGCGCTTCAATCTGTCACGCGATTGTCTCCTCTAACACGGGCTGAAATGGCTAGACTGTATGCTAAAGTAGCAGATACTGTCATAGCCATTGTCTATGGGACCTTTGCGATTGCCGCAGTTCAAGGTGCACTAGGTGGCTTGATGTTTTGGTGGCTAGGTCTACCCGCCCCATTGTTATGGGGAACGATTATGGCGTTCATGTCAGTGATTCCCATGCTAGGTGCTTTTGTCATTTGGGCGCCTGCAGTATTATTTTTAGCCCTGCAAGAACGCTGGTTAGACGCTACTATTCTTATGCTTTGGGGAGTATTGATTATTGCAACAGTGGATAATTTGCTACGTCCAGTTTGGGTTGGTCAACGTCTAAAATTACATACCGTCTTATCATTTATATCAGTATTAGGCGGTATTGCACTATTTGGCGCTGTGGGTTTGGTGTTAGGCCCGATGATTCTTACCGTGACGATTGGTCTAATTGAGATTTGGTTACGCCGTAGCGCTGACGATTTAGAAGTTTAGTAGCATTTGCAGTTCTAAATGCGTAATCCCACAAAGGCGTTGTCACACCAAAACAAGCATGGTTCGCCACGCTATGATGCAAGTGATGCCAATACTTTCTGCGGGCCAGCCATGCGCTTTTATATTGCCAATGATGTATCGCGTGATGAGTAGTCGCATAAGCCAAATAGCCTATTAATAGCCCTAAAGTTAAAGCACAAGCCCGCCACAAGTTGCCAAACATAAGAGTGGGCACAAATACCATGAACATCACTAGGGTTGCACTTAAGAGTGTAGAGCTACATATCAAGGCATGCGGGCGCTGATGATGCAAGGAATGCCAGCCTTTAAAAGGCTGAAATCCATGCAGAATAAAACGGTGTAACACATACTCAAGCGGGCTCCATATAGCAAACCCCAGCAAAGTAAACACAAACACTTCTATACTTAGCTCACTGGGTGCGGCCTTCACAAGATAAAAGAACAGTAGCAAAATGGCCAGTGCATACACCATATAATCTAATCGGTAAGCGGCCACTCCATGCTCAAAGCTCAATAAACGTTTAAGCTGCATCACCCAGTGTTTTCTATGTTTAATCGTTAGCAATTAATTCGCAATCGTCATATTATCCACTACATGATGCACCCCAGGCGTACCCCATGCCGAATGCCTCACTAGTTCACGCTCAGTCCAGTTATGCACTGCGCCTGTTAAGGTAACATTTGCATCTTTCACCTCAACATTCACTTTCTGAGCAAGTGCCGAGGCACTTCTTTTTAATGCTGCTTCAATATCAGACTTCACCATAGTGGAGTTCACTCCAGATTGAATGGCAATCTGATTGCTTACCCCAGTAACCCCCATCAAATAACGAACCGCCGTACTAGCAATAAGCCGCTGATACTCCCAATTTAAAGTACCAGAAAGCGTAATCCAGCCTTTTTCTACAACCACTTTTACCGCATTTTTAGGCAATATTAACCACTCCAAAACATTCTCAGCAGAGCGTGCTATATCAACATCATTTCTAATACTATTACCCTCCAAGGTCACCTCTAACTCAATAGCCAAAGCCTTAACCCCAGCAACCCTTTGCGCAGCTTGCTCTGCATGCCATTTTTCAGCATAACTTTTCACATGACCGCTTAAAGTCACGATGCCATCTTTAACTGAAACACCCACATCTGAGGCACTAACTGAAGGCTCCCAATTAAGTTCGGCAAGCACATCTAATTGTATTTGATGATCTGACTTCATAGCTTTAACTCCCAATATTCAACAAAAGCTCAGTTTGCATCAGCGCACATAATCTATCTGTGCGCTAACGCGCTTATTAAGTGCTTTAGTGTTTTATAGGGGGTTGATGGTCAATACGTGTGTGACAAGATTGAGCAGTATGCGGTAGATGTTTACTTACGGCTCATACTGTTGAAATTACTGTGCATTCAGCTCAGATAAAAAAGCTGATTAGAATAAAAATAGGAGGGGTTTATTGACCAGAGTGCGGCAGAGATTTATTTGCTTTTGTAGTTTCTGCGGTTTTTGACATTTTCAAGCCTTCGTCACTACTAGGTGGAATGGTAGACTCAGAGTGCAACACCTGATAAAACACTTCATCTTGCTTCACCATGCCAAGCTCACTGCGCGCGCGCTCTTCAATCGCCGCAAATCCTTGCTTAAGATCACGCACCTCAGCATCCGCTTGATCGTTGCGGGCTTTCAAATCAGCATTCACCGTTTTTTGCGCCTCAATTTTGCGATTTAAATCCCAAACTCTCAGCCAGCTTCCTTTGCCTAGCCACAGTGGATACTGTAGCAAGGCAATAAGAATCACAAAAATAAGCGTGAGTGCTCGCAAATGGCGACGCTAAAATTAGCGACCTAAATGGTAAAAAGCGCCCATACCAGCGTAACCAGTAGCATCACCTAACTCTTCTTCAATGCGCAAGAGTTGATTGTATTTTGCAATACGCTCTGAACGTGAAAGTGAGCCAGTTTTGATTTGTAATGCGTTAGTAGCCACTGAAATATCAGCAATGGTAGTATCTTCAGTTTCGCCTGAGCGGTGTGAAATCACTGAAGTGTAACCAGCACGTTTTGCTGTTTCTATGGTTTGGAAAGTCTCAGTCAAAGTACCGATTTGGTTAACTTTAATCAGTACAGAGTTACCCACGCCGCGTTTAATGCCTTCGCGCAAGATTTTTTCGTTAGTTACAAACAAATCGTCGCCTACCAATTGCACATTTTTACCCATGCGGTCTGTGAGCAATTTCCAGCCATCCCAATCATGCTCACTCATGCCATCTTCAATGCTGATGATAGGGTATTTATCTACCCAAGCGGCTAAATAATCGGTCATTTGCGCTGAGCTTAGTTGTATGCCTTCTGACTCAAGGTGGTATTTACCATCTTTATAAAACTCAGAGCTTGCACAATCTAAACCTAGCAAAATATCACGGCCTGGCTCGTAGCCTGCTGCTGAAATCGCCTCAAGAATATATTGAATTGCAGATTCATTTGAAGGCAAATTAGGCGCAAAACCACCTTCATCACCCACCGTAGTTGCCAAACCTTTTTTGTGCAGAATTTTATGTAATGCATGGAACACTTCAGCACCGTAACGCAAAGCTTCACGGAAGCTAGGTGCGCCTGCTGGAATAATCATAAATTCTTGAATATCAACACTGTTATCAGCATGTGCACCACCGTTGATGATGTTCATCATCGGTGTTGGTAATTGCATATAACCAGAGCCGCCAAGGTAGCGGTAAAGTGGCAAGCCACTTTCTTCAGCCGCTGCACGCGCACAGGCCATAGACACTGCCAAAATAGCATTTGCGCCTAAGCGTGCTTTGTTTTCTGTACCATCTAATTCAATCAAAGTATTGTCGATAAAGCTTTGCTCTTCGGCATCTAATCCGATAATGGCTTCAACAATTTCCGTATTCACATTTTCAACCGCTTGTAGCACACCTTTGCCTAAATAACGGCTTTTATCGCCATCACGCAGCTCTACAGCTTCTTTAGTACCAGTTGAGGCACCAGAAGGTACCGCAGCGCGACCAATCACGCCAGATTCCAACAGTACATCTGCCTCTACGGTTGGGTTGCCGCGTGAGTCCATAATCTCACGGGCGATGATGTCTACAATTGCGCTCATACTTTGATTTCCTTAATTTAAGACCTTATTTACTAGCTTAGTTGGCAAGTAAATGCGGAGAAAAACAATTAAAAACAAAAAAATAATGCCACTTGATTCATGAGCACATGAATCAAGCGACCCAAACTAAAAAATTTAGCGCAGCTAGCATCTGCTTAGAGCAAACACTACAAGGTGGCTTCAATAAACCCTGCTTTTTTAACCAGTTTATCTAAATCTACTAGTAAATGCAGCAAATCTTGCATTTTATGCATAGGCCATGCATTCGGGCCATCTGACAGAGCTTTAGCTGGGTCAGGATGCGTCTCCATAAACAGGCCTGCAATGCCGCTGGCTACCGCTGCACGCGCCAACACTGGCACATGCTCACGCTGCCCACCACTTTTGTCGCCCTGCCCACCAGGTTGCTGCACAGAGTGCGTTGCATCAAAAACAACTGGGCAATTGGTTTCGCGCATAATGGCCAAACCACGCATATCTGATACCAGTGTATTATAACCAAATGAAGCACCGCGCTCACACACCATAATAGTATCGGCACCGCCATTCGCTTCTTTTGCTTTTTGTACTACATTTTTCATGTCGCCTGGCGCTAAAAACTGGCCTTTTTTGATATTAACAGGCTTACCGCAGGTCGCTACTGCAGTAATAAAGTCTGTTTGGCGACATAAAAATGCGGGTGTTTGCAACACATCCACCACCGCTGCCACATGTGGCACTTGCTCTTCTGTATGCACATCAGTCAGCACAGGCACACCAATTTGCGCACGTACTTCATCTAGTATTTTCAAGCCCTCTTCCATGCCAAAACCGCGAAAAGTTTTATTCGAGCTACGATTCGCTTTGTCATATGAAGATTTATATATGAACGGAATACCCACAGCCGCAGCAATTTCTTTGAGCTGCCCAGCAGTATCAATAGCCATTTGCTTAGATTCAATCACGCACGGACCCGCTATAAGAAATATCGGGTGCTCTAAACCTACATCAAAGTTACATAATTTCATAAAAACCTTTTTTGATTAAATTGCTTACTTTTTGTTACCTAATGCCGCAGCCACATACGCTGTAAACAGTGGGTGGCCTCTGCGCGGATTAGAAGTAAATTCTGGGTGGAACTGACAAGCTACAAACCATGGATGCACGTCTTGAGGCAGCTCTATCATTTCGCACAATTGCTCGGTTGGCGTACGTGCTGAAATCACTAAACCTGCTGCTTTGAGCTGCTCTACATAATGATTATTCACTTCATAACGATGGCGATGGCGCTCGTTTACTGATGCCCCATAAATACTTGCAGCTAGTGTACCAGCTTCAATTGGGCAACTCTGCGCACCTAAACGCATGGTGCCGCCGAGGTCAGAGTCTTCGCTACGCACCTCTACTTTACCATCAGCATTTTCCCACTCGGTAATTAAACCAATCAGTTTGTGCTGTGCATCTGGATTAAACTCAGTACTGTTGGCATCTGTTAAACCTGCCACGTTACGTGCGAACTCAATCACAGCCAATTGCATACCTAAGCAAATGCCCAAATATGGCTTTTTGCTTTCACGCGCATAGCGAATCGCTGCGATTTTGCCTTCTGTACCGCGCTTACCAAAGCCGCCTGGCACTAAAACAGCATCCATATTTTTGAGTGCAGCAGTACCATCACGCTCTATATCTTCAGAGTCGATATAGTGGATTTTAACTTTAGAGTGCGTATGTATACCTGCGTGGATTAAAGCCTCTGTCAGCGATTTATAGCTTTCAGTCAAATCTACATATTTACCCACAAATGCAATATTCACTTGGTATTTAGGGTTAGCTAACTCGTGAACAATGTGCTTCCACTCAGTTAAATCAGCGGCTTTTGCTAATATATCTAATTTATGACAAACAATTTGGTCTATCATTTGGTCGTGCAACAGACCTGGGATCTCATAAATTGAGTTAGCATCTACTGCTGAGATAACTGCCTCTGGTGACACATTGGTGAACAGCGCAATTTTCTTGCGTTCATCTTCTGGAATAGAACGGTCAGCGCGGCAAAGTAATATATCAGGCTGAATACCAATTTCACGCAACTCTTTTACCGAGTGCTGAGTTGGTTTGGTTTTCAACTCACCAGCGGTTGGAATCCAAGGCAGTAAGGTTAAATGGATATAACAAGCGTTATTCTTCCCCTCTTCAATTCCCATTTGGCGAATCGCCTCTAGGAATGGCAGTGATTCAATATCACCTACCGTACCGCCAACTTCCACAATCGCTACATCCGCGCCCTCAGCACCACGCTTCACATGGGCTTTAATTTCATCGGTGATGTGTGGAATTACTTGTACGGTTTTACCCAAATACTCACCGCGACGCTCTTTTTTAATCACGGTTTCGTAAATTTGGCCAGTCGTAAAGTTATTGCGCTTACTCATGCGCGCGCTAATAAAGCGCTCATAATGGCCTAAATCAAGGTCAGTTTCTGCGCCATCATCTGTAACAAACACCTCACCATGCTGAAATGGTGACATGGTGCCAGGATCTACGTTGATATAAGGGTCGAGCTTGAGCATGGTCACTTTAATACCACGAGACTCAAGAATTGCACCAAGCGACGCAGCCGCAATGCCTTTACCTAAAGAAGAAACAACACCGCCGGTGACAAACACATATTTGGTCATGGGAACACTTTTTGAACATTGCAGACGGGAATCAATTTTACCGCAAACCGACTTTTGCCACAATGAATGGCTAAGCAAAAAATAAGTGAAATACGAAATTAAGTCGCCAAAACGAGCAAAGTACACCTGCAGGGAGCATGCCATTCGAATATAAGGCTTAAGCCAGCCATTCTAGCCTCTACGCAAGCTTTTCATTTGCACACACAGAAAGGGTTGCTCGCAAAATTCAATTATTTTGAAGCCTTCCCTATTTAAGGCCTTTAAGCTTAGATGCAGCCAATGAAGCGGCTGCGGTCCTTGTTTCAACACCCAACTTCACAAACACATGCTCAAGATGCTTATTCACCGTTCTTGGGCTAGTGCCTAAAATATCACCAATATCTTTATTCGTTTTGCCTTTAGTCGCCCAGTACAACACTTCAGACTCTCGTTTGGTGAGTTTGAGCGTGGTCATCAAAGCCTCAATCTGCACTTCGTCTGACTCTTCCGTCAATAGCACGACCCACTGCTCTTCATTGTCACGATCCGCCACATTCAGATGCAAGCGATTAGAGCCTTTAATAACAGTCAGTGCTTGCAATGTGTTGCCCGCCTTAACGTCTTCAGCCACCTGAGATATCCAACTTTTTAGCCGCTCTGGTGTGTAAATACCTTCGACATCATCTTCCTCATAAAAGTATTGCTTCATCCATCGCTTAGCCAAGGGGGTTTGCCAGATAATTTTGCTATCTTGCAGGGTTATAGCAAGCGCAGCCTGACCAAAAGCATCTAAAGTGCTGCGAGCTTGGTTCATCATTTTTGCTGTTTGCATATGTGAAGCAATGCGCGCAAGCACTTCTTTTGGCCTGATAGGCTTAGTCACATAGTCAGTGCTACCCACATCAAAAGCGGCTGCAACATGCTCAGCTTCAGTTAAGCCTGTCATAAAAATGACTGGGATGTTTCGTGTGTCGATATCTGCCTTAAGTTTAGTACACACCTCAAAACCATCCATCTCAGGCATGATGGCGTCTAGCAAGATAATATCTGGCTGCGCCTCTTTGGCAATTTTCAATGCCGCAGCTCCGTTACTTGCAACAAGCACGGTATAGCCAGTTTCATCTAGCGCGTCATGCAAAACAGCGAGGTTGTCTAATACATCATCGACGATTAAGACTAGCGCTGGGTGCGTGGGTGAGATATTAATTGGGCTCATGATTTTAAATCTAGAATGTAGGCTTTCAGTGCTTCAGTTTGAAACTGTCGGGTGAATTGTCGCATCATTTCAGCAAAAGCTGTGTAACTTTCATCTGCATTTACAATTTGGTCTAACTTTTCGTTAATCCCTTTAATGTATCCTAAATTGGCTAAACGCAACAACTCCTCTAAATCTTGCTCTGAAGGCGTGACTAAAGCTGCTTGTGAAATTGGTTCTTCATACACAGGCAAACTCATAGGCAGATTTGCGGTGGCACTTACCCAGTCAATTTGCAAATGCTTACCAAGCCAATCCAACAACTCCTCTACATTGACTGGCTTAACAATAAAGTCTGAGGCATCTATACCTGCTGCATTTTCCAAATTTTTATCATATGCATTGGCAGATACAATAGCAATTGGAATATCAGAATGATGTACTTTACGAATAATATACGACGCCTCCCAACCATCCATCACTGGCATGGCCAGATCCATTAAAATCACGTCTGGCTTGAAGGTTTGATATATTTCTACACACTCTTGACCTGTTGCGGCTTCAGCCACCTCAAAGCCTAAAGGCGTAAGAATATTCACAATCAGCTCTCTATCCACTTGCTCATTATCCACAACAAGCACCTTGCGCCTTGCGCCTAAATAAGCAATACGATTTGCATAGGAAACTGATTCATCTTGGCTTTCTTGGTGAATTTGAGACAAAAACAATCTAATTTGAAAACTTGTACCCTTACCTACCTCACTTTTGAAATTAAGCTCGCCACCCATTAGTTCAGTCAGCAATTTACTAATCGTCAAACCCAAACCAGTACCGCCAATATTGATTTGATTGGCAGCACTTCCACGAGCGAATGGCTCGAATATCTTTTCATATTCCGAGCGTCTAATTCCCGGCCCTGTGTCAGTAATTTCAATATGTGCAATTTCTCGCGCATAAGTGAGCTTAAATGAAATGCTACCCTCTTTAGTAAACTTAACAGCATTACCTAAAATATTAATCAAAATCTGTGTAAGCCGCTTTTGATCTGCTCGCACGCGCGCGGGCAACTC
>CAZAHP010000032.1:0-20045 GCA_964484985.1 uncultured Methylophilaceae bacterium
GAATTTCTACTTCTTCAGGTGCGAAGTATTCAATGCCGCCTTTTTCTGTGCGGCGCGAGAAAATGTGGTTGAGCACCATGCCTTGCGTGAGCAAGTTAGCGAAAGGCTCGTCATAGTTGACCAAGCCTAAGTCGCGCATCACTTTGCTCCAAAAGCGTGAGTAAAGTAAGTGCAAAATGGCATGCTCAATACCGCCGATGTATTGGTCTACTGGCATCCAGTAGTTGGTTTGCTCATCCACCATGCTTTCAGCGCTAAAGCCACTGGCGTAGCGTGAGTAATACCAGCTGGAATCCACAAAGGTATCCATGGTGTCAGTTTCGCGTTTAGCAGGTTTGCCGCACTTGGGGCAGGCGCAATTCACAAAACTTTCTAGCTTGTTTAGTGGGTTGCCTGAGCCATCTGGAACGCAGTCTTCTGGTAATTTTACAGGTAACTGGTCGTCCGGCACAGGCACGTCGCCGCATGTGTCGCAATGGATAATAGGAATTGGGCAACCCCAATAACGCTGGCGAGAAACACCCCAATCGCGCAAGCGCCAATTGATTTGTTTATCACCTAAGTTTTTAGATTTGAGGTCGGCCGCAATCGCGTCAACCGCTTGCTCATAGTTTAATCCATCATATTGGCTTGAGTTGATGCAAACGCCTTTAGATTTGTCGCCATACCATTCTTGCCATGCTTGGTCTGAGAACTCTGCGCCATTGACGCTAATCACTTGCTTAATCGCGAGCTTATATTTTTTAGCAAAGCCAAAATCCCGTTCGTCATGCGCAGGCACGGCCATCACGGCACCTTCGCCGTAGGTCATGAGCACATAGTTGCCTACCCACACTGGCACTTGTTCGCCAGTGAGTGGGTGCGTGACAAAGAGACCTGTGTCCATGCCTTCTTTTTCCATGGTCGCCATGTCGGCTTCCATCACTGAGCCTTGTTTACATTTTTCGATAAACGCTTGAAGTGGGGCGTTGTTTTGTGCGGCTAAAGTTGCCAGAGGGTGCTCTGCCGCAACAGCGCAAAAAGTGACGCCCATGATAGTGTCGGCACGGGTGGTGAATACCCACAACTTGCCGTCATCAATCAATGTGCCGTCATTGTTTTTAATGTCATGCGTGAAGGCAAAACGAACGCCTACGCTTTTGCCTATCCAGTTGGCTTGCATGGTTTTTACGCGCTCTGGCCAGCCTGGTAGTTTGTCTAAGTCATCTAACAGTTGTTGCGCGTAGCCTGTGATGTTGAAGTAGTAGCCTGGAATCTCGCGCTTTTCAACGAGTGCGCCAGTACGCCAGCCACGGCCATCAATCACTTGTTCATTGGCGAGTACGGTTTGGTCGACTGGGTCCCAGTTCACCACTTGGGTTTTTTTGTAGGCGATGCCTTTTTCTAGCATGCGTAAAAATAACCATTGATTCCATTTGTAGTATTCTGGCTGGCAGGTGGCTAACTCGCGTGACCAATCAATGGCAAAGCCAAGTGATTTGAGCTGTTTGCGCATGTAAGCAATGTTGTCGTATGTCCATTTAGCTGGAGGCACACTGTTTTGTATAGCAGCATTTTCAGCAGGTAGACCAAACGCATCCCAGCCCATAGGCTGCAATACATTAAAGCCCTTCATGTGATGAAAGCGGCTTAGCACATCGCCTATGGTGTAATTGCGCACGTGCCCCATATGCAGCTTGCCGCTAGGGTAGGGGAACATGGAGAGGCAATAGTACTTTGGCTTGTCGTTACTTTGTGTCGCTGTAAAGCTGGCGCTTGCCTCCCAATACTGCTGGGCTTGTTGTTCAATCTCTTTAAATGGATACTGCTGTTGCATAGTGGGTAGATTTCGTTTGGTTCTTAAAAACGAAATTATACCTTGAAGCTTAGTTCTTCAACACATAAAAGCGTTCAGCAAGTAGTTTGCCATCTTTGATATTATCTAATTTATTGCCAATTGCATTGCCAAGTTTGAGCAATCTTTCATCTGGGCTAGGGTGTGTTTTGTAGAGCAGGGCAACGCTGCTATCGTTTTTGTTGGTTTGACCTATAATTTGTAGTACTTCGGTTAAGCCGTATGGCTCGTAGCCCGCGCGGGTAGCTAAGCTTAAGCCTACGCGGTCAGCTTCGAACTCTGCGCTTTTATCTAGGCCTCGTGACATAATTTCTGCGCCATTACCTATCACTTTATCTATTGTTTGATTTTGCCCTACACTTTCGCCCAAGAGTTTTGCGCCAAGGTTAATCAGTTGTGATTTTTGCATGACTTTGAGGTGATGTTTTTTTACGACATGACCAATTTCATGGCCTAACACACCTGCGAGTTGTGCCTCGTTACTCATGCTTTTGTAAAGGCCTTTGGTAATCAGGATATATCCGCCGGGGGCTGCAAAGGCGTTTAAATCATTGCTTTCAATCACACCAAAACGCCACGGCAAGTCAGGCCGGTCGCTTTGATTGGCAACCCAACGCCCCACTTGATTGACGTATTTTTGCAGCGCTTCATCTTTTACCAATGGAGCGGCGCCTAAAAGATTGCCCATGATTTGGTGGCCTAGGGCAACTTCTTCATCTGTGGATGGGTTTTTCCAATTAAAGCTGGCCGTCTCAGGGCTTGTTGCGGCTTCTGTAGTTGAGCTACTGGCAGGTGTGGTTTCGGCTGCTTTGCTTTCAGCGGGCGTTTCAGTGGAGTTTTGTTTGACTGCCTCTTTGAGCGCATCTTTGAGTTTAAAGGCTTGCGCAGGAGCAATGCTGAGTGCCATTAAGCTAATCAGTAATAAAGATAAGCGTTTCATTATTTATCACCTTTAGCTTCTTTAAGTGTAGAAAATGAGATGGCTTTTAAGCCGCCACTATTTGCAAACTGCTGACCTTCTTCTTTGCTAAGCGTGTAGCTCTCTAAGGTTTTAATATCAGCCTCATTCATCTTTGCACCTTTTAGCTCTTCTGCGCTCAAGCCACGCACACCTGTGGTGGCAACCACGTTACCCGTGCCTGCTCTGCCGCTGGCGACTTTAAGAGCGTCGCTTGCGCTTGAGGTGTTGGTGCTAGAAGTGACACGTTTGACAGAGAGTAATCTGACCCAGCCTTTTGCTTTGCTGGTTTTAATGTTAAGCCATGCTCCTTGTTTGCTGATGATTTCTAAAGTGTCTCCACGTTTTAAGTCACCTGCAATCTTTGCATCTGCGTAGGGCTCGGCGCGTAATTTGTCATCTTTCAGCGCGCTACCCATATCGGCTGCTGAAGCGATGGCGCTGCATATTAGAGCGCTTAATGTGAATATAAGGTGTGATAGTTTCATGGTTTCCTTTAACTGCTTAACTATTTTCTAACTTAATAACAGCCTGCGCGAATAAACTGCGCCACTGTTTTGCAAGGGTGGTAGCGTCGTTGAGAACGCCATCATGCGTGGTATAACGCACAACAGTGCTGCTAGGTAGACCTAGGCCCGATATTATCATGGGCATGGCCTTGCCTATATTGTCTGCGTCTTGTTTTGCGGCTTCTGCGAACGCTGCTGTTTTATGGTCGTAAGTCCAAGTGACCACTATCATGTCGCCAAATAGACCCCATATGCCGCTTTGAGTTTCTTTTAACATATCAATATTGCTTGGTGTGCGGCTAGTAAGCTCAATTTGACGTGTGATTTTTTTAAGCAGGGTATCGCTGAGCGCTTCTTCAGCTTCAATAATAATGGGCATTAATAAGGCATGCGTGCCTTCTGCACCAGGCTTGATGCCAAATGCTAGCCAGCGCTGCAAGGCGCGGTCTGTAGCCATGGCGTAAATTTTGGCAATACTAAAAAAAGCCACAGCCCAAGTGATAGGCCCAGTAAAATCAAGGTAGGTATTGGTAATGTTAATGCCAATATAAGAGAGCGCAAGTAAGCTAATCTGACTAAAGCTAAATACTTTGGTGAGTTTTTCACGGTCTACATTAAAGTAAAACGCCGCAGTGGTAAGCCAGACTAATAGTAAGCTAATGAGCACATATGGTGTTACGCCGCGCCAAACGTGAAGATAATCGCCATGTTTAACATTGTCGATAGCCGTAGCCAGAATCTCAACACCAGGATGGATTTTTGCCATCGGCGTGGCTTTGAGGTCAAACAGGCTAGGGGCTGTAGAGCCTATGATGACAATTTTGTTGGTAAACTCATTCGCAGGGCGTTTTTTGACTTTGCTGCTCATGTCGGTCATCACGTCACTAAAGCTAACAAAGTCATAAGTGAAGGGTGCGCCGCGCCAGTTAATCAGCATGTCTTGAGGTAAGGCCAAGTTGGCTTGAGTGTTTTGCCCCACCACTAAAGGCAGTGCAGGAATCTGCCAGCCGTAGCTGTAACGCCAGAGTTTGTATTCCCGCACGATGCCATCTTTATCGGGGTCTATATTGTGCGTGCCTAAACGTTTAGAGTTTAGTGCGGCGTCAAAATGCGGCAGTACAACAGCAATGGTAGCATCAACATTGGCTTCTTTTTCGGGCTCGGTTTTTAAGCCAGGAATCATGCTGACTTTGACTTGGCTGAGCTTGTCTTGCTCTTCGGGTAAGCGTAAGAATGGGAAGTAAGTATTGCTCGTTGCTGCAATGACCTCATTAAAGTAAGCGTCACTATCCACATTGTAAACATCGGCATCGCTAAATAAAATATCAAAAACGATGGCCTTAGGTTGTTGCGCCTCAATGTTTTCTACAAACTCACCAAATACCTGACGTGGCCACGGCCAGCGTCCATATTCGTCAGCCATCGCAGCAAGGCTTGCCTCGTTCACGTCAACAATTACTATGTCTGGGTCTGCTTGTGGCTTAATCACACGGTGCTTCACCATTAAATCAAACGCTTTATCGCGCATGTTTTCGCCTATATGAAACACCCCAGCGTCTAGCAGTATGGCAAGGCTAATTAATAAGGCGAGATACACATAAAAGTTGTTGCGCAACTTGCGAGTCGTGTTGGCTAGCCATTGGCTAATAAGCAGTCTGAGTTTAATCAAAAATGACTCCGAGATTAGTAAGTTTTTAAATTTCAAATTCAGTTTGGCACAAACTGCATAGTTTTTGAAGTGGTGAAAGGGGTTGCTTAAGTTATAATTAACAAATGATTACATATGCAATTTTATTACTCAGTCTTATATGCTTAATGTTATTGGTTTTTATTGCCTTTAAATTGTTAGGCAAAAAAGACGCGAATGCACAACTGATGGTGCAGCTTGAAGAAAAGCACAGAGCCATGCTGCTTGATTTAAACGATGGCCTCAATAAATTGGGCGATAGATTAGGTTCTGCAACGAGCGAAAATGCGGAGCGTTTACGCACCTCAGTGGCTCAAGAACTCGCCCAAACGCGAGAGGCCATGCAGGGCTTGCAGCTTGCACAAACGCAAAGCCTCGCCCAAACCCGTGAAACGGTTTTAGAAAAATTGCATACGACGCTTTCTGAGCAAGGCAAAGCCGAACAAGCTTTAATTAACGACACCATGCTCAAAGCTACGACCACGCTTACGCAGAGTATTGAGAGTTTAAGCAAGGTGGTGGACGCTCGTTTAGAGCAAATTGGCGGCAAAGTTTCTGAGCGTTTAGATGAAGGCTTTAAAAAGACCAACGAGACCTTTGTGAGCGTCATGGCGCGTTTGGCGACCATAGATGAAGCGCAGAAAAAGATTGATGGCCTCACCACTAATGTGGTGAGTTTGCAGGAGTTGTTAGGCGATAAACGCTCACGCGGCGCATTCGGTGAGGTGCAGCTTGAGGCCTTGGTGCGCAACGTGCTACCTGCTACTTCTTATGCCATGCAGCATGTGCTGCCCAATGGTACGCGAGTTGATTGCGCTTTGTTTTTACCTGAGCCTACAGGCATGGTGGCGGTGGATAGCAAGTTCCCGCTTGAGAATTATCACCGCATGTATGAAATAGGCGTTAGCGCCGCAGACCGTGCCATTGCTGAGCGTCAATTTAAAGCAGACGTCAAAAAGCATGTGGATGACATTGCCAGCAAGTATATTATTAGCGATGTGACTTCAGACGGCGCCGTCATGTTTATCCCCGCTGAGGCAGTGTTTGCTGAGATACATGCTTATCACCCAGATATTATTGACTACGCCATGGCCAAGCGCGTATGGGTGGTTTCGCCCACCACGCTCATGGCAGTGCTTAATACCGCGCGGGCGGTACTTAAAGATGTAGAAACGCGCAAGCAAGTGCATATTATTAAAGAAGAGTTGGGCAAGTTAGGCAAAGAGTTTGGTCGCTTTGATACGCGCATGAAAAAACTTGCAGACCATATTCGCCAAGCGCATGAAGATGCGCAAGACGTGCAAACGACTAGCCAAAAAATCTCTCGTCGTTTTGCGCAAATTGAACGTGTAGAATTACAAGGTGACGCACAAGCTTCATTGGCGCTGCCAGTAGATGACTTAGATGAACTTCTAGAAAATTCAAAAGAAAATGGAGGATTGTTATGAATGTAGAAATGGGTGATGAAATGGGCTTGCTGATGATTATTCAGCAATATGCCTCAAAATTTGGCGTCACATTTAGCTCGCATTTGATGGATGACCCTGTGAGAAAAGATAAGCTGATTAAGCTGATGACCGAGGCGATTAGCGGTAGGCGCGGTGCGGTGACTGATGCCGATGTGATGGAAGAAGACAAAGTTGATTAAAGTACTCTATTTTGCTCGGCTTAAAGAATCGTTAAACTACTCAACTGAAGACATTGAGTTGCCTAGCAACATCAAAACTATTGCTGATTTAAAAGGCTATTTGGCCACGCGTGGTGAGACATGGGCCAATTTGTTTGCAGGCAATGCGCCAGTGCGCGCCGCTATCAACCACACATTAGTTGAAAATAACGCGCTCATCAAACAAGGCGATGAAGTTGCATTTTTCCCCCCCGTGACAGGCGGCTAAATGACGGTGTTGTTCAAATGACAGTTAGAGTGCAAACGCAAGATTTTGATACGGGCGCCGAGCTTGCCGAGCTACGCTTAAAGCAAGCAGATGTTGGTGCAGTTGTTTCATTCATCGGCCAAGTGCGAGATTTAAACGACGGCGCTAGCGTCAATACGCTCACCTTAGAGCATTATCCTGGCATGACAGAAAAAGCCTTAGAAGCAATAGTGGCAGAGGCTAAAACCCGCTGGGATATTATCGATGCATTGGTGATTCACCGTGTCGGTACGCTCAAACCAAGTGACCAAATTGTTTTAGTGGCGACCACAAGTCAGCACAGAGGTGAGGCGTTTAAAGCCTGTGAATTCATTATGGATTACCTCAAAACCGAAGCGCCTTTTTGGAAAAAAGAGCACACCCCCGCAGGCGAACGCTGGGTTGAAGCTAAAATGACAGATGATGCAGCGCGCGAGCGTTGGAATATGAATAACTAAGGCGGTACATGCTAGAAAACTTAACATCCCACGAGCTCACACTTAGCATAGACCCTAAACGACTAGGGTTCTCCGAAACTTCTCAGCTTACTGGCAAGATGCAAAGCGCTCCATGGATAGGGCAAGAAGCTGCGTACCAAGCTGCGCAATTTGGTTTAAATATGCATAGGCAAGGGTTTCATCTTGCTGTGGTGGCAGAAGCTGGTTGTGGGCATGTGGAATTAATGTTGAGTGCCATGCAAGGGGCGGCAAGCAAGCTCAAACTCACTCCAGATTTAATCTATCTCAACCATTTTGAGTTACCTGAAAAACCACTTCTTTTGCGAGTAAAAGCGGGCACAGCTAGAGCCTTGCGTCATGGGTTTGAGAGCATGGTGCGGCACATGGCAAAAACCATGGCCTATGTATGCCAAGATGCAAATTTGGCTGACCAAGTTCGCATGACCGCTAGTAAAGAGCTGACAGAGCAACTTGCTTTGCTAAGCAAATGTTTTGTGGCTGATGTCGAAAACACCAAAAATTTTGAGTCATATCTCACTGCGCTTAAGCAGGATTTTTTAGATAATCTCGAGCTGTTTCAAAACAATAGTAATAACGACAATGATGGCCTCATTGAAAGCTTCTTAGGGCGTTACCGCGTCAATGTGTTGGTGGACCAGTTCCAGTTGAAAACTGCTCCAGTGATTTATGATGATGACCCAAGCTTTCAAAGCCTATTTGGCGGCATAGAGAGTAGCTCTGACAGCAGTAATAATCTGCCAGATTTTATGCGTTTACGCGCAGGCAACTTGCTCCGCGCCAATGGTGGTTTTTTAATGGTGCATCTGCGTGATATTCAAGCTGACCAACAAAACGGCAGCCAAATTTTAGAAAAACTGCATCGCTTTTTACGTAACGGTCACGTGCAAATTGAAGATGCCTCAAGCGCATCAAGCCAAAGCGTTGCCATGCATTATGCGGCAGAAGCACTTGCAGTCAATGTAAAGCTGGTCTTAATTACTAGCCCAGAAGAATATTACCAACTGCAAGAAGAAGAGCCAGAGTTGGCGCGCTACTTTAATGTAAAAGTAGACTTTGTAGAGCAAGTGCTCGCTACTGATAAAATCTATCAAGACATTGCCTTGTTTGTAGCGCACTACTGCGAAGAGCACCAAATTAAACATTTGAGCGCTGCCGCAATGGCGAGCTTGCTACTGACGCTGCATCGAGAGATAGAAAGCCAAACACGCATCGGTACGCAATTAGATAATCTAAAGAAATTGCTGCTAGAAAGTGCATCCCAAGCAGAACAGCGCAGTGCTAGCTTGATTGAAGCGCAAGATATAGAAGCGGCACTCGCTGCCAAATCCGCCAGACTCAGCGCACCAGAGCGGCAGTTGCGCGAATCTATTATTGATGGCGAACTCATGATTGCCGTCCAAGGCAGGGCGGTAGGGCAAATCAATGGTCTCACACATGTTGATTTAGGCGATAGCAGCTTCGGCTCGCCCATACGCATCTCTGCGCGCTGCTACGTCGGTGAAGCAGGCGTCATTAATATAGACCGCGAAATTGACATGACAGGCGCGACTCACGACAAAGGCCTGCTCATCCTCAAGCACTGGTTATCTGCCAGCTTTGCCAGCCTAACACCGCTATCACTCAACGCCTCACTCGTCTTCGAGCAAGAGTACCATGGCGTAGATGGCGACTCTGCAACTTGCGCTGAGCTCTACGCTTTACTATCGGCAATTACTGGTCTAGCCCTCCCGCAAGGCATGGCGGTGACAGGAGCAATGAATCAACATGGCGAAGTCATGGCCGTTGGCGGCCTCAACGAAAAAATCGAAGGCTACTTCAAGCTTTGCCAAGCTATCGGCCTTAACGGCTCGCAAGGTGTGCTTATACCTTCGCGCAACCTAAGTCACCTGATTTTAAATGCAGAAGTCATACAAGCCGTAGAAAAAGAACAATTTCACATCTACACCATGGACCATGTGCTAGAAGGTGTAGAACACCTCACAGGCCTTCACGCAGGCACGCCGGATGAGCACGGACACTATAGCTCTGACACGCTCATGGGCAGAGTACAGCGCTCATTAGAAGACATGCGCAAAACCATGGCAGAAAACAAATTTAGCCGCCATATTTAATCTGAATTACGCATTACGAGCTCATTTTGGCACAAAAACAAAACGCAGAAGAAGATGAAAAAGAAAAATGTCGGCTAGACAAATGGCTATGGGCTGCGCGCTTTTTTAAAACCAGAGGCTTGGCTGTAGATGCTATAGAAAGCGGCAAAGTACGCGTAGATAGCGACCGCGCCAAACCTGCTAAAGAAGTCAAAATCGGCGCCAGTATTCTAATTCGCACCAAAGAAATTGAAATAGAAGTCAAAGTGCAAACCCTCTCTAACCAACGCCGGGGCGCCCCAGAAGCCGCGCTACTCTACCAAGAAACCGAAGCCAGTCAAGCGCGCCGTGCCGAACTTTCCATCAGCCGAGAAAGCGACCACGCGCAACGCGAGCGAGGCATGGGAAGGCCAACAAAACGCCAGTTGAGAGATATTAAAAAATTTACAGATTCTTTTTAAATACTAAACTTGCATGCATTAATGAGTTGCTGATACACTTTGTTCATTGTTTGAACGGAGTGTTTTTATCTTTATGGGTAAAAAAATGCTTACAGATGAATATCGATACAAAGTGCTCAAGCTTATCGAAATTAACCCTGAAATTAGTCAAAGGGAATTGGCGAGACAATTGGGCGTTAGTTTGGGGAAGGCCAATTATTGTATTCAAGCCTTAGTTGATGTTGGACTGATAAAGGCGACTAACTTTAGGAATAGCAAAAATAAGCTAGCGTATATGTATTTTCTAACGCCTAGCGGTATTGAGCAAAAGGCTTCAATTACCGTGAACTTTTTGCAACATAAAATGAGAGAGTATGAGGTGTTGAAGAATGAAATCGCTGAACTTAGGCAATATATAAAATCAGCAGATGCTCAAAATGACGTGGGTAAGCGGTAGGGATGTTGAGGAGTGGTAAATGTTACATAAGGTATTTGATTGATAGTGGCTTGGAATGAATAAGAAAATATTGACTGTTGGATGGAAAGTATCCAAGTTGGATTTAAATATTGCGAGTTTGCGCTATAGGGCTATGCTTCCAATTTTGGCATTGGAGTCTGAGGGAGTGAGCTGTAGGGTTTTCTCAGATGGTGAGTTTGCAAATATAGCTGACTTAGACGTGCTAGTTATTGTGAAAAGCTTTTCATCCGATGATTATATGTTGGCTCAAAAAGCATTTTTGCTTGGCGTTCCTGTTATTTTAGACTTGTGTGACAATATTTTTATCGAAACCTACGGCTCAATGTCTGAGCGAGCAAGGTTGTCGCCAGCCAGCATTTTTTTACAAATGGCAGCAATTGCAACTTTAATTGTAGTAACTACAGAGCCATTGGCTGAATTTGTTCGAAAAAAACTGCCACGAAAAGATGTTGTGCGAGTGATTCCAGATGGGGTTGAAACTGCGCCTGATATAGAAGATATAAGAGGTCGGTTGGTTCAGGCACAAAAAAGTCAAAAGCTTAATTTGTATCAAAGCGTACATAGGCGATTATCTAAGCTTGCTTACAAGTTGGAACTGGCTAGATCCTTTACTTATGTCGGGCTAATTAAAATTGTTTTTGAGAAAGTATATAAATACGTATATTGGAGAACCTGGGCCAAAAAAGCTTATTTGATTTTTGATGCCTGCAGGAAGAGATATCGGGGAGGTAAGGCTGAGCCAACGAAACTAGTAAGTGTTAAGCCGGCTAGAAAGGACAAAACTATTCTATGGTTTGGTAATCATGGAGCCCCATATGCTAATTTTGGTATGCTGGATTTATTAAACATTCAGGCTGATTTAGAAAAAATTGCTACCGAATACTCAGTGACTTTGGTCATTGTTTCGAATAATTTTCAAAAATATGAAAAGCATATTAAGCCTTTTAAAATTGATACTGAATATGTTGAGTGGACTCCTGAAGCAGTTTCTCATGAGTTAAAGAAGGCGTCAGTGGTTGTAATCCCTAATTCTCTTGATGATTTTAGTATATGTAAATCAGCGAACAGAACCGTGACTGCACTACTAGCAGATGTGCCAGTAGTAGCAACGTTGACACCAGCAGTAGAGGTTTTTAGAGGATGTGTTGAGTTTGATAACTTTGGAGATGGGTTACGAAAGTATTTAACTAATCCGGAATTGGCGCACAGAAATGTTAGTGCGGCTAAAGATGTAATAACATATGAGTTTGGGCGCAGTCGGATATTTGAATATTGGAGTGAAATAGTATCAAATGCATCTTCTGTTGGTTCAGCAATTTCATATGATGCAGAGGTTATTTTTGTAATTAATCTTATTCAAGATATAGATATGGTATTGCCAATAATTCTGGAGGCTATGGCGCTCAATAAGCGTGTATTGGTCTACTGCAATACTAAATTAGCTGCTACTTCACCAAGAGTATCTAGTTTACTTGAGATGCATCATATTCCAGTGTTGATGATGGTTGAAGGTATGTGTCAAGATGAGGCATTTAAATTCCCAGCATCGGCGAAAGTATTATTCTCAGTTGTAGAAACAAATTTAGGCCCCCATCGATTTTCACGTCAACTAACAGAGGCTGCAAATAAAGCAAAATTGTTGACCACAACAATACAGCATGGTTTTGAGAATCCAGGTTTGACTTACGATGATGAGTATCACTCAATTAAAAAGATAAATTTCGCGTCACAGCGTATATACCTTTGGGGTGCAGAAGATACTCTGCATCCAAAGCTTTCAGTTAAAACAAAACGTAAATGCGTTGTCATGGGATGCCCCAAACCTGCCTATGTAGATAAAGTCAATTTTGATGACGTACTACCTCAAGGGAGAAAAGTAGTCGGAGTGTTTGAAAATCTTCATTGGCTGCGATACTCAGATGAATATCGAGAGTTTTTTATATCAAATGTTGAGCGTCTAGCCGAAAGGTTCCCAGACGTTATATTTTTGATTAAACCTCATCATGCTGGTATGTGGTTGACTAGACGTTATAAGGGCGCAATGAAGTCACTACCCAACCTGATTGTTGCAGATCCAAGCTCTTCTAAATGGGAGGCACACACGGCACCAGCTATAATAGCGCATTGTGATGCTGTTATTACAAGTCCATCAACTGTCGCGCTAGATGCGGCTCGCCAGAGTGTGCCAGTCGCAGTGGTGGCTTATCAGCTAGATTTGTCTAATTACTCCCCCTTACCTCAAATTAAACACTCAACAGATTGGGCTCAGTTTGTGAATGACATTGCGGCAGAAGAGCGCAGGCAAAGTAACATTACCCTAGCTAATCACTTTGTACGTAGGGTTACGCGCTTAGGAAATGTTGCTAGAGATATTGTAGTTGATATGTGTAATATAAGTGAATCAGATAATAAGGGAGTGTTATGACTGCACAGAATATTTTAATTACAGGGGGCGCTGGTTTTATAGGCAGTCGTTTAATCAAAGCTTTGATAAAGGTCAATCCAAATAGAAAAATTTGGGTATATGATAACCTCCATCCACAAGTGCATGGAGTTAATGCAGTCAAGCCGGCTTTTCCAGAGCAGGTGACTTTTGTTTATGGAGACGTTGTTGATTCTTCGGCATTGCAACAAGTAGTAAGTGAGTCGAGTCCTGAAATTGTCTATCATTTGGCGGCGGAAACAGGAACAGGGCAGTCGTATGATGAGCCTACAAGATATTGCAATGTGAATGTCATAGGCACGACTAACTTGGTTGAAGCGCTAAGAAAAGTCAAGACACCACGAAAAGTTATTTTAGCCGCTTCAAGAGCGGTGTATGGTGAAGGCGCATATCTTGATGCGATGGGTAAGGAGTATGTTGGCTTGCCTAGAAGTGCAGAACAAATGCAAACGGGAGATTTTAGTGTGCCGCTTACTGAAGGTGCAGTATTGCCAGCCCGAGCATCGAATAGCCATGCAGAGCTTCCTCCTGCACCAGCATCAGTCTATGCGTCTACTAAGCTCATGCAAGAGTATTTGTTAACACAGGCAGGAGAGGGCGCTTCTTGGGGCGCGACTATTTTAAGGTTTCAGAATGTCTATGGACCAGGACAGTCATTAAATAATCCATATACTGGAGTGCTTTCAATATTTGCAAAACTTCTGCTTTCAGGTGAGAGCTTGTCTATTTTTGAGGATGGAGAAATCTCTAGGGATTTTGTATATGTTGATGATGTGGTCGATGCTTTAGTCTTGGCTGCTGATAAAAACGTTCCGCATGGAACGATTGTTGATATTGGTTCTGGAGAGGCAGTGACCATTTTAGACGTGGCTAAAATTTTAATGCGTGCTCTTGGTGTACCTGAAAATTCATACACAATTACTGGGCAGTTTAGGGTGGGTGATATTAGGTATGCATGTGCAGATAATACTAAAGCTAAGTTGTTATTAAACTGGGAGCCTAAGGTCAGTATAACAAAGGGGCTAGGTGATTTGGCAGCTTGGGCAATAGACAGTTCTAAAAGTTAGATAAAGGAGATGTGATGAGCGAAAATGAGGTTATTCGAGTTTATGTCGGTACAGACAGGTCTCAGCAGTTGGCTGTTCCTGTTTTGGAGTACTCTATCAAGCGTCACACAAATGCTAAAGTGGAAGTGATTCCCATGATGGATTTGCCAGTACCTGAACCTCAAGACCCTAGAAATGGACAAAGAACAGGTTTTTCATTTAGTCGGTTTTGTATTCCAAAATTAGCAGGTTACAAGGGTAAGGCTATCTATATGGACGCTGATATGCTTGTTTTTAATGATATCAGGGAGCTCTGGAACATTCCATTTGACGGCGCCAAGGTTGTAATACAACAAGAAGTGAAATTTGAAAATGTAACTACACAAAAAGTAGGCGCACCTAAGAAAAGGAAAAAGCAGTGTGCAGTGATGCTTTTAGACTGTGAGCGTTTGGATTGGGATATTCAAAATATAGTAGCTGGCATGGATGCAGGTGAATATGACTACGAGCAATTGATGTACGATCTTTGTATTTTAGATGAGACAGAGATTAAATATGGGGTGCCCTTTGAATGGAACAGCTTAGAGCATTGGGACTCTGAAACAAGACTTATTCACTATACTGATGTCTATACTCAACCTTGGACAGAATGCGGAAATAAATTTGGATATTTGTGGTTTGATGAGGTGCGCCGTATGTTATCTGAAGGTAAGCTTGATGAGAAAACTATTCAACATGAAGTAGATTCGGGTTATTTTAGACCATCACTGATAAAAGATATAAAGTATAGACATTTTATTCCTCAATTGTTAATGAGTTTCTGGGATAAGAAAAACGCTTCACTGGATAAAATTTCTGGGTATGTAAAACACAAAGACGTATACGAAGCAAAACGAAAAAGACAAGAAGCGATTCGGAAATTTGAAGAGCAGCAAACAGCAAAAATATGACAATGGTAATGATTAAGAATCTTCTGAAATTCTTTAAAAAAATATTTCATGTTGAAGATAATGGGTTCAACCATTTATACAAAGGAAACTTAAGTAAGAAAAATATACTTATTTTGACTGAGTATATTAACGCGACTTATTTTATTAGCTTTGATATTCCTCTGAAAGCTCTGCATTCAGAAGGGAAGTTAAATTTTGCAGTGCTTTCTCAAGATCGTGTTCAATTAATTAAAGAGAGCACTATCAAGAAATTAATAAGGGAATTTAAACCAGATTACGCCATTTTTTCAAGGTATGGACATCACAGTGGAAGATTTTTGTATGATTTATTGAGGGATATGCAAGTCCCAATTGTATATCACATAGATGATAATCTTCTTGAAATACCACCAAGTCTAGGGGCTGAAATTCAGAAGCGACAAGGAAATCTTGAAGTCATAGAAACAAGGGAGTTTTTGTTGCAACACTGTGATTTGATTTATCCCTCAACAGAGTATTTAGCAGAATTGTTTAAACGTAAGTTTCCTACAAAGTCATTTTTTTATGGAATTTATGCACCATATCTTGGTGAGCAATTGGAAATGGTGGCGGCGGATTTTAAACAGGAGATAGTCATAGGGTACATGGGGTCAAAAGGCCATAAAGAAGACTTAGAGTTAGTGGTGCCTGCAATTGAGAGGATTTTGAAAGAACGACCTGAGGTGAGATTTGAGTTATTTGGTTCTATCTCGATGCCAACTCAATTGGAAAAGTTTTCGACGCAAATACAAAGACATTCTGTAAATAAAAGCTATATTGAATTTTTAGAAAAATTGTCTACTTTAGGGTGGACTGTAGGGCTTGCTCCCCTCGTGGATGAGCCATTTAATCGTTGCAAAGCTCCAACAAAATACATTGAATATACGGCAGCAAGTATTCCTGTTATAGCCTCGGATATTAATGTCTATAACCAAGTAATTGATTCAAAAAGAGGGATTTTGGTTAAAAACGACTGGTACGAAGCTATTGTTAAGGCTCTTGACGAATCTGAGATGCGAGGAAATATGTGTAAACAAGCTCGCGAATATTGTAACTCACATTTTTCCATGTTAATTTTACAGACTCAACTTATGCGACTCATTGAAAGAATTGATCAACAGTAAGTCTCAAAACTATCTTTGTATTTAGTTTAATATATTGGTCATATTTTGAGGCCTCGGTATCTGGGCGCAATAAAATCAATGGAGTCTCTGAAATGATTCGTCAGTATGTTAAAATTCTAATAGTAAATAGAACAAGCACATGAAGTATTTAATGGTGCAGTTTAGTTAAATAATCGTTGCTTCGGTGAGTGGACTTAGATTAAAACTAATACACTACTGCCTAAAAATTAAATAAAATTAAAAACTTATACTTCTCTAAATTTAAATAAATTATCAAGGTGGGTACGCACATGTTGTCTTTAGACCAAATAAAATTAAAGCTATCCGAGCTATCTCCAGAAATTCCATGGGCTCATTTGATTGAGTTTTCACCGAATTATTTTAGTGTTAACTCAAGTGAAGAGAAGTTTTACAAGAAAGCAGTTGGGCTTGAGATAGTTGGTAAGGTGTTGCTAGATATTGCCGAAATGCAAGTAAGGGGCCATTCGTTATCAGGGAAGAAAGTGCTCGATTTGGCATGTGGTGAAGGTGGACACTCTATAATGTTCGCAAAAAAAGGTGCGAATGTTACTGGGGTGGAGGGGCGCACTTTGTATGTCAATAGAGCAAAGTTTTCTGCTGAGGCAACAGGTCAAAATATTAACATTATTCAAGGAGATGTTCGAAAGCTAGACCCTGCTATTGGCACTTTTGATGTGGTGGTGTTTTCAGGTATTTTACATCACCTCGGCATGGAGGATTTTGATGGCATGATTACGGAATTAGGCCGTATAACTGACGATATGCTGTTGCTGTATACGCATGTAAGTACTGAAATGTCTGTAAAAAATCATAGGTTGGAAGGCCCGAGATACACTAAAAAAGGAGTTGAGGGGTATTTGTTTAGGGAGCATAAAGATAATGCGACCGAGGAAGAAAAAGAAAAACAAGTAAGAGCTTCTCTTGATAATACATTTTCATTTTGGGCAAAAGAATCATCACTAATCACTGCAATTAAACAATCAGGTTTTGATGTGGTACTTAAAGTGTTAAACCCTCACCCATTTGATGTTGATAATGCATCATATAGATCAATTATTGTTGCAAAAAAGAAGCAAAAATAATTAATGCTCTTTAATTCTTTCGAGTTTGTTTTAATTTTTATGCCGTTGACACTCTTCTTGTTTTGGGGTGTTCCAACGACAGAACTTAAGAGATGGGTGCTTCTTGGGGCCAGCCTTTTATTCTACAGTTATTGGTTTTGGCCCTATCTGATTTTGTTGCTTTTTTTAGTCTATGTTGCATGGGCTGGCGCTTTGTATGTCGATAGGCATGCAAAGTTATCAAGTTGGGCAGTAGTCATTATTTTGTTTGGTAGTTTGTTTTTTTTTAAATACTTAAATTTTTTCTTGGGTTTGTTAGCAGACTTCAATGTCCCTTTGAGAAAGTTTGATCTTGCTTATTTTTCACTACCACTTGGTATCAGTTTTATTGTTTTTCAAGCATTTGGTTATTTTGTTGATGTTAGAAAAAAAGCATACCCGCCAGAAAAGAAATTTTTTGATTTGCTCCTTTTTAAAGCATTTTTTCCGCAATTAATTGCAGGCCCGATTTGTAGGGCAAAACAATTACTCCCCCAGTTGAAAGGCCCATTTGTATTTAATCAAGTTAGATTCTCCTCTGGACTTGCAATTTTTTCTTTAGGACTCTTGTTGAAGGTATTTTTTGCTGAGAGTCTAGCACCAAACGTTGATAAGTTATTTGATCTTCCAAGCTTCTCTGCTTTAGATGCGTTTGTGGCGGCAATAGGGTTTGGAATGCAAATTTTTGCAGATTTCTGGGGTTACTCAACCATGGCTGTTGGTCTCGCAAGAATGTTTGATATCGATTTACCCATAAACTTTAATCTGCCTTACATATCAGTAAGCTTAAGAGAGTTTTGGCGTCGTTGGCATATTACTCTTTCGCAATGGTTGAGAGATTATCTATATAAAGCGCTTGGGGGGTCGAGGAATGGTGTATGCGTTACAGTTTATGCCCTTATGATAACTATGTTATTAGGTGGTTTGTGGCACGGTGCAAACTACACTTTTATTTTTTGGGGGGCAATTCATGGAGCCATATTGGTATTTGAACATTTTTTTCCAAAACTGAATATTAGATCTGGGAGTTTTGTTCAACCATTTATTAATATGTTGACATGGTTTTATGCTTTCATTGTCATCAATATTACTTGGTTATTTTTTAGAGCCAGTGACTTGCAGCAAGCCTTTCATGGAAGCAATATGTTCATACATTTTATTATTGATTTTAAAATGTATGAGTTGAATATTATCCACAAAACGATTTTATTTTTAGTTTTACTTTTATGGGTGGCACAATTCGCTATTGAATACTTCATTCGCTCAGGTTTGAAAGGTAAGTTTCAATCTATAACTAATTACCATGTTTCATTTTGGGTATGTTTAACTGCAGTGATTCTTGGTTCTCCATCACCGGTTCCCTTCATATATTTTCAGTTCTAAATATGCGTAAGCACATAATTATTTTTTTGATACTGTTAGTTTTTATTGAAACTCTTTTGAGGCTTGATTTATTCAAAAGAGTAAGTTATTCAAATAGTTTAAGTGTTGATCAACAATTAGCCCAATTGCAAAATTCTGAGAGTTGGGATTTGATTTTTATTGGGGACAGTGAAGTGCATTGGGGGGTTGTTCCCAAGGTTATTGATAATGTGTTAAACCAAAATGGAGTGCAGATTAAGTCATTTAATATGGCGATGGACGGATTCGGTGCTTCGTGGTGGTCAATATTGTTGCCTAAGTTGCTTAAAAATCCATCTTTGGCTGGTTCGAAGTATGTAGTTTTAGGCGTGCAATTGACAGATAAACTTGAATTTTTTGACGCTAAATCAAAGGTTTCGTGTGGCGCTTTGCAAAAGCCAATATTGATTTCTCCATTTGGAATAGATCATGATTTGGATTCGATTTGTAAATCTGGAAAAATCGATAAATTCAAAAGTTTAATCAGTCATCCACTTTGGATGACGCGTTATTCTTCATCGGTTCGCTCTTATATCCTGCCTGAGTTCATGGTAAGTAGCTCTATTATTGCGTTTAACTCTAGAAAAAGTGGTCCCACAGAGAATGGGTTCGAACCGCATAAAAGCATTCGTGAAGAGTCAGCAACCTATGAAGACGAGTTTAAACGTTGGAAAGCTCAATACGACCCGAAACGTGATTTTGTGCCGTTAAACCCACAAGCATGGCAAAATATGGCCTCAAATGGCGGGTATTTTGATAAGCTAAATCAACTGGTTTTATCACACAATAAAAAATTAATCCTTTTTGCCTTGCCCACTAATCCAGTCACTATTGATGTTTTTAACCGGCGAGATGATTACAACAAAAACTCAAGATTGCTTAAACAGTGGGCATATGAGAATCATGTGGGTTATATTGATTTAGGTATTCAGGATGTGGTTAATCCTGAAGATTATTTTAGTGATATGCGTCATTTAAGTGAGTTTGGGGCTGAACAGTTTAGCAAAGAGCTGGCATCTTTTTTACAAGCTAGCCTTTAACTTAGTATTTCATATGGTTTATGAATATGGCTTGATATTATCAATAATGAATGATTCGATTGTCATAGCAAGCACATTTGGTTAACGCGGAGGTAAAGCTTGAAGGTAAATAGCTAACGATGATGGCTGTATAATCTTTATGCTTGATTATGAAGGATGGGTTAACGCGTTTGAGTGTTTGATTAATAATCACCATGAAAGAAAAGTTATGATGCAAAATGAACAAATAAAACTACTTAACGATAACTCATTGGAAAAACTTCAATCGCAAGTTTTAACAGGTCTAGGGTTGCCAGAAGAGAGTGTTGCTGAATTTCAAAGTAATGCCAGTATGAAAGATTAAATCACTCATGCTTTTTAATTCTATTGAGTATATACAACTACTCTTGTTAAGTTTGACACTATATTGGGTTTCTCCGTACCTTAAGCTTCGACAAGCCGTGGTCTTTGTTGCAAGCATCTATTTTTATATGACATGGAGCAAGATTTTTGCTGTTTTGTTGCTGTTGCTTAT
>CAZAHP010000033.1:0-12342 GCA_964484985.1 uncultured Methylophilaceae bacterium
ATACACAGGGCTTAGCCCTGTTGGCAGCCACGCAAAAAGCGGTAGCAGAGCTCACTGGCGCATTTGCCATTGCGGTGATTTCTATCAAAGAGCCTGAGCATATGGTGACAGCGCGTTTAGGTTGCCCATTGTTGATAGGCCTAGGTGAAGGTGAAAACTTTATCGCCTCTGACGTGAGCGCTGTGCTTTCAGTCACACGTAAGGTGATTTATCTTGAAGATGGCGACGTAGCCGATGTGCGCCGCGATGGTGTGACGATATATGGGCGCGAGCAGCAAGAAGTACAACGCAAAATTCACATGAGCGATGTATCACTCGCCAGCATGGAACTTGGCCCTTACTCGCACTTTATGCAAAAAGAGATACACGAGCAACCACGCGCCTTAACAGACACTATAGAGGCGCTGATTGATGACAACAGCTTCTCCCCCGCCCTATTTGGTGAGCAAGCCAGAGACATATTCAAACAAGTAGATAGCATTTTAATTTTAGCGGCCGGTACCAGCTATTACGCCGCGCTCACGGCAAAATATTGGCTAGAAAGCATTGCCAAAATACCCACCAATGTAGAAATTGCCAGCGAATATCGTTACCGCGTATCCGTGCCTAACCCTAAGCAACTCATCGTGACCATTTCACAATCAGGTGAAACCTTAGACACCATGGAAGCGCTAAAACACGCCAAATCATTAGGCCAGCATTTAAGCTTAGCGATATGCAATGTGCAAGAGAGCGCCATACCACGCGCCTCAAGCTTAGTGTTTTATACCCGAGCAGGCGCAGAAATTGGCGTAGCCTCAACCAAAGCATTTACTACGCAATTGGTCGCGTTATTCACACTCGCCGCAACCTTAGCAAAACAAAGGGGATTGCTCACACCAGCAGGTGAGCAATCACACCTAGACGCCCTGCGCCAACTCGCAGGCAGTGTGCAATACGCACTTAATTTAGAGCCACAAATCCGCGAATGGGCAAAACGCTTTGCTAACAAACAACACGCCCTATTCTTAGGGCGTGGCGTCCACTACCCCATCGCACTAGAAGGCGCACTCAAGCTCAAAGAAATTTCCTACATCCATGCCGAAGCCTACCCCGCTGGGGAACTTAAACACGGCCCGCTAGCACTGGTAGATAGCGATATGCCTGTAGTAGTCATCGCGCCAAACGATGCCCTGCTAGAAAAAGTAAAATCGAATATGCAAGAAGTCAAAGCCCGTGGTGGTGAACTCTTTGTATTCGCCGATGCCGATAGCCACTTTACTGAGTCCGAAGGCGTACACGTGATTCGCACCCCAAGGCACGTAGGCGTGCTCTCTCCTATTTTGCACACCATACCTGTGCAACTACTCGCTTATCATGCAGCTTTGTTGAAGGGTACTGATGTGGATAAACCTAGAAATTTAGCAAAGAGCGTGACGGTGGAGTAATGGAGAATCAATTGAGTTTGATACCATTAATTTGCTACGCTCGACACGGACTATAAAAAAATAAAGAAATTGGAACATAGATTAGCCCATATGGGCTATTGCGTACAAGTTATAAGGTTAGTAATCTGTTAATTCGACTGTTAAGGAGCTAACAGTAAATAAATTCTACGCCAACAAGGACAAGCAGAGTTGGTGTAATTCAGAGAAAATTCATTATGTTGAATAATATTTTTAAATCACTAGCAGCAATGGCTTTGTTGCTATCTGCAGTCAATACAAATGCAGCCACTGTTAATTTTATTGGTGTAAACGCCAATGAAGTTAATGTGTCCTCACAGTTAAGCATGCAAGTGACACAAACGGGCAATAATGTTGACTTTAAAATTAGTAACGCTAATGGCGGTCTTGTTATGTTTGTTGGTCATATTTACTTTGACTTTCTCAATACAAACTTATTTACTAGCCTGACGCAGACAGGTCAACTAGGCCAGGTGTCGTTTACTGGTCACGCATCATCTTCTCAAAACTTTCCTGAAGGTAATACTATTAACTTTAATACTGATGCAGACGCAGACCGAGTTGGTGGAGCGGCTAATGGCATTAACGTGGGCGAGTACGTGATTTTGTCTGCAGTATTAAGTTCTAATACAGATATCATGAGCTTATTGAGCACGGGTGGTTTGCGAGTTGGCTTGCACATTCAAGGCTATGCAAGTGGTGGCAGTGATAGTTATGTGAGTAGTGTGACTACTCCATCAACTGTGCCAGTACCAGCAGCCGCTTGGTTGTTTATGAGTGGCCTTGGTTTGTTTGGTATCGCTAGAAAACGTTTATAAAAATAATCTCTAAATTACTCAACTCTTCAGTATCAGTTCGCCGTATGTTTTCGTTTTAAGAAACAAATCAATGGGGGTCAGATTAAAAGAGCATGAGATAGTAATCTGATAACGAGAGTATCGTTACTTATACAGATGCGCGTATTAATGTAATTGCAGCATTTTTTGCGCGTTCTGCTGCGCCAGAGCCAGGGCTTAGTTTTTCTACTAAGGCTGCTCCTTCAAAAATAATAGTTAATTGCTGTCCTAGTGCCTCGGGGTCTTTAGCACCTGCAGTTGTGGCTATTTTTGAAAGGTAGCCTTGAAGCTCAACAGCTAATACAGCTGAGTACTGATTGATGGGATGGTCAGGTTCAGGAAACTCTACCGAGGCAATGTGAAATGGTAAGCCATGAAACTCTGGTGTTGAAATCCATTGCTCAACAAGCTCACAAAGTGTGATTAAAATATCAATGGAATTAGCTTTTTTTGAGACTAGCCTAGCGTTTAACCATGCATAAAATTTATCAGACTTATCTCTAAGATATGCTGTGATGAGTAAATTCTTGCTCGGGAAATGCTTATAGAGGGTGGCTTTGGCGATGCCAGCTTCAGCAATAATGGTATCTACTCCAGAAGCTTGAATCCCACGTGTCTCAAATAGGCTGGTTGCCGTTGCAAGTATTTTTTCGTTCATATTCATTTTAAATTCCTTCTTTAAGCAATGCTGTGATTGCACAATCAATTTTTACTTGGGATGATTGGGCGCATGAGCTCTTGCGGGTATAAGCAGCTTACATAGCCTAAGGCTTTTCTTAAGCTCTCAACTTGCTGAACTTCTATTACGCCTTTGTTTATGAATTTTAGGTAAGCATTTCTTTGATCTTCTGGCAGCATGGCGGCTTGTGGTAGTTGGCAAGTCCCACTTTTCATTTTTTTATATGCAAGCTCTAGCATGCTGATAGTGACAGGGTCTGCATCACTGATTGATTCTTCAATTGCGAAGTTAGTAGGTGCATGGTGAATTGGGTGGACTTGAGCGTTAAAATTTATCATTGCACTTAAGCTAATAATCAGTGCGGTGGTACAAAAGCTGAGTTGTAATACTTTTTTTTCTTGTTTAGCTTCAATATTGATTTGTATGGATTGTTTAACTAACTGCCATGCTTTTTCTGAATGCGTTTGAGCTTGAATTTGAATGGCGCCAATAACTAAAAAAAGTATTTGGTCTGAAAAAACTTCTGAGCATTGCACAGTAGAGCGATGAATGGCAGTGTCGATGAGTTTTTTTAATGTTGCAACATCTTCGATTGATAAGTCTTGTTTACTGTTGTTGCTTCTACTAATACGCTGTTGATTCCATATTATTAACTGTTCTGTGAGAGTTAAAAGTGATGCATTGCTTGGAAAAAGCGCACGGCTTAAATGTTGCAAGTAAGGCATGAGAGCTGTTTGCCGCAAAAGAAAACTTTGCTCCGTGCCTAAAAAATTTTGAGCATGGTTCATTTTTAATTCACCCCAATAAAATTTTCTTGCATGTTTTATATTGCTTCTAGTAGACTGTAAATAAGTGAACAGACCTGTCTGATTTTAACTTAAGCGTTTACAGAAAGCAACTAACCTTCGTCTTAAACTTTTTTATAGGATTACTTATGCAAAATGCAGGGAATGAAATTCAATTAACAGATTGGCGCGCTCATGCTTTAAAGCTAGAAAGTGAAGTGAAGAAGGTGATTGTTGGGCAAGACAAGGCTATTAGGTTGATGAATTTAGCTATTTTTGCTCGCGGGCATGTGTTGCTTGAAGGGGGTGTTGGGGTAGGTAAAACTACTTTGTTGCAATCGATAGCGCGTTGTATTGGTGGTGCTTATGAACGTATTGAAGGCACGGTAGATTTAATGCCAAATGATTTAATCTACCATACTTATCTTGGTGAAGATGGTCGCCCCAAAATTGATGAAGGCCCGCTTTTGCGCTCGGGTGAAAATTTATCAGTGTTTTTCTTCAATGAAATTAACCGCGCTCGTCCGCAAGTGCATGCTTTGATGTTACGTGTAATGGCTGAGCGTCATATTAATGCTTTCAAAAAAGAGTACCGTTTGCCACACATGGTGGTATTTGCAGACCGCAACCAGGTTGAGAAGAATGAAACCTTTGAGATTCCATCGGCGGCGCGAGATAGATTTATGATGGAAATACCAATTGATATTCCTGAAGATAGAGCGCTACGTAAATCACTGATGTTTGATGTTAAATTTCAACATGCTGAAAGCCTGACTAAACAAGTTGAGTCAAATGTGCTGCAATTTGACCAGTTGAATGCTTTTTCAGATGTGCTGCAAAGCCATATCAAATCTAGTGATGTGCTTGAGGAGTATGCCTTGGATTTATGGGAGTCAACTCAAAACCCAACTAAATTTGGCATCAAACTTGATAGCGTCGATGTGAGCCGCTTGATTCATACAGGTGCGAGCCCACGTGGCATGGGTATGTTACTTAAGGCGGCACGTGTGAACGCTTGGCTTATGAACCGTGATAGTCTTTATCCTGAAGATATTCACGCCGTGTTTCATGAGTTGATTGCGCATCGTTTGGTATTCAACTCTATGTACGAGAATCGTCGTACACAATTAGCGCGAGAGCTAACTTCACAAATTCTGAGCACGGTTGCTGTGCCTTCACAAGTTAAAGCAGCATGATTCCAGCTTATGTAAAGCCGTTTTTCTACCAGATTCCATGGAAGTCTAGCAGTATTCATTCTGGGGAGCACTTAGGAACGCAGCGCGGTCTGGGATTTGAATTTAAAGGCAATGCCTCATTAATTGATTACCCTGACGCAAGGCGTATGGATCTTCGCCAAACCTTACGCGACCCGTATGAGCAAGTGCAAGTCAAATTGTACAATCAAGACAATACTACCCCCATTTTTGCGGTATGTGATCTTTCTAGCTCCATGCAGTTTAGAGGAAAAGTAAGAAAGCTAGACTTGGCTAAAGAGATTGCCGCCTCAATTGCGTATTCAGCTTATGAGTCACGAGATGTGTTTAGTTTTATTGCGTACAACGAGTCTGTAATAGAGGCGCTCACACTTAATCTTAGTCATCATATACATCAGTCATTTGAGGTGATTGACCAACTGAGTGCATATATAAAAATGCGGGTTGGCTCAGAAGGTATTTTGGATGTACCAGAATATTTGACTCAACAACGCGGCTTGGTCTTCTGGATTTCAGATTTTCATATGCCGATTACACTGATTGAGCAGGCAATGAATGCGATGTCAGCTCATCAGGTGATTCCAGTAGTGCTATGGGATGAGCAAGAATATAACAAACTGCCTAAGTTTGGCTTTGGCAACATGATAGACCCAGAAACAGGATTGAGTAGAACTCTTTTCTTTCGTGAATCCCTCAGAAAGCAATTTCAAATTGCATTTTTGGCAAGAAAAATGGCATTAGAGGCTTTGTTTAACAAGTTTGATACGCAGGCACTATTTTTGAGTGAAGTGTTTGAACCTGAGCAGATGTCACATTATTTTGAACAGATGATGGCTTAAAAAACCTTAAGGGAACTATGAAAAATATCATGATAAAAATAGTGTTATTACTCAAGCTAGCACTAACAGCATCGGTGGTTTTTGCCTTGGATTCAGATGTCGAAAATCTCCAAGTGATTAATCCACCTCACAGTAATGGCATTCAAATTGGGGATGTGATGAATCGCACTATTCAATTTGAAACAGCTGCTCAGTATCAATTACCTAAATCAGCATTGCCTATTAAGGGTGAAGTTAGAAATGGTATTGAAGTGCGTGAGGCAACAATAGAGACCGCTAAACGAGGAGACAAAAGCAGATTTACGGTAAAGATGAGCTATCAGATATTTACTAGCGCAGCCAAGCCTATGGTTATGCAGTTGCCTAAAGAAAATTTTGTACTATCGGGTGGCGCTAAACCATTGTCTGTAGAAATGCCCGCTTGGTCATTTTGGTTTTCACCTTTGGTTTCTGAAGGACTTAAAAATGCGAAACAGCATTTACAGCCACAGTATAAGCCTGAGCTTGTTAATTTGAGTACACATCATACCCAAGCTTGGTTAGCTTTAGCTTCAGTGGTATTTGGCTTCATTGGGCTAATTTATGTGAATGCCGATAGGCACTGGTTACCATTGATGAACGGTGCTTTTGCACAAGCGCATCGTAAACTGAAGTCTTTACCTAAAAATCAATCTTCATACAAGCATGCTTTAATGCTGCTGCATCAAGCATTTAATACCACTCATGGTGGAAATTTGTTTGAAAGTGATTTAGAGCATTTTTTAGCAAAAAATCCAAAATTCTCAACAATATCTGCTGAAATTAAAACCTTTTTTGAACGTTCTAACGCTATGCTATTTTCAAGTAAGCACATGGATGATGGCGAATTAATACCACAACTAATATTGCTGAGTAAAAAGCTGAGAGACTGCGAACGGGGTGTTAAATGAGTTTATTGCATCCGTGGGCACTGCTACTCTTGCCACTTGTGGTAACGCCATTTCTCTTTAAAAGTCATCAAGGGCAACTTTACTCTTGGATTGAGATAATGCCAGAAGACAAAGTGTCTGAAATGGCAAATTTGGTAGTAAAAATAATCACCGCACTCATTCTTTTAACCATCATTCTTGCAATTGCTTCGCCACAAGGTGAGAGTAAAAAAGAGCAAAAAGTTGGCAAGGGAGCGCAAACTGTTTTAGTGATTGATCGTAGCGTGAGCATGGATCATCCTTTTGCTGGGCAATCTAATAGTGGCCGGGCAGCTGAAATTAAATCAGCAGCGGCAAGGCGCTTGATTACTGCATTTATCGACTCTCGTCCAGATGACATGATGGGCGTGGTTGGTTTTACAAATTCAGCGCTATATGGCATGAAAATCACAAGTAATCGAGATGCCATACACGCGGCGATTAATGCAGCAACTGGCTCAGCGCTTAATCAAACGAATATTGGAGCAGGTATTACTCAAGCGGTAGGCTTGTTTGATCACATTCAAAGCTCTGGTTCACGAGCTGTAATATTGCTTTCTGATGGTGCAGGCAAGCTAAGCCCACACGTTAAATACAAAATTAATAAGCAATTTGCAGAAAAAAAGCTAAATCTTTATTGGATTGTACTTAGAGAGCCTGATGACATTAGTATCTTTACTAAAAACAGCTCGGTAGAAAATGTAATGCCAGACTCTATTGTTTTAGACAGGTACTTTAAGTCATTAAAAATCAAATATAAGGCCTTTGAGGCTGATAACCCAACCGCCTTGGAGTCTGCATTACAGTATATTGATTCAAAAGAAAAAAACTTGATTCAGTACTCAATCACTATTCCAGGGCGTGATTATTCAAAGACTCTCATTGTAATTGCAATAATCTTAAGCTTACTCATATTGGTCATTAAGAATTTAAAGGTGCATTCATGATAAAAACTATCAAAAAAAGTAACCTGATTTTTGGGTTTTTATTATTAATAGGCGCTGCTGTGGGTGCTTATGAGATTTACCAAATCAATAAAATCACACAAGTTAATCATGCGATTAGGGCTGGAAAACTCATTAAAGATGACAGTTATCCAAGCATACAAAAGTTTATGGCTGCCTATGATCAAGGCAACAAAAAAGATTATAAACATGCCGTGCAAACATACGGTCAATTGCTTGAAACATCACCCACAGCAGAAACGCAATCTAAAATTCAATACAACATTGGAAATAATTTGTTTATCTATGGCCTCATTCGCATAGTGAATGAAGACGGTAGCTTACAAGATGAAGCACGCTATGCTTACACACAAGCAAAGATGGCTTATGAACAAGCGTTGAGAATTAATCCGCAAGACCGATTAGCTAAGTTTAATTTGAGTTTATTGCATTCTGTGATGGCTCATAATATGAAGCCAGCACCCAAAGAACAATCGACGATGGAACTTAGCAATTTGCCGATTGGAATGCCATGAAAAAGATACTACCTTTTTTAAAAAGCCATCATGAGACGCTGCTCTATATTTTAGCGATAGGCTTTTTATTTCTAGCCTTAGTTAAACCTGATATTCAGTTAAAACAAGAGGTTAATAACTACCTGCTGGTAGCCGATGTTTCTCAAAGCATGAATGCAGAAGATGAGAAATTAAACAATCAGCCTGTGAGTCGTTTGGCTTACACACAGCAACTAATGAAGAAAATAGTGCAAATTTCACCCTGCGGCACGTATTTCAGCATTGGTATATTTGCATCAGATAATGTGGCTTTATTGATTACGCCACTAGAAGTCTGTAGTAATTTAGACGCTATTACAGATTCTATCGACCACCTTGAGTGGCGCATGGCATGGAAAGGAAATAGCCGACTAAGCTTTGGTGTGAGAGCCGCCGCCAATACCTTTGACTCTTTAAACGTACCCGCTCAAATGTTATTTTTTACTGATGGCGATGAAGCCCCAAGGGTAAATGTCACCATTAAACAAGATTTAAGTGGTGTTCAGATAGGTAATAATTTTGTTTTTGTTGGCGTTGGTGGGCATACAAAAATAGGTGTGCCAAGATATAACTCAGCTAATAAAAGAGTGGGTTATTGGCCTATTACTGATAACAATAACGCAGGTGCAGTTGGCGTGACCTATGCTGATCCTAGCCAAGATGAACCAGATCCTCCTGTTGCTTTTGCTGAATATGATCGCTTTTTGTCTCAGCTTGAAGAGGAGTACTTAATTTCACTTGCTGGTGAGATTAAAGCGAAATACATCAAAGGGCAAGATGACAATAAATTTTACGAATTTGTACAACAACAAAAGCCAGCAGCAAGCTTTGTAGCCCCTTACTCTATGCGATGGCTTTACTTAATTTTATCAATGTTGCTAATAGTTGCCGCTTACATACCTAGCATGCTATCGAGTTATTTTGGCGATAAGGTTTACAGTCAGAAATTGAATCAAAAGTATTAAAAGTATGACATTTTAACTGAGCTCTAGCTTACAACTTTACCAGGTTATCTAGGAGAGAAATTATGGTGCAACAAGATATCAAGTATGCAGGAAATATTGTGTTACTTCGTGGCGCTGCTATGTGGCTGCTGATGGCGATATTATTGGCTTGGTGCATGGTAGGTTTAAATTTTGGCGTAGCACCATTAAAAACAATTTTTGCAGGTAAATTTACTAGGCTGTTACAAGCGCATATCGATTTTTTATTAATGACGGCACTTATTTTAGGTGTCTATGCTGCAAAAGTTTCATTACCATGGCATGTGCGTTGGGCTATGGTTGTAGGGGCATTTACCAATTCTAGCTTGTTTTTATTAATGGCAATTTTTCCTGCTTTAGATAGTCCTACTGTGCCTCCGCCCGATTTGTTCAAGTATTATTTGTTCGCAAGTATTCTTACAACAAGCTATGGTTTTGGAAAAGCCGCCGTCTATATTTTGCGTTCTACATTTAAGTAGTCTAACTTGATTAATTCTGAGCACTCAATGTTTCTATGTGTCGTGTCTTTAATACATGATAGAGCGTTAACGCCCTACTAACCCCATGTCAATACACAAAGCTTTTTACTAAAGTCAGTTCACCTGCTTTGCGCAGTGGGACGACGAAGTTTTGTTGTTTTTCGTTTGGGGTGTTTTCGTCAGAGATGATGGCGACTTTGCATAGGGTGATAATTTTATTTTCGCTGTTGCCGCCGTAGTAGTTGGCGTAGATTTGGTAGCTGCCGTGTGCGGCGTTGGGGGTGGCGAAGATTTCTGGGCCGAAGCCGTCTGTGGCGTCGATGTCGATAGAGCCGCCGCTGGGGATGGTGCGTTGGCCGTACCATGCGTGTTCGCCGTTGGGGGTGACGACGTGTAGGTCTACGTCGGTATGGTCGCTGTCCCATGCGAGTACGATGCGGAGTTTGGCGCGGGTTTTACTGGGGTTGGCTTCGTAAAACTGGCGTTTGGCGAGGCTGTTGCCTTTGCCGTCTTTTATTTCTAGGCTGTTGCTGCCTGTGCCAAAGGCATAGGGGCGTTCATAGTGGCCTGCTTCGTCTACTGCGAGTGGCAGGTTTGCGCCGTTGACAATGAGTTGATGCGGGGCTTGTTCGCTTTTAGGATTGGCTTTGATGTCGCCCATAATGAGGGCGCTGAGTGCGTGGCCGCCGCTGTTGATGCGGGTGGCTGGGTAGTTAACGGTTTGTGAGAAGTTGGACTCGTTTGATGGGCTATAGCGCCAGCCGTTGAGTGGGCGGCTTGTTTGGCTGTCATTAGCGCTGGCTATGTGTTGCAAGCTTAGCAGGGTGATGATGAGCGCTGCAGATTTGTATTTAATTGGCATGGTGTATCCTTTTTGCTGCTTGGGTATTAGGTAGCGCGCTGGCGAGTTGGCGCGCTAGGGTTTCGATGTAGTGTTCGTTTTTGCCGTTGGGGTGATAGCGCAGGGCGAGGTGTAGGTATTCGTGCCATAGGCTGACGCGGTCGTTTTCGCTACGCCAATCGCGGATGTAAATGCTCATGCTGTCTGCATCGGCGTAGGGGTTGCCGTAATCTAGTTTGCATATTTTAAGACCATTCACAGGCTCTAAACCTGCGATGTGTTGAGCGCTGGCTTTTAGGGTGCTTAGGTTTTGCTGTAGGTAAGCTTGGGCATAGGGCATGTTTTTGCATTGTTGCTCATGCTGCGCTAATTGCCATGTGGCTTTGGGGTAGGCTTGGTGCAGTATGCTGAGGTAGTGCTCACCCTGATGGGCTTGTTGGATGGCGGCTTGCCAACTGAGGACGTTGGTGCTGGATTTGTTGGCGTGAAAGTGTATGGGGCTACCTGTGAGGTTTAGGCCTTCAGTAAAGGCGACAATTGCTTTTGCTGCACTGCTTGCAGGGTTGGGTGAGACGCGTTGAGTGTGGCTGTCGTCATCGATTTGCCAGCAACCTTGATGAAACTGTGCGTTTTGATATAAATAGCTGCGCGCGGCTATGCTAAGGGCTTTTGCGGCTTCGGTAATGGTGGCATCGGCTTCGCGGTCTAGCACGCGGGCGAGGTATTCTTGTTCATCTAGCCTGCCCCATATTTGCCATTGTTGCTGCTGGTTTAATAGCGAAAGTTCGCCATTGCTTTGAATGCTGATGCTGTTGCCGTTGCTAAATTTTACTGTGTATCGTCCATTTAAGGTGCCAGCGGGTGCAGCTTGCTTGTTGTTGGTTTGCACGCTTTCAATAGGGTAGCGTTTAAAGTAGTGAACAGCGACGCATGCATTTTTAAACGCTGTTTCATGATGCTGTTGCGTTGAGAGCTGTTCAGCAACCGTGGGTGCGGCTTTAAATAAAACTTGGCGGCTAGTGCCTGTGCCGCCTAGCCAAAATGCGGTGCCATCTGCTAGCCACCCTGCTGCCCCGCCAAAATATGCCCCTTTGTATTGTGGGTGCTGCCAAGTGTAGGTTTTAAAACGATATGCGCCCCCAAGCTGCGGCAGTATGGGGCTCCACTGCGGCTGTAATAGGCGGCCAAGTAGTGCTTGCCGGCTTTTATCTACACTGGTGCGCGACATCTGATTAAGCAAGTTTAATAGCTCTGAGACCTTAATTTCCGTTTGTGGTTTGATGTTTTCTAAATGTTGCAGCAATGCAATATCAGGCGCTTGTTTTTGCCAATATTGTTGCCACTCGCTATTGTTGAGTTGCAGGCGCTTAGGCTCAAAGTAAGCACCGCATGAGCGTGCGAGCGCAAGGTCGCGATGTAGCGTTTCATGTTGGCTGCAGCAATATTCGTCGCCCGTTGCGGCATTTTTGCCTATATGGCACTCATAGGGAGTATCGGGCAAGTTTTGGTCTATGCTGTAGCTGTAGACGATGAGCTTCCATAAGCTACCTAAGGGCACTTTTTCTGGTGCATTTAGTGCGTTGCCAACCAGCCATTGCGGGCTTGATTGCTGTGGTGATTGGCTGGCAAGCCACCAAGCTTGCCGCCATTCGCTATTGCTTTGAGTGGGCGTAGCTTGAGCCAAGTTTGTATGCATCATGACACACACTATTACCGTGCAGCACAACCATACTATGCTAGACATTATTTTACCTTAATGTTTTTACGTGGCTGCGCTTCTAGCACTTGGGCATCTG